>NZ_JAEVHL010000003.1 GCF_016803395.1 Micromonospora tarensis | reverse complement strand
GCCGCGCTGACCACCGCGCAACGCGCGCTCGGCCAGCCGGGCGACGCCGCGCCGGAGCTGATCAGCGCGCCCTGCCCGGGTGGGGGCCTGGCTCGCACCGCACGGTCCGTGGTCGCCTCCGGCCCGTCGATGACCGCACTCGCCCCGCTGGCCGGCGACACCCCACTGCTGGACCAACCTCCGGTGTACGCGTACCGCACCGGTCCGGTGACGGTGCTGGCCGAGAGCGGCCCGGACGCGGCCCGACTGGCCGCCACCGTCGGCTGCCCGGAGTGAGCCGGGCGACCCGCACCGATCAACCCTGGTCAGGTTGATCCGCTGGGTCACGGCTGCGGCCCAACGCGTCCACCATGCCCCACCGGCCGGGGATGTCCAGCAGCTCGATCCGACCCATGCCCGGTGGCACGGCCGGGTCGATGATCAGGTGTTCGCCCTGCGGCTCCAACCCCAGCATCACCCGGAGCAGCAGCAGCGGGGTGCCGGTGGACCAGGCCTGCGGACTGCACGCCGTCGGATACTGCACCGGGTAGTTGGTGAGGTCACGGGCGTAGCCGGCGAACGCCTCCGGCAGCCGCCCCTCGAAGTACCGGGACGCCGCCAGCATCGTGTCGCAGAGCATCCCCGCCTCGGACCGGAAGCCGTACCGCCACAACCCCCAGGCGATGATCGAATTGTCGAACGGCCACACCGTGCCCACGTGGTAGCCGATCGGGTTGTACCGTCCGTCGTCCTTGGCGAGGGTGCGCACTCCCCAGCCGGAGAAGAGCCGTGGCCCGAGCAGGTGCTCGACCACCTTGCCGGCGCGGGACTCGTCCACGATGCCGCTCCACAGCAGGTGCCCGATGTTGGAGGTCAGCGCGTCCACCTGCCGGCCGTCGGCGTCCAGCGCGAGTGCGTAGTACCCCCGGTCGGCGATCCAGAAGTCGCGGTCGAACCGCCGTTTGAGGTCGGCGGCCTCCCGTTCGAGCCGGTCCGCGTACTCCGGGTCGTTCCAGAAGGTCCGGGCCAGCCGGGCGGCCCGGATCTTCGCGTCGTACGCGTACCCCTGTAGTTCACAGGTCGCCCGGGGAAAGCCGGGCAGGTGCCCGTCGGCGTACGAGATCGCGTCCCAGGAGTCCTTCCAACACTGGTTCTGCAGACCGCTCTCCGGGTTCCGGGTCTGGTACCAGAGGTAGCCGGTGCCGAGCAGGTCGCCGTAGCTGTCGATCCAATCCAACGCCGCCCGGAGCTGCGACTCCAGCCGACGCACCAGCGCTCCGTCGCCGGTCCAGCGTTCGTACTCGTCGACCAGGATGACGAACAACGGCGTCGAGTCGGCCGACCCGTAGTACGGCGAGTGTGGCTGCTCCTCGAAGCCGGCGGTCTCCCCGTACCGAAGCTCGTGCAGGATCTTGCCGGGTTCCTCGTCCCGGAAGTCGTCGATGCGCTGCCCCTGCAAGCCGGCCAGCATCAGGATCGTCGGCGGGACCAGCTCCGGCAGGAACGGCAGCACCTGCAGCGAGGTGATGATGCTGTCCCGGCCGAACAGGGTCATGAACCAGGGCAGTCCCGCGGCGATCAGCCGGACCCCGAGGGCGATCGACTCGTAGCGCAGTGCGGCCAGGTCGTCGAGGCTGCGCCGGTACGCCCCGGCCAGCGGCTGGCAGTCGCAGCCGAGCTTCGGCGCCCGCTCGATCAGCTCCTGCTGCTCGGCCCGGATGACGTTCGCGCTGCGGCTGCCGCCGTACGGGAGGGTGGCCCGGATGTCCTCGCCACGGGCGCCGTAGACGACGCTTGACACGTGCAGTCGGGTGGTCCACTGGCTGTTGCGGGCGATCCGGATCCGGAAGGTCATCCCGGACTCGTCGACCTGGGCTGCGGCGGTGCTGCTGACCACCGTCTCCCGGTGGAACGCCTCCCGCCGGTAGGTCAGTCGCAGCTCGTTCTCGGACGTCGAGACGGTCGTTTGGCCAACCTTCCGCCGCGGGCGCTTGATCTCGAACAGGTCGGCGAAGTCGGCCCCGATCTCGATCCGGACGGTGAACTCGACGTCCGAGCCGGTGTGGTTGAGCACTGTCAGCTCCTCCTCGAAGCTGCCCACGATCGCCCGGCTGCGAACCACCGACGCCTTCGCGTCCAGGTAGTGCGTGGGTTCCCCGGGGGCGAGGAAGAACGTGGTGCGGTACGACTCGTTGTCGTCGACGGAGAGAGCGTGCAGCCGCTTGCCGTCCAGGGTGAGCAACCACTTCGACAGGAACCTGGTGTCGAAGGAGAACAGCCCGGTGGGGAAGTCGTAGGACGGCTCGATGTCCCCGCGACGGTCGCTGACCAGGAAGGTGTTGCCGTCCAGGATGCTGACGAGTTCCTTCACGCCAGTCGTCCGGCTGCTCGGCGGGTCGTCTCGCGGGGGTCGCGGGTGCCGGGCGGGTTCGGGAAGAACCTTCGGAAGGCGAGAAAGAGCACCACGTTCCCGCTGAACGTGCTCTCGTTGCGCAGCACCGCCGCGACACCCTGGGCCTCGCCGCTGATCATCCGGTCGAAGAGGGCTGCGCTGCTGTACCAGATGGCGTCGGCCGGCCCGCGTCCTCGGCTCACCTGCACCGACCCGGGACGCATCCGGACCAGCCAGTGTTCGGTCTGGTGGTCGCTGCCCAGGTCGATCTGGAGAGTCCCGTCGGCCAGGCCGCCCAGGACGTCGGGGGCGCGCGACGGCAGTGCTGCGAAGAATTTCTCCGTCGCCTCGGTCACATCCGAATCGTAGGCAGCTGCCCGAGATGTCGGGTCGGTATCGGCACTCCGCCCACGACGACCCGACCCGCCTGGCGGTCAGTAGACGAGTGCCTGCGCGCCCTCGGCCAACGCCTCCTCGACGAAGACCGCGGCACCCGCGATCCGGACCCCCGGGAGTACGTCGTCCGGGCCGATCTCCCGTCGGGCCGCGCACTGGGTGCAGGCGGTCACCCGACCACTGGTCAGAATGACGTGCAGCAGCTCGGCCAGCGGCGCGGAGTGCGGCAGCTCGAACTCCTGCGCGCGGCCGGGCAACGCGAACCAGGTCGACTCACCGGTCAGCCAGAGCGAGACGTCCACTCCGGCCGCCACCGCCGTCGCCGCGACAGTGAATGCCTGCGCGCACCGCTCCGGGGCGTCCGCCCCCGCGGTGGCCTTGACGACGAGAGTGCGGGCCATGTGGCCCAGCATAGGATGGTCGGGATGGTTACCGAGATCGGGTTCGTCAGCCTGCTGGTCGCCGGCCTGGGCGGGCTCGCCGGTGGCCTGGTCTACCTTGCCGTACGCATGTCGAGAGGACGCTGGTGAGCGCGAGGAGTGAGCCGGGTCTGCGAGCCCCGCAGTCGCGAACGAAGGTTGCCTGGTGAGCGAGAACCCGCTGCAGCCGCCGTGGCTGAACGCGCCGCCGGTCGAGGAGTACCCGTTCGAGGAGAGTTACGACCTGCGGGTCGGGCCGAAGCTGCACCCCGCGCTGGACGGTCTGCTGCCGTACATCGGCCTGTGGCGTGGTCGGGGCAAGGGCGGCTTCCCCACCATCGACGACTTCGACTACGCGCAGGAGATCCGGATCAGCCACGACGGCCGACCGTTCCTGCACTACGAGTCGCGGGCCTGGATCCTCGACGAGCAGAGCAAGCCGGTCCGGCCGGCCGGCCGGGAGGTCGGCTGGTGGCGGCCGGTGCTGGTGGACGGTCGGGCCACCGACGAGTTGGAGGCGCTGCTGACCACCCCGACCGGGGTGATGGAGCTGCACCTGGGCAAGCGCACCGGCACCCAGGTCGAGTTCGCCACCGACGCGGTGATCCGGACGCCGACCGCCAAGGAGGTCACCGGCGGGCACCGACTCTTCGGC
This sequence comes from Micromonospora tarensis, assembly GCF_016803395.1. Classification (GTDB taxonomy): domain Bacteria; phylum Actinomycetota; class Actinomycetes; order Mycobacteriales; family Micromonosporaceae; genus Micromonospora; species Micromonospora tarensis. The sequence continues at coordinate 92,206 of NZ_JAEVHL010000003.1, read as the reverse complement.
ATCGTCGAGGGTGCGCTGCTCTACGCGCAGGAGATGGCCGCCATGGGGCACGGGCTCAGCCCGCACCTCTCCGCCCGACTCGTCCGGGTGGGCGGCTGACTAGCCGGGAAAACCCAGCAGGGCTTGCAGGGCGGGGGTGCGCGGGCAGCGAGCCCGACGCACCCCGTCGAGCGTGTGGACCTCGACGAGCCCGCGTACGGACGAGCTGAACCAGACCCCGTCGGCGGCGTGCAGCTCGGCCGGCGTGACCATCCGTTCAACCGTGGCCAGGCCCAGCTCGCCGGCGTGGGCGAGCAGCCAGGCCACTGTCGTGCCGGGCAGGATGCCGGTGGCGGCGGCCGGCACCGTGCAGAGCGTGTCGCCGGTGAGCCACACCACATTGGCGATCGGCCCCTCCAGGGCGTAACCGTCGGAGGAGATCCAGAGCACGTCGTCCACGCCGGCCCGGCGGGCCCAGCGGCGGGCGGCGCTGTTGACCGCGCTCGACGTGGACTTGATGCCGGCGGGCAGCCAGCTCAGCTCGGTGCGGGCCGCGGCGGGCACCCCCAGCGACAGGGTGGCCACCCCGATGCCGTCGCGCCGGGCCGCCCGGGAGGACGCCGGCACCTCGGCCAGCGTGGCGAAGACGGTCGGCGGGCCGCCAGCCTCCGGGCCCCGCGTGCAGAGCAGCCGAAGTCCCCCCTCCACCTGGGCCGGCCAGCCGGCCCGTACCTCGTCCAGCAGGTCGATCAGCGCGACGGTCGGGGGCAGGGCCAGCTCTACGGTGGTGGCCGCCGCGATCAGGCGGGCCAGGTGCTCGTCGCGCAGCCACGGCCGACCGTCCCGCAGGTGCATGGTCTCGAAGATGCCGTCGCCGTGGAGCACACCGAGGTCGTCACCGCGGAGCACGGGGTCGCTAACCGGGACCGGGCCGCGCCCGAGCACGGCGATCCGTGCGGACGGGCTGCCCGTGGCGTCCCCGACGGGCGACCTCACCATGACCACCGAGCGTAGTGGCGGTCGATCGCGCGGCACGAACCAGTCGGGCGACCGAACTATGATCGGACGGTGTCCGAATCCTCCCTCGCGGAAATGCTCCGGGCCCGTGGGCTGCGGCTGACAGCCCAGCGGCAGCTCGTCCTCCAGGCGGTGCTCGATCTGGGGCACGCCACCCCGGAGCAGGTGCACACCGCCGTCCGGGAGGTCGCTGCCGGCGTCAACATCACCACCATCTACCGCACGCTGGAGCTGCTCGAACGGCTCGGCCTGGTGACCCACACCCACCTGTCGCACGGCTCGCCGACCTACCACGCGGCGGGTGAGCACCAACACGTCCACCTGGTCTGCCGGGACTGTGGCGCGATCGACGAGATCGATCCGGAGCTGCTCGGCCCCCTCGTCGACCAGTTGGCCGCGCAGCGCGGGTTCCGGGTGGACATCGGGCACGTGTCACTCTTCGGCGTCTGCGGACGTTGCGAGAACGGGGACCACAAATGATCGACATCGCGGGCGCGGTGGCTGTCGAGAGCATCGACGAGGCCAGCCGTGACCAGCCGGATCCGGCGCACGTCGCGGCCGGGGTGCGGGGGGTGGCCGCGCACTACGGCGACCCGCTGCGCGAGCAGCGCACCCTCGACACCGCTGTCGGTCTGGTCGACAGGTCACACCGGGGGGTCGTCGCGGTCCCCGGCGACGAGCGGGCCGGCTGGCTGCACACGATCACCTCGCAGCACCTGACCTCGCTGGCCGCGGGCGAGGGCACCGAACTCCTCGTGCTGTCGCCGCACGGCCACGTCGAGCAGCACGCGGTGGTCGCGGAGGACGGCGAGACCGCCTGGCTGGACACCGAGCCGGGGGCGACCGCCGGCCTGCTGGCGTACCTGGAGAAGATGCGCTTCTTCAGCAAGGTCGAACCACGTGACGCGACCGCCGAGCGGGCGCTGCTGTCGCTGGTCGGGCCGGCGGCGACGGAGGCGCTGGGCACGCTCGGCGTGACCGGGCTCGCCGAACCGGACCTGGTCGCGGTGCCCGGTCCGAAGTTCGCCGCCGGCGCCGTGCCGCCCCGGGCGAGCGTGCGGTACGACGTGCGGCCGTTGCCGATCGGCGGCTGGGCCCGACGTGGCCCGATCGGGGTGGACCTGCTGGTGCCCCGGTCGGCGATGGACCAGGTGGTGGCGGAGCTGCGCGGCGCCGGGGTGCCGGTCGCGGGGCTCTGGGCGTACGAGGCGATCCGGGTGGCCGCCCGGCGGCCCCGGGTCGGGGTGGACACCGACCACCGGACCATCCCGGCGGAGGTGGACCTGATCGCACCGGCGGTGCACCTGGACAAGGGCTGCTACCGGGGCCAGGAGACGGTGGCCCGGGTGCACAACATGGGCCGGCCGCCGCGCCGGCTCGTACTGCTGCACCTGGACGGGGTGACCACCGACCAGCCGCCGACGGCCGGTACGCCGGTGACACTCGACGGGCGGGCGGTCGGTTTCGTGGGCACCGCCGTGCTGCACCACGAGCTGGGCCAGGTCGCCCTCGCGGTGCTCAAGCGGAACGTTCCGGACGACGCCGCACTGCTGGTCGGCGAGACCGCGGCGGCGATCGACCCGTCCTGACCGGGGCGTCTAGGATCGCCGGCATGACGACAGGGACGTTGATCACGGTGGCCCCGACCGGCGCTGAGTCGGCCAAGGCGGAGGTGCCGGCGCTGCCGGTGACCCTCGACGAGCTGCTGCTCACCGCCAAGGAGTGCGAGGCGCTCGGCGCCGCCGTGATCCACGTCCACATCCGCGACGACGAGGCCCGGCCGACCCTCGACCCGGTGCGGCTGGCCGACACGGTCGCGGCGCTGCGGGAGAGCACCGACCTGATCGTGCAGCTCTCCTCCGGCGGCGCGGTGACCGACCCGGAGGCCGCCCGGCTCGCCGTCCTCGACGCGCGGCCGGACATGGCCTCGTGCACCATGGGCACTGTCAACTTCGGTGACGACGTCTTCCTCAACCGCTGGGAGTTCATCGTCGACCTGCACACCCGGATGCAGGAGCGCGGGATCGTGCCGGAGTACGAGATCTTCGACCTCGGCCACCTGTCCGCGTTGCAGCGGCTGCTCGGCAAGTACGGGCTGCCGGCCGGCGGGCACGTGCACGTCGACTTCGTGATGGGTGTGCCGGGTGGCATGCCGGGCAGCACCGAGACGCTGGTCGCGGCCCACCGGATGCTGCGTGACCTGCCCGAGGGCACCACCTTCTCGGCCACCGGAATCGGCCGCAGCACGATTCCGGTCATGCTGGCCGCGCTGTCGACCGGCGGGCACCTGCGGGTCGGCATGGAAGACACCGTGACGTACGCGAAGGGCCGCCCGGTCGAGTCCAACATGCAACTGGTCGCCCGCGCGGTGGGTTTCGCCCAGCTCGCCCAGCGTCCGCCATTGACCACCACCGAGGCCCGCGCCCTGCTCGGGCGGTAAGGCCGGCCCCGACCCGCACCCCTGTCACCCGAGCGGTGGATCGCCTGGTCACCCCGCTGTCGGGCACCCCGGCGTCGTCGGTACCGTCCAGCTCGTGACGAAGACGTACGAGGGTGGCGCGCCGCTCGCCGAGGTGGTCCGTTCGGAGTTCGTGGAGGGCGCCCACCGCGGCTCGGTGGTGGTGTTGGACGCCGCCGGTTCGGTGGTGGCGTCCGCCGGGGATGTGACCTCGCCGGTCTTCCCCCGTTCGGCGAGCAAGCCGATGCAGGCGATCGGGATGCTGAGGGCCGGCCTGGCGTTGACCGACCCGGCCGACGTGGCGTTGGTGTCGGCGAGTCATGCGGGTGAGGACTTCCACCTGGCCCGGGTCGGTGCGTTGCTGGAGCGCGCCGGGCTGGACGCGTCGGCGCTGCACTGCCCGCCCGACCTGCCGGTGGGCGTGGCGGCCCGGGAGGCGGTGCTGCGCGCCGGTGGCGGGCCGACCCGGACCCAGATGAACTGCTCCGGTAAGCACAGCGGGATGCTGCTGACCTGCGAGGCCGCCGGCTGGCCGCTGGCGGGTTACTGGCGGCCGGAGCACCCGCTACAGCAGCGGTTGCGGGCCGCCATCGAGGAGTTCACCGGCGAGCAGGCCGCTGCGGTGGGCGTGGACGGCTGCGGCGCCCCGGTGCTCGCGGTGTCGCTGACCGGGCTGGCCGGCGCGTATCTCCGGCTGGTCGACGCCGAGCCCGGCTCGGTGCCGCGCACGGTGGCCGACGCCATGCGCGGGTACCCGGAGATCGTCGGTGGCACCCAGGCCGACGACACCCGGTTGATGCGCGGCATCCCGGGCCTGCTGGCCAAGGTCGGCGCCGAGGGTGTGATCGCGGTGGCGTTGCCGGGAGTCGGCGCTGTCGCGCTCAAGATTGACGACGGCGCCGATCGGGCCCGGATGCCGGTGCTGGTGTCCGCGCTGCGCCGGCTGGGCGTGGACGCGCCGGTGCTGACCGAGTACGCCGAGGTGCCGCTCTTCGGCGGCGGCGTTCCGGTCGGGGCGGTCCGCCCACTCTGGTGACCGCGCACCGGTGGTGCGGGCTGCCGAGGGCAGAGACACCCTTCTGATCGAGCGCCATACCTCACAGGTATGAATATGACTGTGAGGTATGGCGCTCGTCACAACGGCATGTCCTCCGGCCCGGTCCGCAGCTCAGTTCAGGAAGGCGAGCACTGCCGCGTTGACCGGCTCCGGGCGCTCCAGCGGCAGCAGGTGTGCGGCGTCCGGCACGTCGGGCAGTCGTACCGCCCCGGGGACCTCGGCGGCGATCCGGTCGGCGAGCCGACTGATGTCCGGCACGTCCGCGGCGCCGGCGGTGACCAGGACGGGCACCTTCAGCTCACCGAGACGGTCGATCGCCGGTGGCGTCAGCTCTCCCACCTCGACGGCCCCGAGCGCCAGCTCGGCGGCGAGGGCACGCTGATCCATCTGCTGGGCGAACGCGATCAGCTCGGGGTCGACGTCCGCCGGCTGACGTCCCGGGCCGACCACCCAGAACCGCACCTCGCCCGCCGCGCCGGCGACGAAGTCGTCGGGGTCGACCTCGCCGACCAGCTCGTCCCAGAGGTCGTTCGCCTCCTCGGACCACTCGTTGCCGGAGACGGCGGTGTCGAACAGCGCGAGCGCGCTCACCCGGTCGGGGTGGGCCAGCGCGGTGTCGATGGCGACCGATCCACCGAAGGAGCAGCCGACCAGGGCGGCCCGGGGCAGGTCGAGCGCGTCCAGCAGCCCGACCACGTCGTCGTGGTGCGCGAACGGGGTGGTGGGCAGCTCCGAGTCTCCGTAGCCGCGAAGGTCCGGGGCGATCACCCGGTGCCGGGCCGCGAGCGCGGGCAGCTGTCCGCGCCACATCCGCCGGTCGGCGATTCCGGCGTGCAGCAGAACGACGGGTGAACCGCTGCCGGCCTCGTCGTACGCGATGCTTGCTCCATTGACTGCGATCTTGTGCACGGATCGGACCGTACGGATCGGGCGGACGGCGCGCAAACGTGATGCTGAGACCTTGCTAACTATGGCAAGCATTTTGCTTGCAGGAGCTAGCGCGGCCGGTTAGCGTCGCACCCATGGCCACCCCGAAGGACCTTCCCGATGTCGGCGGGTTCATCCGCGATCTCCGCCGCAACGCCAAGATCTCGCTGCGGCAGCTCGCCGAACAGGCCGGGGTGAGCAACCCGTACCTCAGCCAGATCGAGCGCGGCCTCCGTAAGCCCAGCGCCGAGGTGCTCCAGCAACTGGCGAGCGCGCTGCGGGTCTCCACGCCCGCGATGTACCTGCGCGCCGGCCTGCTCGACGACAAGGAGGGCCACGGGGTCCTCGCCGCCATCGCCGTGGACGCCGACCTGACGATGGCCCAGAAGCAGTCGCTCAGTCAGATCTACGAGACGTTCCGCCGGGAGAACACCCGGCTGGCCGAAGCGCAAACCGAGGCCGCCGGCGCGAGCGCGACCGCGACCGCCGACCTGGCCAATGTGGCCGCCACCGGCCCCACCACCGCCGAGGGCACCCCGACCGAGGCCGTGCTCGAGTCGGTTGCCCGCACCGAGGCGGGCACCGCCCCCGCCCCGAACAGCACCAGCATCCCCCCGAAGAAGGAGACGTCATGAGCGAGCCGAAGACCAACCGCATCCCCGCCCCGATCTACGCCGCCGCCGGCGCCGGCGAACTGGCCATCGAGCAGTTGCGCAAGCTGCCGGCAGTGGTCGGTGTCCTCGGCACCCGCGTCGTCGCCGACCTGGGCGGCCGGGCCGTGCTGACCGGCTTCGAGCTGCGCCAGAAGGCCGCCGCGTTGGACCTGGCCAAGCTCCGCGAGTCGGCCGACCTGGCCAAGCTCCGCGACGCCGCCGACCTGGCCAAGCTCCGCGAGTCGGCCGACCTGGCGAAGCTGCGCGACGCCGCCGACCTCGACAAGCTGCGTGCCGCCGCGACCCGCAACGCCGCCCTGGTGATCGCCGGTGCCCAGGCCGCTCAGGAGCGCGCGTTCGCCGCCTACGGCGCCCTGGTCGCCCGGGGGGAGCGGGTTGTCGGCGCCGGCGTGCTGGGGGCCGCCGAGACGGTCAACGCCGACATCGAGGCCACCCAGGCGGTGACGCCGGCCGCCACCGCGGCTGTCACCACCCCGACCGCCTCCCCGGCCGAGGTGCCGACCCCGGCCGACGTGGCCGAGATCGCCGAGGCCAAGCCGGCCGCCGTCAAGAAGGCCGCCCGCGCGCCGAAGGCGCCCAAGCCGGCCGAGACCCCCTCGGCGAAGCTCCCCCGGGCCACCAAGCGGACCCGCCCGGCGGCCGAGTAGTACCCGGTGTCGACGCCCCCGGCGACGTCCTTGTCGGACGAAGCCGGGGGCGTCGACATAAACTTGCCGGCATGGCCAACGCCGCGCCGATCTTCGCGTTCGAAGTCCGCTACGTGATCGAGCTGATCCTGCTCGTCTTCGCGCTGATCATCCAGGGTGTCGCGCTGGTGCACGCCATCACGCAACGCTCCGACGCCTTCTCCGCCATCGGGACGCTGCCCAAGGGTGGCTGGATCGCCATCCTGGCGGTCTGCCTCGTGCTGACCCTGCTCGGCTTCGGCCCGATCAGCCTCTTCGGACTGATCGGCATCGCCGCCGCGCTCATCTACCTGCTCGACGTCCGGGTCGGCCTGCGCGACCTGAGCGACGGCAAAGGGTTCTGGTGAGAGGTTTCCGGTGGCCACCCCCACCGGACAGCGGGCCCCGCAGTTGGGGGCCCGGCCCGGGTGGGCCGCGTACCGGCCGACCGGCACTGCCGGAGCCGGACACCGACCTGGTCGCCACCCCGCACGGCGTGCGACTGGAGCGGCTGGTCACCGGCACCGGTGATCCGGTCACGGTGTTCGCGCACGGGCTGGGCAACGGCATCGCCACCACCCGACCGTTCGGCAGCGGGGTGACCGGCCGCAAGGTGTTCTTCCAGTTCCGTGGGCATGGCCGTTCCGAGGCTCCGGACGGGGCGTGGGACTACCTGGACCTGGCCCGCGACCTGCGCGCGATCGCCGACCTGACCGGGGCCAGCCGGGCGTTCGGCGCGAGTCTCGGTGCCGGCGCGCTCTGCCGACTCCTCGCGGAGAGCCCGGAGCGCTTCGAGAAGCTGGTGTTCTTCCTGCCCGCGGTGCTCGACGAGGCACGCGGGTCGGTCGCCCAGGAACGCTTCGCGGACCTCCTGGAGGCGGTGCAGAGCGGAGACGCCTCGCTGGTCGCCGATGTCGTCTCGCTGGAGCTGCCCCCGGCGGTGCGGAACACCCCGGCCGGCTGGGCGTACCTGCGGCAGCGGCTGGACCAGCTGCTCCGCGACGGTCTGGCCGAGGGCCTGGCCACGCTGGCGGGGCAGCTGCCGCTGCGTCAGATCGGTGACCTGGCGGCGGTCACCGCGCCAGCGCTGGTGATCGGCTGCGCGGGCGACGACCTGCATCCGGTCGAGGTCGCCGAACGGCTCGCCGCCGCGCTGCCCCAGGCCACCCTGCACGTGTACGACCGGCCCGGCGTGCTCTGGTCCGAACGCGCCGACCTGCGGGACCGCGTCTCCGGGTTCCTGAACGAGTAATCTGCCCTGTCATGGGCGTCACACAGCACGGCCGGACGCACCGGCTGGACCTAGCCGACCCGACCCTGCGCGAGTGGACCTGCACGGTCCTGCACGTCGACCCGGAGCAGGGCATCGTGCTGGACCGTTCGGCGTTCTACCCGGGCGGCGGGGGTCAACCACCCGACCACGGCGTGCTGCTCTGGCAGGGCGTACAGACCCGGATCGTCGGCACCCGCAAGGGCGACGACCCGTACCTGATCCCCGCCGAGGGCGACCCGCTGCCGCCGGTCGGTGCCGAGGTCGTCGGCGCGGTGGAGGACGAGCGCCGCACCCGGCTGATGCGCACCCACTCCGGCCTGCACGTGCTCTGCGGTGTGGTGTTCCGCGACTTCGGCGCGTTGGTCACCGGCGGAAACATGGAGCCGGGCGAAGCCCGGATGGACTTCAACCTCCCCGAGGTGCCGCCGGACTTCAAGGCCCGGATCGAGGAGCTGGTCAACGCCGAGGTGGCCGCCGACCGCTCGGTCGCCACCCGGGTGCTGCCGCGCACCGAGGCGCTGGCCCTGCCGGACATCATCCGTACCCAGTCCAACCTCATCCCGGCGGACGAGGAGGAGGTCCGGATCGTCGACATCGTCGGGCTGGACGTGCAGGCCGACGGCGGCACCCACGTCGCCTCCACCGCCCAGATCGGCAAGGTGCAGGTGGTCAAGGTCGAGAGCAAGGGCCGGGCCAACCGCCGGGTCCGCGTCCGACTGGTGGATTAGACCGGGTAAACGAATTCGGACGGCGGTGTCAGGTATACCTGACACCGTCGCAGGCATGACGCAACCGCTAACCGGAAAGATCGCGCTGGTCGCCGGGGCCACGAGGGGTGCCGGTCGGCAGATCGCGGTCCAGCTCGGCGCGCCGGGGCCACCGTGTACGCCACCGGCCGCAGCACCCGGGCCGCCGCTCGGAGATGGACCGGCCGGAGACCATCGAGGAGACCGCCGAACTGGTCACCGCCGCCGGCGGCACCGGCATCGCCGTCCAGGTCGACCACCTGGTGCCCGACCAGGTCCGCGACCTGGTCGCCCGGATCGACGCCGAGCAGGGCCGCCTCGATGTGCTGGTCAACGACATCTGGGGCGGCGACCCCCTGACCACCTGGGACAAGCCGGTCTGGGAGCAGCCGCTGGACCCGGGTTTCCGCACCCTGCGACTGGCCGTCGACACGCACATCATCACCAGCCACTTCGCCCTGCCCCTGCTGATCCGCAACCCCGGCGGCCTGGTGGTGGAGATGGGCGACGGCACCAAGGCGTACAACGACGAGAACTACCGGCTCTCGGTCTTCTACGACCTGGCGAAGGTCTCGGTCAACCGGCTCGCCTTCAGCCAGGCGCACGAGCTGAAACCGCACGGCTGTACGGCCGTCGCACTGACCCCCGGCTGGATCCGGTCCGAGGCGATGCTGGAGCACTTCGGCGTGACCGAGGAGAACTGGCGCGACGGCGCCGCCACCGACCCGAACTTTCTCATCTCGGAAACCCCGGCCTTCGTCGGCCGCGCGGTGGCCGCGCTCGCCGCCGACGACGACAAGGGCCGGTGGAGCGGCCAGTCCGTCGACGCCGGCACGCTGTCCAAGGTGTACGGGTTCACCGACCTCGACGGCAGTCAACCCGAGGGTTTCCGCTACATCACCGAGGTCGTCGACGCGGGCAAGCCGGCGGACGTCACCGGCTACCGGTAGAGCGCGCCGAAACGTTCGGCGGCCGCCGCGAACATCTGCCGCAGCTCGGCTGGATCGAGCACCTCCACCTCGGGGCCGAGCCCCAACAGTTGGTGGTACGCCACCGGGACGGACTCGACGGGCAGCCGGGCCACCACCCAGCCCTGCCCGTCGGGTTCGCCGGTGGCGGCCACCACCTCGTCGTACACGAAAGGGGCATCGACCAGGTGCCGGAGCCGGCGCAGGCCGGCGGGGCTCAGCCGGACGGTGACCTCGGCCCGCAGCATGGTCCGGAGGAACGACCCGGCCTGCGCACGCCAGTGCCCGGCCAGGTCGAAGCCCGGGTCGCGGTCGAAGTGCTCGTCGCCCACCTCGACAGTGGTCACCCGGTCCACCCGGTAGGTGCGGACCTGGTCGCCGACCCGCCCGACCAGATACCAGGTGCCGCTCTTGAGCACCAGGCCGTACGGCTCGACCCGGCGGGTCACCTCCTGGTCACCTCGGCGATAGCCCACCCGCACCACCCGGTCGCCCCAGATCGCGCGCGCCAACTCGGGGAGCCAGACCGGCGGTGGCGTCTCCCGGAACCAGCCCGGCACGTCCAGGTGGAACCGCTGACCGGTGCGGGTCGGCGCGTCCCGCAACGCCGGGGGCAGCGCGGCGAGCACCTTCAGCTCGGCGGATGCCACCGCGTCGGCGAGCCCCATGTCCCCGGCCGGCCCGGGCAGCCCGGCGAGGAAGAGCGCCTCCGCCTCGTCCCGGGTGAGCCCGGTCAGCCGGGTGCGGTAGCCACCGAGCAGGCGGTAGCCGCCGGCCCGACCCCGATCGGCGTAGACCGGCACGCCACTGGCGGAGAGCGCCAACACGTCCCGGTAGACGGTTCGCTCGGAGACCTCCAGCTCCCGGGCCAGCTCGCTCGCGGTCATCGACCCACGCGCCTGCAACAGCAACAACAGCGAGATCAACCGGGACGCGCGCACCCGCCCATCCTGCCCGGTACCGCTCGCCGTCGGGCGGGTTCGATCATCGCTCGCTAGGCTGCTCATTCGTGGACGTCAGCAGAATCGCCAGCCCGGTGACCGGGGCCGTCGGACGCTTCCTGGCCGGGGCGGGGCTGCTCCTGCGGGGGCTGGGTCTCTATTTCCGCAGCCCGGGGTTGATGCTGCTCGGCGTCGTGCCGGCGCTGATCTCCGGCGCGCTGTTCCTGGCCGCGCTCACCACCCTGGTGTACTTCGTGGACGACCTCGCCGCGCTGGTCACCCCGTTCGCCGACGACTGGTCGAAAACCTCCCGCAGCCTGGTCCGGGTGATCGCCGGGCTGGCGTTCCTGGGGCTCGGCGGCCTGCTCGGCGTACTCACCTTCACCGCCGTCACCCTGGTCATCGGCGACCCGTTCTACGAGAAGATCTCCGAGCGGGTGGAGCAGCGGTACGGCGGCACGCCGAACGCGGTGGAGGTGCCCCTCTGGTCGTCGCTGCGCCGCAGCCTCGCCGATTCGGTGCGGCTGGTCGCGCTCTCCGCGCTGGTCGGCATCCCCCTCTTCGTCGCCGGTTTCATCCCGGTGGTGGGGCAGACCGTGGTGCCGGTGATCGGTGCCGCGGTCGGTGGCTGGTTCCTCGCCGTCGAGTTGGTCGGCGCGCCGTTCTACCGACGGGGGATGCGGCTGCCCCAGCGCCGGGCGATCCTCAAGGCCGACCGTCCCGCCGCGCTGGGCTTCGGGGTGGCGGTCTTCCTCTGCTTCCTGATCCCGCTGGGGGCCGTGCTGGTCATGCCGGCCGCGGTGGCCGGTGCCGCCCTGCTGGCCCGCCGTTCGCTCGGCCAGCCGATCGAACGGAGCTGACATGAAGATCACCCTGGTCGAGGGGGACATCACCACCCAGCGGGTGGACGCCATCGTCAACGCGGCGAACTCGTCGCTACTCGGTGGCGGTGGCGTCGACGGTGCCATCCACCGACGCGGTGGTCCGGCGATCCTGGCCGAGTGCCGGGCGCTGCGCGCGTCCCGGTACGGCAAGGGTCTGCCGACCGGACAGGCGGTGGCCACCACCGCGGGTGAGCTGCCGGCCCGCTGGGTGATCCACACCGTCGGGACGGTCTGGTCGGCCAGCGAGGACCGGTCGGCGCTGCTGCGCGACTGCTACGCCAACAGCCTCCGGGTAGCCGACGAACTGGGCGCGGCCACGCTGGCCTTTCCGCTGATCTCCGCCGGCATCTACGGTTGGCCGGTCGACGACGCGGTCCGTCAGGCGCTGTCGGTGCTGCGCCCGGCCACGCCCACGGCCGTCACCGAGGCTCGTCTGGTGCTCTTCGGCGCCGACACCCACGCCACCGCCCGTCGGATCGTCGACGCCGGCTGACGTCGATCGCGCGGCTTGGCCGGTTACGGCCGCTCGGAGAATTCCGCGACGAAAGCGCGCCAGGCGGCCGGGCCGAAGGTCAGAGTTCCGCCGTCACGGTCCTTTGTGTCCCGCACCAGCACGACGCCGGGCAGGTTGTCGGCGACCTCGACACAGTTGCCACCGTTCGTCCCGGACTTCGTCGACTTGTGCCACCGGGCGTCGGTCATGTCCATGTTTTCGCCGCTTCCTTGATCAAATCTAGAGAGGGTCGGCGGGGGAGTGCGTCCCGAAGTACGGCCTCCCACGTCCTTTGGAGCGTAGCAATCTCGCCTGCGCCGCTGACGGTTTGCGATCGCACTTGGTAGTCGGTATGCCCGACAACCGTGTCGTCGGGCATCGTGGCGAGAATGAACCCGCCTTGAAGGCCAGGGTAGAGCCCCGCGTCATCCGGCACGACATGAATTTGCACGTGCGGCAGCTCGGCGACGGCCGCGAGGTTTTCGAGCTGTTCACGTATCAACGTGCGGTCGTCGTTCACGGTCCGCCGGAGCACTGCCGCATCGAGCACGATCACCACGTGAGGCGGCTCCTCGCGATTAAGTACCGCTTGCCGGTCCATCCGCGACTGAACCCGCCGCCTAACTTGTTCAACAGTGAGCAGCCCACCGGCCTGAAGTGTCGCCCGTGCATACGTCTCGGTCTGTAGAAGCCCCGGCACGAAGGCCGGCTCGTACCATCTCAGGGCCTTCGCCTGCTCCTCGAAAGTGATCCACTCCCGTAACCACACGGGAGCCATGTCGAGTGCGGCGAGCCGTTCGAGAAGCCGCGCGAAGATTCCGCCCGTCTTCAGGGCCCTATCGATGGCTGCCACGTAATCGCTGGTAGGCGGGCGGGTGCCGGTCTCTACGGCGCTGACGTGAGTACCGGAGTAGCTGATGAACCTGCCGAATTCGTCTTGGTTCATTCCCCGGGCGGTCCGCGCATGCCGCAGCTCGTCGAGCAGGATCTCCGCCGCCGTGATGCTCACGTTCCCCAACCCTCCCCCAACATCACAACCCAGCTCCTCGCCGACCCTCACCAGCGGCTATGCCTCCCGCCGGTGCCGCTCCACCATGGCCGATTCGCTATCGAGGTTAGGCGGTTCCGCAGAAGAGTTCCATGAACAGGACCGCAACCGGAGAACTGGCCGGCACGGTCACTCTGGATCTGCGAATAGGGGGAGCCCGTGCCCAACAACGAGCCAGCGTCCGCGCGGAAGGTCAAGCCGGGCGATGTCTTGTACCTAACCCGCGCGGCGAGTGTGCAGTTCCTCCGGCCGCGTGCCGCAACTGCGCCGCGCCCTGGCCCTGCGGGCCGGCTCAACTCGACCTTATTGCCGAATTTTACGGTCACTCGATTGCTCTGGCGTTCTACCTGGCCTCGTCGATCCAAGAGGCCATCGACGACATGTATGGCCTGGGCGGTCGCCCGGATCTCGCCGTGATGCACACCCGCTTCCTCGGTTGGCTGTCCCTGGTCCGCCGATCCCGCCGGACCGATCGCCAGTGAGGAACGGTCTCCTGGTGGAGGGCACCTCGCATCAGGGTGACTGCTGATCAGGTCAGCTCGGCCAGGCAGGACCACTGGGATGCCACCGGCCGGTAGCCGAGCTTGGCGTTGATCGCGAGCATCGGCGCGTTCTCCTCGTCGTTCGAGGTGTACGCGACGCGCACGCCGTCGGCGGCGGCCCGGTGCAGCGCGGTTGCCTTGACCAGCCGGGCCAGCCCGCGCCCCCGATACGCCGGGACGCTGCCGGTGTAGTCCGACCACATCCGGTCACCGTCCCGCTTCACCAGGCTGAACGCGGCCACCTCGCCATCGACCTCGGCTGCGGTGCTGGCCGTCTTGTCCAGGCCGAGATTGTCCCAGACGTCGTACTGCCAGCTTTCGTAGCTGACCGCGTCGACCGGGACGTCACCCGGCTCGTCGACGGCCGAGGCCACGTCCGCCGTGTACAGCAGGTGCGGATCAAGGTCGGCGATCGGGAGTAGCCGTACGCCCGGGGGCGGGTCGGGCAGCGCGGGTGCCGGGTCCAGGTCGAGCGCCGAGTAGCGCAGCTCCCGGCTGGGCTCGTAGCCGTGCCGGCGGGCGAACGGCAGCGCGTCCGGCTGTACCCAGGTTCGTACCGTGCGGATTTCCAGCGCCGTGAGGTGGCCGGTCGCGGCGCTCAGCAGTGCGGTGCCGATGCCCCGCAGCCGGTGCTCCGAATGTACGTGCAGCATTGCGATGTCGCCGAAATCCGGTGTGGAGGTCCAACGGGCGGGCTGAGCCGACACCCAGCCGACGACCTGTGCGTCGACCTCGGCCACGAAGGCGGTCCACCCCTCGACGGGTGGCGGTTCGGCGATCATCTTTCGGGTCGACTCGACCCCACGCACCAGGTACGGGTGAACAGTCGCCCGCAGGGCCACCACGCCCGCGGCGTCGTCCGGCTGCGCCACACGGATCCGCATGTCAGGCCCCCGTTCGTACGGCGGCGACCGCCTCGACCTCGACGAGCTGGTCGGAATAGCCGAGCACGGCCACCCCGAGCAGGGTGCTGGGCGGGTCGTAATCGCCGAAGAAGTCCCGGACCACCTCCCAGACGGTTACCAGGTCCGCCTGTCGGGAGGACGCCACGTAGACGGTCGTCTTGATCACGTCGGTGGGGGTGGCGCCGGCCGCCGCGAGGGCGGTCTTCAGGTTCGCCATCACCTGCCGGGCCTGCGCGGCGTGGTCGCCTGGTGCCACGGTGCGTCCCTCGGCGTCGAGCGGGCACGCTCCGGCGGTGTAGACCAGCCGGGCGGGCGGCTCGACGGTGGCCGCGTACGCGTACTCGGCGACGTCGGAGAGGGCGGGGACGTGCAGCAGCGCGACAGGGTCCGGCATGCCGGCGAGGCTAACGACGATCGCCTGTCGAAGCGACGCATTAACCGCGCCGGTCACCGCGAGGATCATGGAGCGGCACCCGAGCACCCGAGCAGCGGGTGCGCGGTCAGGCGGAGGCGCGGCGGATCAGCTCGGTGGGGAGCATGACGGTCTGCTCGATGGTCTCCCCGGCGGCCAGTCGCAGCAGTTGTCGGGTCATCCGCCGGCCGAGTTCCACGATCGGCTGCCGGACGGTGGTCAGCGGCGGTTCGGTGTAGGCGGCGGTCTCGATGTCGTCGAAACCGACCACCGCCACGTCCTCCGGCACCCGCCGGCCGGCCTCGCGCAGCGTCCGCAGGGCGGCGTGCGCCATCAGGTCGGAGGCGGCGAAGACACCGTCCAGGTCGGGGTGGTCGGTGAGCAGTTGGCGCATCGCCGCCGCACCGGACTCCCGGGTGAAGTCGCCGACGGCGATCAGCTCGGGCAGCCCGGCCGCGGCGACCGCCTCCCGGTAACCGTTGAGCCGTTCGATCCCGGCGACCATGTCCTGCGGCCCGGCGATGGTGGCGATCCGGCGGCGACCGCCGTCGAGCATGTGCCGGACGGCCGCGGTCACCCCTGCCACGTGGTCGACGTCGACGTACGGGACGGGCACGTCGCCGAGCGGCCGACCGCTGCACACCACCGGGATGCCGAGCCGGGCCAGCGTCCCGGGCAGCGGATCGGCACCGTGCAGCGACGCGAAGAGCACCCCGTCGACGTGCCGGCCGGTGGTGTACCGCTCCACCCGGTGGTGCCCGGCCGGCGAGCCGGCGAGCATCAGCACCAGTTGCTTGTCGGCCGCCTCCAACTCCTGGCTGACGCCCCGGATGATGCCGGGGAAGACCTGGTCGTCGGAGAAGACCCGGGTGGCCGCTTCGGGCATCACCAGGGCGATCGAGTCGGTGCGTTGGGTGACCAGGCTGCGGGCGGCGAGGTTGGGGACGTACCCCAGCTCGGCGACCGCCCTGGTGACCGCCTCGCGGATCGGTTCGGCGACGGTGGTGGAGCCGTTGACCACCCGGGACACGGTGGCCCGGGACACCCCGGCCCGGGCCGCCACCGCTTCGAGCGTCGGCCGCTGCGCCGTCGTCATCGCGCCTTCCCCCCGCTCGTCACAGCCCGTTCCGGGAGATCACCTCCTGGTACCACCGGGCGCTGGCCTTCGGTGTGCGCCGCTGGGTCAGGTAGTCGACGTGCACGATCCCGAACCGCTTGCGGTAACCCTCCGCCCACTCGAAGTTGTCCAGGAATGACCATACGAGATAACCGCGCAGGTCCACGCCCCGGGCGATCGCCTCGTGCGCCGCGCGTAGGTGCCCGTCGAGGTAGGCGATCCGATCTGCGTCGATGACCTGCGCGGGCCCGTCGGGCGAGTCGGCGCCCGGCTTGTCGGGGAACGCCGCGCCGTTCTCGGTGATCAGCAGTGGTACCCCGGGGTAGTCGGTGGCGATCCGCTCCAGCAGTCGGGTCAGCCCGGCCGGCTCGATCATCCAGCCCATGTCGGTGAGCGGCCCGGTGGGCGGCAGGAAGTGCACAGCGCCCTCGGTGCCCGGGTACGCGCCGTTGCCGGCGCCGTCGGGCCGGCCCGCCACGTAGCCGGGCGCGTAGTAGTTGATGCCGAGCAGGTCGATCGGGGCGGCGATCAGTTTCTCGTCGCCGTCCCGGATGAACGCCGGCTCGACGATCCGGGCCACGTGCTCGCGGACGTCGTCCGGGTAGCCGCCGGCCAGCAGCGGGTCGAGGAAGATCCGGTTGTGCAGGCCGTCGACCAGGCGGACCGCGGCGGCGTCGGCGGCGCTCTGCGGGTCGGCCGGGCGGACGTCGGCCGGGTTGACCGTGATGCCCACGCTGCGCGCGCCGGCGGCCCGCAACGCCCGCGCGGCCAGGCCGTGCCCCAGCAGCAGATGGTGTACGGCGGTGAAGGCCGCCGCCGGGTCCTGCTCGCCCGGTGCGTGCACCCCGTTGGCGTAGCCGAGGTAGGCCGAGCACCACGGCTCGTTGAGCGTGGTCCACACGTCGATCCGGTCGCCGAGGCGGGCGTACACGGCGGTGGCGTAGCTGGCGAAGTGCTCGGCGGTGTCCCGGTTGGTCCAGCCACCCCGGTCGCCGAGGGTCTGCGGCAGGTCCCAGTGGTAGAGGGTGACGATCGGGTCGATGCCCCGCTCCAGCAGCGCGTCGGTGAGCCGGTCGTAGAAGTCCAGCCCGCGCGGGTTGGCCGGGCCGGTGCCGTCGGGCTGGATCCGTGGCCAGGAGACCGAGAACCGGTACGCCCGCAACCCCAGCTCGGCCATCAGCGCCACGTCGTCCGCGTAGCGGTGGTAGTGGTCGCAGGCGACGTCGCCGGTGTGCCCCTGGTAGACCTTGCCCGGGGTGCGGCTGAAGGTGTCCCAGATGGAGGGTCCGCGACCGTCGTCGCGGGCCGCGCCCTCGATCTGGTACGCGGCGGTGGCCGCACCCCAGAGGAAATTGTCGGGAAAACGGAGGTCGTTGACGCCACCGCTTCGCGGCGTCGTCAACGCCTCGCCGCTGTGCCTGTCGGTTGGCTCGCTTCGCTCGCTCACGCCTTGACCGCACCTTCCATGATTCCGCCGATGATCTGCCGACCGAACAACACGAAGACCAGTAGCAGGGGCAGTGTCACGATTGCTGTCCCGGTGAACACCTGCGACATGTCCTGGTAGTACCCGTCCGACAGCGCTCGCAGCGAGAGCTGCACGGTCGGGTTCGCCGGATCGTTCAGCACAGCGTAAGGCCAGAGGAAGTCGTTCCAGGTGGTCATGAAGGTGAGCAGGCCGAGTACGGCGGCGGCGGGGCGCAGCGCGGGCAGCACGACGTGCCACCAGATCCGGGCGGTGCCACAGCCGTCCATCCGGGCGGCCTCGATCAGCTCGTCGCTGACCGCCTGGCCGGCGTACTGCCGCATCATGAACACCCCGAACCCGGTGACCAGGGCCGGCACGATCACGGCGGGGAGCCGGTCGTTCCACTCCAGTCGGGTCATCAGCAGGTACAGCGGAATCACGCCGAGCTGGGTCGGCACCATCATGGTCGCGATGATGACCAGCAGCAGCGCGTTGCGGCCACGGAACCGCAGCTTGGCGAAGGCGAAGCCGGCCAGGCTGGAGAAGAACACCACGGAAACGGTGACCGTGCTGGCCACGATCGCCGAGTTGATCAGACCGGTCAGGAAGTACGCGTCGGTGTTGTCGAACAGCCGGGCGATGTTGGCCCCCAGGTTGCCGCCGGGCGTCATCGGCGGCGGCAGCTGTCCCATCGCGTCGCTGGTTCGGCTGGCCACCACGAACATCCACCAGATCGGGAAGACCGAGAGGCCGGCGGCGACGATCAGGGCCAGGTAGGTGAGCGGGCTGGCCCGCCAGAGTCGGCTCATGGTGTGGTTTCCTTCCGCGGGCCCGCGCCGCCACCGAGCCGGCGGAGGATCAGCACGTTCACCGCCGCGACGATCGCGATGAGCGCGAAGAGCAGCCAGGCCACCGCCGAGCCGTACCCGAAGTTGTAGTGCGGGGCGAAGGCGTTCTCGAACATGTACATGGTCAGCGTCTGTGACTCGCGCATCGGTCCGCCCCGGATCGGATTGGTGCCGGAGTGGAACAGCCGGGGTTCGGTGAAGAGCTGCAACCCACCGATGGTGGCGATGATGGCGCAGAAGATGATCGTCGGTTTGAGCAGCGGCACGGTGATCGACCAGAACTGCCGGGCACGGTTGGCGCCGTCGATGGACGCCGACTCGTAGAGGTCGCGGGGGATGGCCTGCATGGCGGCGAGCAGGATCAGCGCGTTGTAGCCGGTCCACCGCCAGTCGACCATGGCGGAGATGGCCACCCAGGAGGCGAACCGGTTGGACTTCCAGCCGATCGCGTCCAACCCGACCAGGTCGAGCAACCAGTTGATCATGCCGAACTCGCGGCCGAAGATCACCCCGAACACGATCGCCACCGCGGCGGTGGAGGTGACGTTGGGGACGAGCACCGCCATCCGCCAGCCGGTGCGGGCACGCAGCCCACGGTTGAGCAGGTTGGCCAGCCAGAGCGCGGCGAGCAACTGCGGGACGGTCGAGATGACGAAGATGCCCAGGGTGTTGACCAGCGCGTGCCAGAAGTCGGGGTCGGCCAGCAGCCGGGTGTAGTTCTCCGCCCCGACGAACGGGTGGTCGGCGCCGAGCAGGTCCCAGTCGTGCAGCGAGACCCAGAAGGTGTACGCCAGCGGGTAGACCCCGAAGACCGCGAAGAGCAGAAAGAACGGGGCGATGTAGAGGTATGGCGAGAGTCGGGTGTCGAGCCGGCTCAGCCGACCTGACGAGCGCGGGGGTGCCGGTACGACCGGCGGGCGGGCGTCGAGCTGGACGGTCATGCCCGGGGACTCCTTTCCGCCGTGCGGGCGGGACTCCGGTCACCGGAGCCCGCCCGCACGCTGGTTGGGCTACTTGGCGGCGGCCTTCTTCGCGTTGGTCACCGCGTCCGTCCAGCCCTGCGCGGGGCTGCGCTGGCCCAGCTCGACGGTCCGTACCGCGTTCTCCACCTCGGTGCGGACGGCCTGGTTCTTCGGGCCCATGTAGACCGGCTTCAGGCTCTTCGCGCCGGTGCCGAAGATGGCGCCGACCGGTGCTCCGGAGAAGTACGCGTTTGTCGCGCCGGTGATCGCCGGATCGTCGAGCGCCTGCGGCGAGGAGGGCAGCGGACCCTTGGCCTTGAACGCCCCGATCTGCCCCTTGGCGCTGGTGAGGAACTTGACCAGTTCGATCGCCTCGGCCTGGTGCTTGCTCTGCTTGGGTACGGCGAGGTGCGACCCGCCCCAGTTGCCGCCGTTGCCGGGCACCCGGGCGATGTCCCACTTGCCCTGGGCGGCGGTGCCGGCGTTGGCCTCGATGACGCCGGTCATCCAGGCCGGGCAGGCGATGGTGGCGAACTTCGACTGCTTGAAGGCGGAGACCCACTCCTCGGACCAGGAGCCGTACTTTCCGGACAGGCCCGAGTCGATGATGTCCATGGTGGTGTCCCACGCCTGCCGTACCGATGGGTTGCTGTCGACGACCAGGCTGTCGCTGGTGTCGTAGTAGCTGTAGCCGGTCGTGTTGCCGGCGGCCTGGAGCAGGATGGTGTTGAAGGTGTTGGTCGCGGCGTCCAGGAAGGACGCGCCGGTCTTCGCCGCGACGAACCGTTCCCCGGTGGCGATGTAGTCCGGCCAGGTCGGCCAGAGCTTCGACACCTCGTCGCGCTCGGTCGGCAGGCCGGCCTTGGCGAAGAGATCCTTGCGGTAGCAGATGGCGATGCCGCCGACGTCGGTGCCGAGGCCGATGAGCTGCTTGCCGTCGGCGGTCAGGCCGGCGTTCCACTTCCACTCGAGGAAGTTGCCCTTGAGGTCGGTGGCGCCGTGGTCGAGCAGGTTGACGAAGTTGCCGGGGTTGGCCTTGTACTCGACCATCAGCCCCTCTTCGATGGCCACCACGTCGCCGGCGCCTCGGCCGGCGGCGAGCCACTGGGTCAGCTTCGGGGAGTACTCGTCGAGGTTGGTGCCGGTGCCCCGCTCGACGATTTTCACGCCGGGATTCGCGTCCATGTACTCCCGGTAGAGCTGCTCGTAGCCGAACTGGCCGAAGACGTCGACGGTGAGGGTGACCGGCCCGTCGCCGCCCTCGTCGCCGCCGCCGCCGCAACCAGCGGTGACGAGCAGGGCGGTGGTGGCGGCGAGGGCCACCGCGGCGAGGCGGCGGCGCGGGAAGACAGCCATGGGTTTCGACCTCTCTCAAGGTGGTCGGGGTGGTGGCGAGTAGTCAAGAGAGCGCTCTCACGACAGGGTGGTGGGTGCTTCCCGCGCTGTCAAGAGAGCGCTCTCCCGCAATCCGTGGCCCCGACGCGAACGAGGGCGCCACCCCGGCGGGGTGACGCCCTCGGCGGGCCAGCAGGGCCGATCAGCCGGTGCGCAGACCGTCTAACAGGCGGCGATCGCCGGCGACGTCAAGCGTCTCGAAGCTCACCCGGCCCCAGAGCGCCAACAGTAGGTCGCTGGCGGTGCCGCTGACCTGGGCCCGGGCGTGGTGGTCGTCGTGGTCGAAGATGGTCGCCGTGTCGAGCAGCGCCACCCCCTGGCCGCGCAGCCGCAGATACCACTCCTGGGCCGCGTCGGTCGCGGCGAGCTGCACCACCCCGTGCCAGTCGCCCGGCACCTGCCGCCGGCCCGCCGGCAGCCAGGTGTCCAGCACCTCGCTCACCCCGTCGGCCGCGAGCTTCGCCTCCACCGGGTCACCGGCCGCGATGGCGAGCTGCGCGTCCCAGCGGTGCACCGCCGTCTCGTGCGCCATCCGACGCGGCCAGAAACCAGCCCGCTTCGGCTGCGGGGCCCAGTTCCACGCCGGGGCCTCCGGGTCGAGCCCGTCGAAGACGGTCATCAGCCGGTCGTAGCCCTGCTGCCACAGCTGAAGCGGGCGCACGCCCGGCTCCGCCGCAAGCGGCTCCCGCCGGGGCGGCTGGGTGGTCAGACCGGCACCGGCGAACGACGACACCCACTGGTAGATGCCGGCCATATGCAGTGTGAGGTCGTTGACCGTCCAGCCCGGACAGGACAGCACCGGTGTCTCCGGCGGCGCCTCGGCCACCGCCGCCGCGAAAGCCGGGCCCTCCGCCCGGAGCGCCCCGATCCAGAAATCCTTGCTGCCCTGCAGTCTGCTCATCGCCATCCTCCCGGGGGTGCCGGGCGACCAGTGGGTGCCACGGCTATCACTCAGCCTAAGGTGAAGGGCGTGCCAGACGCCTCCGCCCAGCCGACAACCGACGCCGATCGTGCCATCCCCGGTCCACTCGCCGGCTACACCACCCTGCGAATGGGTGGACCGGCCGAGCGGATCGTGGCCGCCGGCAGCGCCGACGAGATCGTCCGAGCGGTCCAGACCGCCGAGGAGCCCGTCCTGATCCTGGCCGGTGGCAGCAACGTGGTGATCGGCGACCCCGGCTTCCCCGGCACCGTCATCCTGGTGCGCTCCCGTGGCCTGCGGGTCGTCGACGAGGACGCCGGGTCGGTCACCGTACGGGTCGACGCCGGTGAGCCGTGGGACGACCTGGTCGCCGCCACCGTCGGCAACGGCTGGGCCGGGCTGGAGTGCCTCTCCGGCATCCCCGGCTCGACCGGCGCCACCCCGATCCAGAACGTCGGCGCGTACGGCCAGGAGGTCGCCGAGACGATCACCTCGGTCGAGGTGTACGACCGGGTGGAGGGCACCCGACACAGCATCCCCGCCGCCGACTGCGGGTTCGCCTACCGGGGCAGCATCTTCAAGTACGTGGATCGCTGGGTGGTGCTCTCCGTCGACTTCCGGCTCACCCGGTCCCCGCTCTCCGGGCCGGTGCGCTACGCGGAACTGGCCAGGGCACTCGGTGTCGAGGTGGGCGACCAGGTGCCGCTGGCGGACGCCCGAGCGGTGGTGCTCCGGCTGCGTGCGGGCAAGGGCATGGTGCTCGACGCCACCGACCCGGACACTCGCTCGGTCGGCTCCTTCTTCACCAACCCGGTGCTCGACCGTGCGACGTACGACCTGCTCCTCGAGCGCTCGGCCGAACTGGGTGACCCACCGGCCTGGCCGGGGGCCGACGGCCTGGTCAAGGTGAGCGCGGCCTGGCTGATCGACAAGGCCGGCTTCACCAAGGGCCACCCCGGGACGGGCGGCGTGGCGATCTCCAGCAAGCACACCCTGGCCCTGACCAACCGCAGCGGCACCGCCCACACGGGCGACCTGCTCGCCCTGGCGGCCACCATCCGCGATCAGGTCCACGACCGCTTCGGCGTGACCCTGCACCCCGAGCCGGTCCTGGTCAACTGCGCCCTCTGACACCGGGCCGGGCCCGGGCGGGACAACGGTGATCGAGCGCGGCCCGCTGACCGGGCGTCGGTGTCACGGCAGCGGCCAGGGGACTGTCAACTCTCCCAGTCGCCAGCGTTTCGAGGTGGCCAGGACGGGCCAGCCGCTGTCCCGCAGGCCGGTCACCGCCCGCACCCAGCGTTGCCGTGGGCCGAAGGTGGCGTAGGGGGCGGCGGCCTGCCAGGCGTCGTCCAGCGCGCGGATCAACGCGTGCACCGGCTCGCCGGGAACGTTGCGGTGGATCAACGCCTTCGGCAGGCGCTCGGCCAGCTCGGCGGGGCTGCCCAGGGTGGTGAGCTTCGCCGCCAGGGTCAGCGTCCGAGGGCCGTCGGCGTCGATCAGCAGCCAACTGGCCAGCCGCCCCAACTCGTCGCAGGTGCCCTCGACGAGCGCCCCGCCGGGGGCGAGCGCGGCGCTCATCGTCCGCCAGGCGTCGGTCACCTCGTTCTCGTCGTACTGGCGGAGCACGTTGAACGCGCGGACCAGCACCGGCCGGAGCCCGGCCAGCTCGAACCCACCCCGGGCGAACGTCAGCCCGGGTGGGTCCGCGACCGGTGCCGCGGCGGCCACCCGGGCCGGGTCGATCTCCAACCCGACCAGGCGTACGTCCGGTCGGACCCCGGCCGCCAGCCGAGCCCGCAGCTCCACCGCCGTCACCGGGGTGGCGCCGTAACCGAGGTCGACCACCAGCGGATCGGCCGTCGCCAGCAGCCGGTCGGCGCAGGTGGCGACGAGCCAGTTGTCCACCCGACGGAGCCGGTTCGGGTTGGTTGTGCCCCGGGTGACCACGCCGAGCGGTCGGTGCCGTGCCGCGCCACTCATGCCGGCCTCACCGGGCCCTGTCCCTGAACTTCACTGGCCGACGCGGTGCACCTTGTGCTGGGCGGCCTGGGCCCGGGGCCGGACCACCAGCCGGTCGATGTTGACGTGCTCCGGCCGGGTGGCGCACCAGGCGACGCAGTCGGCGACGTCCTCCGCCACCAGCGGCCCCGGCACCCCGGCGTAGACCGCTGCCGCCCGCTCCGCGTCACCGTCGAAGCGGACCAGCCCGAACTCGTCGGTCTTCACCATGCCCGGGTCGATCTCGATCACCCGCAGCGGCCGGCCACACAGCTCCAGGCGCAGCGTGCCGGCGATGGCGGTCTGCGCGTGCTTCGCGGCGACGTAACCGCCGCCGCCCTCGTAGACGACCTGACCGGCGGTGGAGGAGACCACCACGATGGTGCCCGAGCCGGATGCCTCCAGCGCCGGTAGCAACGCCTGGGTGACCCGCAGGGTGCCGAGCACGTTGACGTCGTACATCCACTGCCAGTCGGCGACCGAACCGGACTCCACCGGGTCCAGCCCACGCGCGCCACCGGCGTTGTTGACCAGCAGGGTGACCGGCCCGGGTGTCCGGGCGGCGGCCTCGGCCAGCCCAGCCACCGACTCGTCCGAGGTGACGTCGCAGGTCACCGCGGTGGCCTGCCCGCCAGCGGCGGTGATCTGGGCGACCAGGTCGGCGAGCCGTTCGGCGCGGCGAGCGGCGGCGAGGACGTGGAAGCCCTCGGCGGCGAGCCGGCGGGCGGTGGCGGCGCCGATCCCGCTGGACGCTCCGGTGACGATGGCGACTGCTGTCATCCCGACATTGTCCCCTCGACGGTGCGAGCCGCTCCGACCGGGCGTACGGCGGCCACCGGCGGGCATCCGGCCATGAGGTCCGTCACCCCGGGCGGCCGCGCCGGGGTATTTCCGAAAGCCGATGGGGAAGATGACATCCGGCGTGGAGGTTGACCGAGTAGCGCCGGTCGTGCGAGACGGCATCAACCGTGACGAAGGAGCGGATGTGGCGGAAGTGCACACCGGTGTCGGGCGCCAGCGGGGTGCCCGACCGTGGCCCCGGCCCCGCCGCATCGCGACCCTGTCGGTGCACACCTCCCCCCTGCACCAACCGGGCACGGGCGACGCCGGCGGAATGAACGTCTACATCCTCGAGGTCGCCCGGCGACTCGCCGAGGCCAACGTGGCGGTGGAGATCTTCACCCGGGCCACCTCCGGCGACCTGCCCCCGGTGGTCGAGATGGCGCCCGGGGTGCAGGTCCGGCACATCACCTCAGGCCCTCTGGAGGGCCTCACCAAGGAGGAGCTGCCCGGCCAGCTCTGCGCCTTCACCGCCGGGGTGCTGCGCGCCGAGGCGTCCCGCCCGCCGGGTCACTACGACCTGATCCACTCGCACTACTGGCTCTCCGGTCAGGTGGGCTGGTTGGCCAAGGAGCGCTGGGGTGTGCCGCTGGTGCACACCGCGCACACCCTGGCGAAGGTCAAGAACGCCCAGCTCGCGGCCGGTGACCGACCGGAGCCCAAGGCCCGGGTGATCGGCGAGGAACAGGTGGTCGCCGAGGCGGACCGGCTGGTCGCCAACACCCGGTTCGAGGCCAGCGACCTCCTCGACCGGTACGACGCCGACCCGACCCGGGTGTCCGTCGTGCAGCCGGGTGTCGACCTGGCCCGGTTCCGGCCCGCGCCGGGTGACCGGTTCGCGGCCGCCCGCCAGGCGCGCCGCCGACTGGGGCTACCTGTCGACGGGTACGTCGTCGCCTTCGTCGGTCGGATCCAGCCGCTGAAGGCCCCCGACGTGCTGATCCGCGCGGTCGCCGCGCTGCGGCAACGCGACCCGGCGCTGGCCGAGCGGGTGACGGTGGTGATCTGCGGTGGGCCCAGCGGCAGCGGCCTGGACCGGCCGACCGCCCTGATCGAGTTGGCTGCCAACTCCGGGGTCGCCGACGGCGTGCGTTTCCTGCCGCCGCTCACCGGGGATGATCTGCCGGCCCTGTACCGGGCGGCGGACCTGGTCGCGGTGCCGTCGCACAACGAATCGTTCGGGCTGGTCGCCCTGGAGGCGCAGGCCTGCGGTACGCCAGTCCTGGCCGCCGCCGTCGGAGGGCTGGTCACCGCGGTACGGGACCAGGTCAGCGGGGTACTCATCGACGGGCACGACCCGGTCGACTGGGCCCGCGCGCTGGGCCGCCTGTTGCCGAACCGGTCCCTGCGGTCGGTGCTGGGCCGGGGCGCCGAGCAGCACGCCCGACACTTCTCCTGGGACCGTACGGTCTCCGGTCTGCTCGACGTCTACGGCGAGGCGATCGCCGCCCACCGCGCCCGGCTCGCGGCCGACCTGGCCTGCGACCCCGCGCTCTCCTGCTCCTGGTGACCCGCGGGCGTCGTTCGCCGGCGGGTGCGCCGGTCGGCTCGGTCGTAGAGTGGGGCCGATGAGCCCGAAGAGCGATCTCGCGACCCTGATCGAGTCGGTCTGCGCCGAGCGGGAGCTGGCCTGGGAGTCGACCGGTCCCGGCTCGTACGCGGTGACGCTGCCGGGCACCCACAAGCTCAAGACGATCTGCAATCTGATCGTGGGCGAGCACGCGCTGCGGGTCGAGGCGTTCGTGATGCGCCAGCCGGACGAGCGCCGTGAGGAGCTGTGGGCCTGGCTGTTGCAGCGCAACGCCCGGATGTACGGCGTCTCGTTCTCCACCGACGCGGTCGGCGATGTGTACCTGACCGGGCGGGTCAACCCGGCCGGTGTCGACGCCGACGAGTTGGACCGGCTGCTCGGCGCCGTGCTCAGCTACGCCGACGAGTCGTTCGACACGATGCTGGAGATCGGCTTCGGCAGTTCGATCCGGCGCGAGTACGAGTGGCGCGTCAAGCGGGGCGAGTCCACCGCCAACCTGGCCGCTTTCGCCCACCTCTTCGAACCCTCCGGCACGGGCCCCAACCCCGACCCGGCCTGACCCCTCCCCGCCCGCGCGCCCGCCGCGCCTCGCGCCTCCCGCCGCGCGCCTCGCGCCTCGCGCAAGATCGTGCTCGAACCAGGAAGTAGTGGCCTGGTCGACGCGCCGATGCCACTCGATCGTGGATCTAGCACGATCATGGCGAGCTGCTGGTGGTTCGGACTGCTCCTGACGGGTATGCCGCGGCGCGCGGTGCGGCGAGGGACCCCCGCGCGCCGAGGACGGAGTGTCAAGGAGCGGAGCGTCCCATGGCTCAGCGGAACAGCTCAGGTCGCGGCGCGGCTGCGACCAGGACGAAGCGACAGACCGGCAACCAGACGCCGGGCACTCCCGGGATCTCCGAGTCGGAGATCTCCCGGATGCGGGTGGACGACATCCGCGGCCAGCTACGCAAACGCGGGGTCTCTGGGATCTCCGCACTGCGTAAGCCCGATCTGGTGAAGCAACTGGTGCGTTCGATGCGGGCCGGCGCGGGTCGGAGCAGCACCGGCCCGTCGGGCCGGGCGACCGGCACCAGGGCGTCGGCGGGTCGTGCCGCCGCCACCAAGAAGTCGGCGGCCAGGCCGGCGTCCAGCCGGGCGAAGGCCGCGCCGGCGAACAAGAGCGCACCCGCGAAGCGGGCAGCCGCCGCCAAGAAGACGACCGCCGCGCGGAAGTCGACGGCAACGAAGCGGACGACGGCCGCGAGGAAGACGGCCCCGGCGAAGACGACGGTGACCGCGAGGAAGACGGCACCAGCGAAGAGGACGACGGCGGCGACGACGACCGCCGCGCGGAAGTCGACGGCGGCGAAGACGACCGCCGCGCGGAAGTCGACGGCGGCGAAGACGACCGCCGCGCGGAAGTCGACGGCGGCGAAGCGGACGGCGGCGGCGAAGAAGACGGCCGCGACGAGGACGACGGCCGCGCGCAAGAGCACGGCCGCCGGTAGGACGGCGACGGCCCGTACCGCCCCGGCGCGCAAGGCTCCGGCGAAGAAGGCACCGGCCCGCCCGACGGCGAAGCGCGCGGCGCCCGCCAAGGGCGCGACGCCCGGCTCGGCCGGCGGCGGGACGGCGGCCGGTGGGATCCGGACCGGACGGGGCACCGGCCGGTCGGTCCGCAGCTCGCAGGTGATCTCGTCGACGATGGATCGGCCGGAGCGGCCGGGTCGGAGCCTGATCACCGCGAATCACGAGGTTATCCAGCGTTGGGCCCGGGAACGCGGGGCGAAACCGGCGACCATCGCCGGCACCGAGCGGGACGGTCGGGCGGGTGTGTTGACCTTCAACATTCCCGGATACCGGGAAAGCAGCCGGATTCGCGAGATCACCTGGGATGAGTGGTTTCACACCTTTGACCTGCGTCGGCTGAACCTGATTTACCAGGAACAGTTGCGCGACGCCGGCCGAGCAACTTCTTCCGGACCGAGTCACCCGATCGGGAGGACGGTTGAGGTGTTTGCGGGAATGGCTGACGGGTACGCGGCTGTTGGCAAAGATCGAGGTCGGAGCAGCGGATACTCGCCAGTTGTGACCGGCGAGACAGCCCTTCCGGGTTGAATCCAGAATCTGGTCGAACTAGCTTTATTGCACCGCACCACGCTTGGAAACGTTCGGGGGAGCGGCGGATCGATCAGATCCGCGCACCAGGCGAGGTGCGAGGGGACGGGTGGATTAACCGTTGGGGGACGGTTCCCACCTGTTTGGACCGGCGGCGCGAGCGGGCGATGCTTACGGGGGTGAGTGTTGCCCGCCGCCGCCGGCCCCACCGGCGGGCGCCCACCACGACCTCAGGGGACGTGGTGGGCGCTTTGCGTTGGTTGCGCCGTCGGCACACGGTCCGTGGTGGTAGCGGGCGTCGGGTCGGCGACCCGACGCAGCGCGGCGACGTGCCGCTCCCGGGGCGGCCCGGCGAGCAGGTGCCCGAGCGCGGCCAGCAGGCCCAGCCCGGCCACGATCAACCAGTGCCGGTCGCCGAGGTGTTGCAGGCTCACCCCACCGAGGGTGGGAGCGACGAACGCCGCGGCCGGGAACGTCAGGTAGAAGACCGACTGGTAGCGCGCCCGGAGCAGCGGCGGTGCCAGGTCGGCGTTGATCTGCGCGTTGGGTGGCGCGGCGAGCATCGAGCCGACCGTCCAGACCACTGCGGCAGCCAGGTAGACGGCCAGCTCGTCGGCGACGGTGAGCACCCCGAAGCCGAGCGCGAGCAGCGCGGTGGAGGCGGCCAGCACGACGTCCTTGCGGTGTCTGTCGATCAGTCGGGGCACGAACAGCTGCCCCACCACGATGAGTGCCCCACCGAGCGCCATCACCAGCCCGTACGCCGATGGGCCCAGGCCGTCCGCGCGCATCGCCAGCGGCATGATCGTCGACGTCTGCATGGTGAGCACAGCCAGCACGAAGGTGAGCCCGACGAAGACCAGGAAGGTGCGGTCGGTGAGCGCGGTGTGCAGTCCGGGTCGGCGGGTCCGGACGGCCGTCGGGGCCGGTGGGGTGGCGGCCGTCGGCCGGGCCAACCGGAGGGTCTCCGGCACCTTCCAGCCGATCACGGCGGCGGCGGTCAGCGTTGCTCCGGCGTCGACCAGGAACAGCGCGGTGAAGCTCGCCTCGGCCAGCACCCCGGCGAGCAGCGAGGCGACCGCCATGCCCAGGTTGAACGCCCAGAACTGCAGGTTGAACGCGCGTGAGCGGCGCTCGGCCGGCACCACGTCGACGATCGCCGCGACAAACGCCGGGCTGGGCATCGAGTGCACCACCCCGATCAGCGCGGAGAGCACCGCGATCAGGAGCAGGGGCTGGGTGAAGGCGAGCGCGACCATCAGGCCGACAGTGGCCAGGTGTGCGGCGAGCAGTGTCGCGCGGCGGCCCCACCGGTCGGCGAGCACCCCGCCGAGCAGCACCCCGGCCGCTCCGCCGGCTCCGTACGCGCCGACCACGGTGCCGGCCAGAGCCTCGCTCGCGCCGCGTACGTCGGTGAGGTAGAGCGAGAGGAACAGCATGGCGAACGCGCCGGCCCGGTTGATCAGCAGGCCGGACCAGAGGTACCAGAAGGTGGCGGGAAGCCCGCCTGCGGTCTCCTGCCACCAACGCCGCAGGGCGTGCACCCGACCTCCCGACAGTTCGGACTGTTAACTGTTTTTTGGTCACACTAGCCCGACGGCCGGGCCCCGCCACTCGGTCAGCCGACCGTCTCGGCGGGTTGCGGCGTCCGGTCGGTGCCGGCCGGCGCCAACGCATCGCCGGAGCGGCGGAGTGCGGTGGCACGCCGCTCCCGGGCCGGCCCCGACACCAGGTGGGCCACCGCGGTCAGGATGCCGAGCGCGGCGCAGCCGTACCAGAGCGCGTCGTTGCCGGCGTGCTCGCGGACCAGGCCGCCGAGGATGGGCGCGCTGGCCCCGGCGATCTGCCAGGAGAGGGAGAACACGCCCTGATAGCGACCGCGCAGCTCGGCGGGGGAGAGTTCGGCGATCAGGGTCGAGTTGGACGGCGAGTTCAGCATCTCGCCGACCGTCCAGATCAGCACGGTCAGCCCGTAGAACCAGGCGGTGCCGGCGAACGCGGTCAACCCGAAGCCGAGACCCATCACCACGGACGCCAGCGCGAGCACGTGGGAGCGGCTGCGCCCGCGGATCAGTCGGGGGACGAAGAGTTGGCCGACCACGATGAGGACGCCGTTGAGTGCGATCACCGAGCCGTAGGTGGCCGGGCTCAGGCCGCTGTCGCCCATCGCGATCGGCAGCATCGAGATGTGCTGGAGGAAGACCACTGCGGCGAACAGGTTGAGTGCCACGAACCCGAGGTAGACGCGGTCGGTGAGGATCGTGCGCAGGGCACCAACCGGGGCCCGCACGGTGGCGGCGCTGGCGGAACGAACCTGCTGGGTCTCCGGCACCTTGCTGAAGATGATCAACGCGGTGATCAGCATGGTGGCGGCGTCGACCACGAACAGCAGCAGGTAGTCGGCCTGGGCGGCCAGGCCGGCGAGGACGGCGGCGCAGGCGAAACCCAGGTTGATCGCCCAGTAGTTGAGCGAGAAGGCCCGCAACCGGTCCTTCGCCGGCACCACGTCGATCATCATCGCGCCGAAGGCGGGCCGGGCCGCCTCGGCGAACATGCCGAGCAGCAGCGCGCCCAGCGCCACCGCCCACAGATCCCGGGCCAGCCCGAGCGCGAGCATCATGGCGGCCGCGCCCACATGTGCGGTCAGCAACGTCGGTCGGCGGCCCCACCGGTCCGCGAGGGTGCCACCGGCGGTCGTGCCGAACGCCCCGCCGACGCCCCACAGGCCGATCACCAGGCCGGCCTGCGAGGGTGAGAAGCCGCGTTCCTGGGTCAGGTAGATGGCGAGGAAGACGAGCACGAACGAGCCGAGCCGGTTGATCAGGGTGCCGGACCAGAGGTACCAGAAGGTGGCGGGCAGGCCGCCGGTGGTGTCCCGGAACCAGTTCCGCATCGTCCGCATGTGGTGCCCCGCTCACAAGTAATGACCGACCCGACTGCCGTGCCTTACGACCCTAGTGGCGGGCGGATCCGCTGGTCACCCGCTTTTTCACGTGGTGGTCGTCACGACGGCTGCCCGCGTGTCCCCGAGCCGGTTGAGGCAGGATGATCCGCATGACTGCGAGCGAAGGGCCCACCGTCGGGACGCTGGTCCTGCTGCGCCACGGTGAGAGCGACTGGAACGCCAAGAACCTCTTCACCGGCTGGGTCGACGTCGACCTGACCGAGAAGGGCGAGGGCGAGGCGCGGCGCGGCGGCGAACTGATGCGCGAGCACAGCCTGCTGCCGGACGTCGTGCACACCAGCGTGATGCGCCGGGCGATCCGCACCGCCGAACTGGCGCTCAACGCCGCCGACCGGCACTGGATCGCCGTGCGTCGGTCGTGGCGGCTCAACGAGCGGCACTACGGCGCGTTGCAGGGCAAGAACAAGAAGCAGACCCTCGACGAGTACGGCGAGGAGCAGTTCATGCTCTGGCGTCGGTCGTACGACACGCCCCCGCCGCCGATCGACGACAACGACGAGTGGTCGCAGGTGGGCGACCCCCGTTACGCGCTGCTGCCGAGCGAGCTGATGCCGCGTACCGAGTGCCTCAAGGACGTCGTCGAGCGGATGCTGCCCTACTGGTACGACTCGATCGTGCCGGACATCCTGGCCGGTCGTACGGTGCTGGTGGCCGCGCACGGCAACTCGCTGCGGGCACTGGTCAAGCACCTCGACCAGATCTCCGACGAGGCGATCGCCAAGCTGAACATCCCGACCGGCATCCCGCTGCGCTACGACCTCGATCCGCAACTGCGTCCGCTCAGCATGGGCGGCACCTACCTCGACCCGACGGCGGCGAAGGAAGCCGCCGCCGCGGTCGCGAACCAGGGCCGCTGAGCAGAAAGAAGGGCCCCCGCGTTGCGGGGGCCCTTCTTCGCGTCAGTTGCCGGTCGGGCTGTTCTGCCCGGTGATCAGGTAGATCACGTGCTCGCCGGCGTTCACCGCGTGGTCGGCGAAGCGCTCGTAGAAGCGGCCCAGCAGGGTGGCGTCGATCGCCGTCTCCACCCCGTACGGCCAGTCGTCGCCGAGCAGCACCGCGAACAGGTTCTTGTGCAGCTCGTCCATGGCGTCGTCGTCGCGGTCCAGCTCGCCGGCGAGGTCGGCGTCGGGCTTCGCCAACACCGATCCGATCTTCACCGCCATCCGGTCGGCGATCTCGGACATTTCGGTGAAGACCGTCCGCAGCTCGGCCGGGACGGCGGGCGAGGGGTGCCGGCGCAGCGCGGTCTTCGCCACGTGCTCGGCGAGGTCGCCCATCCGTTCCAGGTCAGCGGCCACGTGCAGCGCGGTGATCATCGCCCGGAGGTCGGAGGCGACCGGCGCCTGTCGGGCGAGCAGGTCGCAGACCCGCTCCTCGACGTGCCGGTAGAGGTCGTCGATCTCGGCGTCCCGCTCGATGACCGTCTCGGCGGCCAGCCGGTCGGCGGTGAGCAGGGCCCGGGTGGCCTGGCGCATGGCGGCGCGGACGCCCTCCGCCATGTCCACCAGCAGTTGGCTGACGATCTGGAGGTCGGCCCGGAACTCGTCGCGCATCATCACGTCCTGTGGTCGGTCGCCGCCGACGGGTGCCGGCGCAGGGGTTGAGCAGGTGTGACGCCAACGGTAGGGGGGCGCGGACCGATCCCGGATGAACCACGGTGAACGACGCCAGACGTGGGGGTGAACACTTCTCGAAGTGCGGGTAGTTCGTCCCGTTCTGTGTGGTAGCCAGGTTAACAATGACCCTACGATCGCCGGGTGGAGTGGGCGGTGGCGGTCGTGGTGGCCGTGGCGTTGGTGACCGGGATGGTCGCCGGTCTCCTGCTGCCCCGGTTTCTGCCGAGGCGGGCTGACCGCTCCACGTCGACGGGGAGCGTGCGCTCCCGCTGGAGCAGGGGGAGGCCCGCGATAGCCGACGAGCAGCAGGCCGGGCTCGGTCGCCGGACGATCGACTCGCTCCGGGCCGGTGTCGTGGTACTGGACAACGACGACATCCCGGTGCTGATCAACCCGGCCGCCCGCGCGATGGGGCTGCTGCGTACCGGCAGCACTCCCGGCTCGATCGCCGCGCACCCGCTGATCCGCACCCTCGCCGGCCAGGTGCGACGTACCGGGGTGCGGCGCGAGATCGAGTTGGACCTGCCCCGAGGCCGCGACAGCGCGGGGGAGAACCCGCTCGGCGTGCACCTGCGGGCGATGGGCCTCGGCAACGGCTTCATCGCTGTCGAGGCGGTCGACGTGACCGAATCGCACCGGCTGACCCGGGTGCGACGGGACTTCGTGGCCAACGTCAGCCACGAGCTGAAGACCCCAATCGGGGCGCTCCAACTGCTCGCCGAGGCGTTGCTGGACGCGACCGAGCCGGCCGGGGTGGCAGCGCCCGACCTCTCCGAGGACCTGGTGGCCGCCCGCCGGTTCGCCGAGCGGATCCAGCACGAGTCGACCCGGCTGGGCCGGCTGGTGCAGGAGTTGCTGGAGCTGACCCGGTTGCAGGGGGCCGAGCCGCAGCCGCCACCGGAGCCGGTCGCACTGGACTGGGTGATCGCCGAGGTGGTCGACCGGACCCGGACCACCGCCTCGGCCCGTGGGGTCGAGGTGACCGTGGACGGTCAGCGCGGCCTCACCGCGTACGGCAGCGACTCCCAACTCGCCACCGCGGTGGCGAATCTGGTGGAGAACGCCATCAACTACTCGGGCGAGGACACCACGGTGCGGGTGACCCTGCGGGGCGACGACGAGCACGTCGAGATCGCCGTCACCGACCAGGGCATCGGCATCGCCCCCACCGACGTCGACCGGATCTTCGAGCGGTTCTACCGGGCCGACCAGGCCCGCTCGCGGGCCACCGGCGGCACCGGGCTCGGCCTGGCGATCGTGAAACACATCGCGAGCAACCATGGCGGACGGGTCGAGGTGTCGAGCACTCTTGGTGGTGGATCGACGTTCACCCTCCGGCTGCCCGCCAGTCCACCGGATGACCTCCTGGCGACACTGCCGCCGGTTGGGATCGAGTCCGGTCCGACTGGGCTACGGCAGGTCTGACAGCAAATGGAAAGGAAATCCCCGTTGAGCCGCGTTCTGGTGGTCGAGGACGAGGAGTCGTTCTCCGACGCCTTGTCGTACATGCTCCGTAAGGAGGGCTTTGAGGTTTCGGTCGCCGCGACCGGCACCGAGGCCCTCACCGAGTTCGACCGGACCGGCGCTGACATCGTGCTGCTCGACCTGATGTTGCCCGAGATGTCGGGGACCGAGGTCTGCCGGCAGCTCCGGCAGCGGTCCGCTGTGCCGATCATCATGGTCACCGCCCGGGACAGCGAGATCGACAAGGTGGTCGGGCTGGAGATCGGCGCCGACGACTACGTCACCAAGCCGTACTCGCCGCGGGAACTGGTCGCCCGGATCCGGGCGGTGTTGCGCCGGCAGAGCCCGGAGGTGGCGGAGGCGGGCGCTCCGACGCTGGCCGCCGGGCCGGTGCGGATGGACATCGAGCGGCACGTGGTGACCGTCGACGGCGGGGCCGTGCAGCTGCCGCTGAAGGAGTTCGAGCTGCTGGAGCTGCTGCTGCGCAACGCGGGCCGGGTGCTGACCCGTGGCCAGCTCATCGACCGGGTCTGGGGTGCCGACTACGTCGGCGACACCAAGACGTTGGACGTGCACGTCAAGCGGCTGCGTTCCAAGATCGAGCCGGAGCCGTCCGCGCCACGCTTCATCGTGACCGTCCGGGGTCTGGGCTACAAGTTCGAGCCGTGATCGGCGTACCCGAAGGGGGTCTGCGCTCGGCGCGGGCCCCCTTCGGCGGCACTGGTCAAGGGCCCACCGGGCGTGGCCCGCGTCAACCGCTGACCGCCGCGGCAATGCGCTGGAGGAGTGTGGCGCGGCAGCTGTGGAGCTGATGCCGCGGACGGGTCATCGCCCGATGTCGTCAACGACTCAGCTCCAAAGGAGTCCCGACCAAGGTGCCGGGCTGCTCGTCCGCGGGCAGCCGGGAGGCCGTCAGCTGTCGTCGGCGGGGTGCGGAGCGACCAGGCCCTGCTTCGTCCGGGCCGCGCACAGCTCGGCCAGCCGCTGGTAGGCGGCGACGCCGATCAGCGCGATCAGCTCCGGCCCGTACGACAGATACATCGGCTCGGTGCCGACGTGCGCGTCCGTCGAGGAGGTGCACCACCAGTCCAGGTCGTGCCCGCCGGCTCCCCAACCCCGCCGGTCGAACTCGGACAGGGTGGAGACCAGCACCTTGCTGTTGTCCGGCCGCTTGACCCAGTCCTGGTCCCGGCGGATCGGCAGCTGCCAGCAGACGTCCGGCTTGTATTCCAGCGGGTGCACCCCGTCGCGCAGCGCCTGGGCGTGCAGCGCGCAACCGCCGCCACCGACGAAGTCGGCGTCGTTGAGGAACACGCACGGACCGTCGACGCCCTGGGTGGCGGTGCGGCGGGCCGGGTTCTTGCCGTCGATGGTGTCCTCGTCGGTCCAGTTCTTGAAGCCGCGCCGGAAGTGTTGCCAGGTCGACGGGGTGAGCCGCTTGACGGCGCCGCGGACCCGCTTCTCGTCGTCGGAGTCGGTGAAGAACGCCCCGTGCGAGCAGCAACCGTCGGCGGCCCGGCCGGCGATGATGCCGTGGCAGCCCTTGCCGAAGATGCAGGTCCAGCGGGAGAGCAGCCAGGTCAGGTCGGCCCGGATCAGGTGCGTCTCGTCGGCCGGGTCGGTGAACTCGATCCACTCCCGAGGGAAGTCCAGGGGCACCTCGCGACTGCGCGGGTCGCCCGGATCGTCCACCAGCACACGGAGCTCCATCGTCACCCGGCCCAGCGTACGCGCGGTGTCGTCCGCAGGCCGGCGAGCCGCGCAAACGCGTTGCGCCTAGGGTCTTCACCATGCGACTGGGTGTCCTCGACGTCGGTTCCAACACCGTGCACCTTCTGGTGGTGGACGCGCACCACGGCGCCCACCCGTGGCCGGCGCACTCGGAGAAGGTGGTGCTGCGGCTGGCCGAGCAGATCGGCCCCGACGGCGCGTTGACCGAGGCCGGCGCGGACGGCCTGGTCAAGGCCGTGGGCATGGCCAAGGCGGCGGCTGCCGGGTTGGCCGCCGACGACCTGATCGCGTTCGCCACCTCCGCGGTGCGCGACGCCACCAACGCGGCCGAGGTGCTGACCCGGGTCCGGGACGAGACCGGCGTACGCCTGGCGGTGCTCTCCGGGGCGGACGAGGCGCGGATGACGTTCCTGGCGGTACGGCGGTGGTTCGGCTGGTCCGCGGGACGACTGTTGGTGCTGGACATCGGTGGCGGCTCGCTGGAGATCGCCGCCGGCATCGACGAGGACCCGGACGTCGCGGTCTCGCTGCCGCTCGGGGCTGGCCGGCTGACCCGGGAGCGGCTGCGGGTGGACCCGGCCAGCATGGCCCCGCCGTCGGCGGAGAGCGTCGAGCGACTCCGGGAGTACGTGGACGGCCGGCTGGACAAGGTCGTCGACCAGATGACCGAGGTGGGTTGGGGTCGGGCGGTGGCCACCTCGAAAACGTTCCGCACCCTGGCCCGGCTGGCCGGGGCGGCGCCGTCCGGTGCCGGTCTCTGGGCCCGGCGCAGCCTGACCCGAGCCGGGTTGCGGCAGGTCATCGGCTTTATCCGGCACATCCCACCGGCGCAGTTGATGGAGTTGGAGGGAGTCGGCGCGGGCCGGGCCCACCAGTTGCTGGCCGGTGCCGTGGTCGCCGAGGCGGCGATGCGCCGCCTGGATCTGGACTGCCTGGACATCTGCCCGTGGGCGCTGCGGGAGGGGGTCATCCTCCGTCGACTCGACCAACTCGAACCGCTCTGACCGGGTGACCGTTTTCAGGCATTTCGCCGGCGCTCGTCACGATGCCTACCGCGCTGCCGGGCTACCCTGGCTGGTGTGACTTCCCCGGTTCCCGTGCTCCTGTCCAGCTCGTCGGTCTTCCCCGAGCCGACCGCCGCGGCGTTCCAACTGGCCGCGGCGCTCGGCTACGACGGCGTCGAGGTGATGGTCTGGACCGACGTGGTCAGCCAGGACGCGGGTGCCCTGCGCGGCCTCGCCGCGCACTACGACGTGCCGGTGCTCTCCGTGCACGCGCCCTGCCTGCTGGTCACCCAGCGGGTGTGGAGCCCCGACCCGTGGGAGCGCCTGCGCCGGGCCGCCGAGCTGGCCGAGACGCTGGAGGCACCGACCGTGGTGGTGCACCCGCCGTTCAGCTGGCAGCGCGACTACGCGCGCAACTTCGCCGAGGGCCTGGCCACTGTCGCGGACCGGTTCACCGGCCTGCGCTTCGCGGTCGAGAACATGTACCCGGTGCGGATGGCCGGCCGGCGGTTCGTCCCGTACGTGCCGGGTTGGGATCCCACCGACACCGGCTACCCGTCGTACACCCTGGATCTGTCGCACTGCGCGGCCTCGCACAGCGACCCCCTGGAGATGGCCGACCGGATGGGTGCCGGGCTGGCGCACGTGCACCTCGGTGACGGCACCGGGGAGGGCCGCGACGAGCACCTGGTGCCCGGGCGCGGCACCCAGCCCTGCGCGGAGCTGCTCTCCTCGCTGGCCGGCCGGGGCTTCACCGGGGCGGTGGCGGTGGAGGTCGCCACCCGGGGCGCGAAGAGCCGCGCGGTGCGCGAGGCGGACCTGCGCGCCGCGCTGGAGTTCGCCCGCCAGCACCTGACCGCGTCGTCCCCGGTCGACGCCTGACCCGGCCGCCCGCGCCGGACGGTGACGGGTCAGCTGACCGGTGAGAGCGAGTCGGCGCCGGCGGTCGGCTGCGGGGCGACCGTCACCTGCTCGCCGACCGCCGCCCGCTTGCGGGCGCGGTGCGCCGCCACGTGCGAGCGGGTGGCGCACCGCTCCGAGCAGAACCGCCGGCAGCAGTTGGACGACGTGTCCAGGTAGACGTTGCCGCACCGCTCGTCGGCGCAGACCCCGAACCGGGCGCTGCCGTACTCGCAGAGCCACACCGACAGCCCCCAGGCCGCGCCGGCCAGGTATTCGGCGCTGACCGACGCGCCCCGGCTGGTCACGTGCATGTGCCAGTCGCTGGAGTCGTGCCCGGAGATGCGCGGCTGCACCGGGAACGCCTCCAGCAGCGCGTTCAGCTCGGTGACCGCCTGGGCGTCCCGCCCCGAGGTGCCGTACTCGAAGACGTCCCGCAGTCGCTTCTGCGCCCGCCGGAAGATCGCCACATCCCGTTCCACGACCTCGTCGCTCATCCAGGAGTGGTCCTCGGTGAAGAGGGCACGCAGGTCGTCGAGGTCGTCCAGGCGGGCGTTGACCAGGTCAACACCGGTCCGGGCGTACGCGTCGAAGTTCACGCCCCCAACGGTAGACGACTTACGGGGTGCGTGGCGCGTCGATGTAGTGCGGCAGGAACCGCGCGTAGCCATCGGTGATCAAACTGGCGCTCTCCCGCACCCCCACCCCGGCGGACTCACCGTCGACGATCCAGCTGCCCAGCACCATCCGGTTGCCGGCGAACTGCGGCAACGCCCGGAACTCCTGGTAACACCAGCCCTCGTCGCCGTAGCTCCCCGGGTTGGTGATCTCCTCGGCGGCGGTGACGATGCGCACCGAACCGCCCTCGCGCCCCAGCAGCGGCTTCGCCACGTACTCCGGCATGTCGCGCGGCGAGTCGAGGTATGCCGGGAGCAGGTACTCGTGGCCGGGGTACAGCTCCCAGAGGACGGCGAGCAGCGCCTTGTTGGAGAGCAGCAGCTTCCAGGCCGGTTCGATCCAGGTGGTCGGAGTGCCCGGGGCCAGCGCCGCCGGGCCGTACGGCTCGGCCAGCATCCACTCCCAGGGATAGAGCTTGAAGCAGGTGGTCACCGGCTGGTCGGCGGCGTCGACGAAGCGCCGGCCGTCCCAGCCGATCTCCTGGATCGGCTGCAAGGTGACGCTCAGGCCGGCCTGTCGGGCGGTCTCGGCGAGGTAGCCGGCGGTCATCTGGTCCTCGCCGGACTCCTCCTCGTTCGACCAGAGCACGTGCACCCGGGGGTCGTGCAGCCCGGTGCCGATCTTGGCCCAGGCGCCGACCAGCCGCTCGTGCAGGCTGTTCCACTGGTCCAGGTCCGGTCGGGTCTGCTCCAGCCAGTACCACTGGATGATGCTCGCCTCGACCAGCGCGGTGGGGGTGTCCGCGTTGTACTCCAGCATCTTCGGCGGCCAGCTGCCGTCGTACGCCAGGTCGAAGCGCCCGTAGAGGGTAGGTGGCGTCTCGCGCAGCGACCGGGCCACCGCCTCGGCCGCCCACTCCGGAATGCCGAACTCGGCGTACCGGCGGCGCGCCACCACGTGCTCGGCGGCGGCCACGGACATCCGGTGCAGCTCCTCGGTGGCCTCCTCCAGCCGCAGCACCTCATCCAGCTCGAACGCGTACGCGCCGGTCTCGTCCCAGTACGAGGTGATCCCGCCGTCGGGCAGCTCGGTGTCGACGTAGATCAACCCCTGGGCCCGGATGGTGGCGTCCCAGTCGTCCCGGGGGGTGACCGTCTCGCGGCGCATCTCAGCCGCCGCAGGAGGCGAGGTGGGTGCCGAACCCACCGCGCTCGGGCAGGGCCGCGGTGGTCGGCTCCGGGGCGCCGCGGCCGGCAACCGGGTCGGAGACCCGCATCGCCAGCGCGACGGTTCCGCCGCCGCCGACCGGCCCGAGGGCGCAGTCGTCGTCATCGTCGTCGTCCGAGGTCAGGTTGCAGCCGGAGAGGGCGAGCGCGAGCGCGGTGAGCGCGCCGAGCTGCACGGAGGCCGACCGGAGCCGGCGGCGGGGGCGGGGGCGTTGGGTCACGGCATCGTTGTAGCTGATGGATGCCAGCACCGCAGCCCCGGCCGCCCCTCGGCGGGGGCCCTGGCAGGGGCGTTACGCTCGGCTCATGCTCCGTTCCGTCATCCTCGCCGCCTCCCGGTCATCCCAGGTCGAGCGGCTCGTCGCGACTGCCCCGTACACCCGGGACGTCGTCCGCCGGTTCGTCGCCGGCGCCGCCACCGACGACGCGTTGCGCGCGACCCGCGGGCTCGTCGACGACGGTCTCGCGGTCACCCTCGACCACCTCGGCGAGGACACCGTCACCCCCGAGCAGGCCGTCGCCACCCGCGACGAGTACCTGACGTTGCTGAAGATGCTCGCCGCCGCGGGGCTCACCCCGGCTGCCGAGGTGAGCGTGAAGCTCTCCGCCCTGGGCCAGATGTTCGACGAGCAGTTGGCGTACGACAACGCCCGGGCGATCTGCGCGGCCGCCGACGCGGCGGGCACCACCGTCACCCTGGACATGGAGGACCACACCACCACCGACTCGACGCTGGAGGTGCTGAGCCGGCTGCGCAAGGACTTCCCGTCGACCGGTGCGGTGCTCCAGTCGTACCTGCGTCGGACCGAGTCGGACTGCCGGGAGCTGGCCTCGGCCGGGTCACGGGTGCGGCTCTGCAAGGGCGCCTACAAGGAGCCGGAGTCGGTGGCGTACCAGTCGGCCCGCGAGGTGGACCGGTCCTACGTCCGCTGCATGAACATCCTGATGTCCGGCGACGGCTACCCGATGCTCGCCACCCACGACCCCCGGATGATCGCCATCGGTGAGGACCGGGCCCGGTGGTTCGACCGGGGGCCGGAGCGTTTCGAGTTCCAGATGCTCTACGGCATCCGTCCCGAGGAGCAGGCTCGGCTGGCCGGTGAGGGCTACACCGTGCGCACCTACGTCCCGTACGGCGACGAGTGGTACGGCTACCTGATGCGCCGGCTCGCCGAGCGCCCCGCCAACCTCGTCTTCTTCGGTCGCGCCCTGCTCTCCAAGAAGTAGCCTCTCCGTTCGGCCAGCGGGTCGCCGCCGACCCGCTGACCGAACCGAACCGAACCGGGCCGGCGGCCCGGGCCGGTCTCGCCGCAGCCGCCGATTGGTCGTACCCTTCGGCGGGTGACTGACGAGGTGCGGCAGCCCGTACCACGACGGCTCTGGCCGCTGTGGACGGTGTTCGTGGTGGTCATCCTGCTGCTGGGCTGTGGCCTGCCGGCGCTGCTGGTGGTGCAGGTGATCCGGGAGGGTGACGCCCGGACCACGATCAGTCGGGCCGGTGCCTCGGCGTCCGACGACCCGGCGACCGCCGTCGCCCGGGGGCTGTCCGACCGGATCACCGCCCAGCTGCACCGGCAGTCCGCGGCGCTGCTCGCCGGCGACCGCGCCGGATATCTCGCGATCGCCGATCCCGCCTCCCACAAGGACCTGCGCCGGCGGTTCGCCGCGCTGCGCGAGCTGAAGGTGACCGGCTGGCGGGCCGAGCCGAGCGGTCTGCCCGCGCCGATCACCGGTAAGCCCGGCGAGTGGCGGCTCCTGGTGCGCTTCCAGTACTGCTTCGTCACCCCGAACTGCCGGCCCAGCCCGGTGCTGATCGGCACCCGGTGGCGGGAGAACGGCGACCAGCCCCGGATGCTCGCCATGGAGGAATCCAAGTCGGTGGAGACCGGCACCCGACCGTGGGAGATCAGCGAACTGGCGGTCGCCGTCGGCGCGCGGACCATCGTCGCCACCACCCCGGCGCTGCGCGGCAAGCTGCCCGGCCTGCTCACCCAGGCCGAGGCCGCCGCCAAGGTCGCCGACGGGTACGCGGTGACCGGTTCCCCGCCGGACCGCTACCGGATCTTCTACGCCGGCCGCACCGAGTGGCAGCGCTGGTACGGCGGCGAACGTCCGGAGTGGACCGGCGGCTACGCGGTGACAGTGGGCGGCGGGCACCACGAGGTGGTGCTCAACGCCGAAGGGTTGACCAGCAACGGCACCGACGACCTGCTTCGGCACGAGTTGACCCACGCGGCCTCCCTGCCGGAGCGCGGCTACCCGGGCAAGGCCGACTGGTGGCTGGTGGAAGGGCTGGCCGAGTTCGCCGGCTCCGGCGGCCAGGCGATCGACCGGTACGAGGGGATCGCCGACGTGCGCAAACTGGTCCGGGGCGGTTGGGACGGGAAGTTGGAGGGCGTGAACCCCGCCGACGACGCCTCCGCCGAGCGGGTCGCCGGCAGCTACGGCGTCGGCTACCTGGCCGTGCGCCACCTCGTCGACAGGTACGGGCCGCTGCGGATGCTCACCTTCTTCAAGACCGTGGTGCACGATCGTCGGAGCCTCGACGCGGCCGCCGAGAAGGCGTTCGGTGAGCAGTGGTCGACGCTGCACGACGAGTGCGTCGCGTACATCCGCGCCACCGTCGCCTGAC
Organism: Micromonospora tarensis; assembly: GCF_016803395.1. GTDB lineage: Bacteria > Actinomycetota > Actinomycetes > Mycobacteriales > Micromonosporaceae > Micromonospora > Micromonospora tarensis. The sequence goes on along the minus strand of NZ_JAEVHL010000003.1, from coordinate 49,877 downwards.
GGGACGCCGGGCGGTGTGACGGTGGGCCGTACCATCGATGGGTGCGTCGCCCTCAGTCACCTCGGCCGGGCAGCACCAGCCGGCCCCGCCTGCTCGTCGCCCTGACCGCAGTCGCCGTCCTCACCGCCACCACCGCCGCGTCCTGCGGCGACGACGACCCCGACCTCGCGCTCGCCTCGGCCGCCCGTAATCCGGTGACCGAGGTGATCGACGCGCCGGCCACGGTGACCGCGCGGGCCGCCGCCACCCTCACCGCTCCCGCCGACGGCACCCTGGCCAGCCTGCGGGTTCAACCCGGACAGCGGGTGCGGCGGGGGCAGGTGCTGGCCGTGGTCGCCTCGCCGACGGCCCAGCAGCGACTCCGGCAGGCGAGGGAGGCGTTGACCGCCGCGAAGCGCGCCGGTCGTGGCGTCTCCACCGGTGACCTGACCGGCAGCCGACGCAGCACCGACAAGGCTGCCGACGAGGCGTTCGACACCGCCCGAAAGGCCGCCGAGAAGATCGCCGACCCGCAGCTGCGGGACGCGTTGCTGACCCAGGTGACCTCCGCGCAGCGGCAGTACACCGCCGCCGCGCGCAGCGCAGACCAGGCCGTCCGCGCGGTGCAGCGGGGCATCAACGGGCTCGGTTCCGCCGTCGGCGCGCTCTCCGCGGCGCAGCGGCTCCAGGCCCAGCAGGCGTACGACCTGGCGAAGGCGACAGTCGACGCGCTGACCCTGCGCGCGCCGATCGCCGGGGTGGTGCAGCCGGGTGGCGCCCGGGCCGGCGGCGGCTCGACCGGCGCTCTCGCCGGGCTGCTGGAACAGGCCGGCGGCGGGGCCGGGCTCGACCCGTCCGTGCTGACCCCCAGCCAGGGCGGGCCGCCCGCCGGGGTGGACGACGCGGTCGCGGTCGGCGGCCTGGTCACCGCCGGCACCCCGGTGCTGACCGTGGTGGACACCGGCCAGCTCGGGCTGCTCGCCGAGGTGGACGAGACCGACGTGCTGCTGGTGAAGGCCGGCGTGACCGCCACCGTCGAGCTGGACGCCGTCACCGGTGCCAGCTACGACGCGACCGTGCGCTCGGTGGACGTGCTGCCCACCAGCTCCGCGCAGGGCGGAGTCACCTACCGGGTACGACTCGCACTCGGCGCGGGGAAGCTGGCCGAGGACCAGCCGGCCCCGAGCCCCCGGCCGGGCATGAACGCGATAGTGCGCCTGCGGGTACGCGAGGCCGCCGACGCGGTGACCGTCCCCGCCTCGGCGGTGTTCTCCGCCGACGGTCGGGACGCGGTCTGGGTGGTCCGCGACGGCAGGGCCGACCGGGCGCCGGTGACCGTCGGCGTGCAGGGGGCCGACCTGGTGCAGATCCTCGACGGCGTGCAGCCCGGCGACCGGATCGTGGTGCGCGGCGCCGACCAGGTCCGCGACGGCCAGGAGGTCCGGTGACCGGTGGCCCGCCGGCGATCGAGGCGGTGGACGTGTCCCGGACGTACCAGCTGGACGGGGTGTCCGTCGAGGCGTTGCGCGGCGTGACGCTGGTCGTGCAACCGGGGGACTATGTGGCCCTGGTCGGCCCGTCCGGCTCGGGCAAGTCCACCCTGATGCACCTGCTCGGCGGGCTGGACCGGCCGACGGGTGGCCGGTTGGTGATCGGCGGGCGGGACGTCAACGCCCTCGCCCCACCGGAGCTGGCCACCCTGCGCAACGAGACGATCGGCTTCGTCTTTCAGGCGTTCCACCTGCTGCCGCGTACCTCGGCGGTGGAGAACGTGGCGCTGCCGCTGGTCTACCGGGGCGTGCCGGCCCGGCAGCGCCGGGCGCGGGCGGCGGCGATGCTCGGCCGGGTCGGCCTCGGTCACCGCCTGGACCATCGGCCCAACCAGATGTCCGGCGGCGAGCAGCAGCGGGTGGCTATCGCCCGCGCGCTGGTCACCGAGCCGACGGTGTTGCTGGCCGACGAACCCACCGGCAACCTGGACAGCGTCACCGGCGCGGCGGTGCTGGAACTGCTGGAGCGGTTGAACGCCGAGTCCGGGGTGGCGTTGGTGATGGTCACCCATGACCAGGAGGTCGCGGCCCGGGCCCAGCGGCGGATCACGATGCGCGACGGCGTGGTCGTGGCGGACAGCGACGCCCCGCCCGCCAGTCATGATCGACCGCCGTCCGTCGATCACGGTCGACCTGCGACACTGGTCCCCGCTCCCAGCGCGGAGCCCCGGTCCGCGTCCGGAAGCGGCCCGGGGCACCCGTCCGGTGGCTCCGGTGGCGCCGCCGGAGCCACCGGGCGCCTTCCGCGCGAGGCCGACCCGGGTCAGCCCGGGGCCGAGCCGCCCGAAGGCGTGGCGTGAGGATCGCCGAGGCGTGGCGGGTGGCGCTGGACGCGCTCCGCGCCAATCGGTTGCGCAGCGCGCTGACCATGCTCGGGGTGATCATCGGGGTGGCTTCGGTGGTCCTGCTGGTGGCCATCGGCACCGGCACCAAACAGAAGGTCGAGCAGCAGGTCGAGGGCCTCGGGTCGAATCTGCTGCTGGTCGTCCCCGGCCGGATCGAGGTGGGCAACGCGCCGGTGGTCTCACCGCTGACCCTGAAGGACGTGGACGCCGTCACCCGGGTGGTCGGCGATCCCGACCGGGTGGCGGTCACCGTCGCCTCCGGGGCGACCGCGCGGGCCGGTGCCCGCTCCGACTTCACCACGGTGCAGGGCGTCCTGGAGACGACGCCGACGGTGTTCACCCGGTCGCTGGCCCGTGGTCGTTACCTCACCGGCACCGACGTGGACACCAGCCGGCGGGTGGCGGTGCTCGGCGACTCGGTGGCCCGCGCGCTCTTCCCCGACCGGGACCCGCTCGGCCAGCAGGTGGCGTTGGCCGGCGTGCGGTTCCGGGTGATCGGCGTCTTCGCGCCGCTCGGGCAGAGCCTCGGCGTCGACCGGGACGACGAGGTGCACGTGCCGGTGACCGCCGCGCAGCGGCTCTGGGGCACCCAGCGGGTGGACGGCATCGCGGTGAAGGCCCCGGACCGGGAGCGGATCGACGAGTTGGGCGAGCGGATCGTCGCCGAGCTGAACCGCCGCCACCCGGACACCGAGTTCAGCGCGGTCACCCAGCAGCAGATCCTCGGCGTCCTCGGCGACATCCTCGGCGTCCTCACCGGCGTACTGGCCGCCATCGCCGGCATCTCGTTGCTCGTCGGCGGGGTCGGCGTCTCCAACATCATGCTGGTCAGCGTCCGGGAGCGGACCCGGGAGATCGGTCTGCGCAAGGCGGTCGGCGCCCGCCCCCGCGACATCGGGGTGCAGTTCCTGCTGGAGGCGGTGCTGCTGACCACGATCGGTGGGCTGACCGGGATGGCGTTGGGCGTGGGGACGGCAGTGCTGGTCGACGCGCTGTCGCCCATCCCGGCCGCGATCACCTGGTGGTCGTTGGCGCTCGCCTTCGGCGTGTCGGCGGTGGTGGGGATCGTCTTCGGGGTGGTGCCCGCGCAGCGCGCCGGTCGGCTCGACCCGGTGGTGGCGTTGCGCACCGAGTGAGCCGCGTGGGGACCAACCGGACGGCCGACGCGGGCGGGCCGATACCGGGAGCGCGGATCGGGTGAACCGACCACCGAAACATGATCAGTTGTACGAAGGGATCGCGCCGGTCACAACCGCCCCGCTACCGTACTGGTAACACGCGCGTCGCCGGCCCGGCCCGGAGCATCCGTCGGGTTCGGCACGCGCCGGGCATGGGATGGGTCGGTGAGCCATGGCCGGGTCGCAGTCCGACGGACGGCTGTCGGAGGTCAAGTTCCTGACCGTCGCGGAGGTGGCGACGGTCATGCGGGTGTCGAAGATGACTGTCTATCGCCTGGTGCACAGCGGTGAGCTCACCGCCGTCCGGGTCGGCCGGTCATTCCGGGTGCCGGAGCATGCGGTGCACGAATATCTCCGGGGTGCTTTTCAGGAGACCGCCTGAGCCACCAACCGGCCCTCCGACCGCCCGTTAACCGGCATCGACGGGGGCGCGTTGGTCCGGCTGACGCTGTCCGGCTACCCTGGAGCCCGACCGAGACCCCACCGGTGCGCCCCGCCGCCCAGACTGGTCCGGTCCGTTGTCCGCAAGCGGTCGCCGTCGCCACCAGCGTGGTGTCATCCGGTCCGCCCCGCACGTTGTATCGAAAGGCTGTCGTATGGGCTCGGTGGTCAAGAAGCGCCGTAAGCGCATGGCTAAGAAGAAGCACCGCAAGCTGCTGCGCAAGACCCGCGTCCAGCGTCGCCGTCTCGGCAAGTGATCGCTGCCGGGCTTCGTGCCCGGCATCCTGCGTCACTTGCCCAACAGTCGACCCCCGGAGGCTCAGGTGATCAGGCCGTGGTCGTCCCGGCTCGATCCGCCCTGCCGGGGTAGGTGCGTCAGATGACCCCCGGTGGCACCCCAGGTGTCCCGGGGGTTGTCGTCGTCACCGGGGTGGGTCGATACCTGGGTGCGCACGTGGCGGCCCGGCTGGCCGCCGACCCGCGGATCGAACGGGTCATCGGGGTGGACGCGCCGGACGCCGGCACCGAGTTCACCGACCTGCTGGACCGGGTCGAACGGATCCGCGTCGACAGCGCTTCGCTCGGTGGCCTCCTCGCCGACCTGGACGTCGACGCGGTGGTGCACCTCGCGCTGGTCACCGCCCCCGACGCGCAGCACGGTGGCCGGTCCGCGATGAAGGACCAGAACGTCATCGGCACCATGCAGCTGCTCGCCGCCTGCCAGCGGGCACCCCGGCTGCGCAAACTCGTGGTCCGGTCGTCCACCGCCGCGTACGGGGTGTCGTTTCGGGACCCGGCGGTCTTCACCGAGGAGACCGAGCCCCGCGAGGTGCCGCGCGGCGGTTTCGGCCGCGACATCCTCGATCTTGAGGGGTACGTCCGGGGCTTCCGGCGCCGTCGGTCCGACGTCACCGCGACGGTGCTGCGCTTCGCCCCGTTCATCGGTTCGACCGCCGACACCACGTTGACCCGCTACTTCGCGCAACCGTTCGTGCCGACCGTCTTCGGCCGTGACCCCCGGCTACAGTTCCTGCACTTCGACGACGCGTTGGAGGTGCTGCACCGGTCGATCGTGGAGGACCATCCCGGCACCTACAACGTGGCCGGTCCCGGGGTGCTGTCGCTGTCCCAGGCGATCCGGCGGGCCGGTCGGGTGGCGGTGCCGGTGCTGGAGCCGGGTCTCTCCGGCGCGGCCGCGCTGGCCCGCACCATGGGCTTCGGCGGCTACGGCCTGGACCAGGTCGATCTGTTCGTGCACGGCCGGGTGGTCGACACCAGCCGGCTCGAGCAGGAGTACGGCTTCACGCCGCGCTCCACGGCCGAGGCGTTCGAGGACTTCATCCGCGCCCATCACGGCGGGGTGGTGGTCACCCGGGACCAGCTGGCCGCCGCCGAGCAACTCGTCCTGGACGGCATCCGGCAGGTCCGCTCCGCAGTCCGGGAGCGGCCGTGAGCACGAGGAGTGAGCCGGTCATGCGAGCCCCGCGGTCGGGAACTGAGGTGGCGCCGTCATGACCGGGCCGGGGCAGGGGCGCGACCCGCAGGGGGTCGGGCGTTTCGACGTACCCCGGCGGTCGCCGGAGCCGGCCCCGGAGCCGGCGCGGCGCAACGGACACCGACCCGCCGCTCAGGCCGCACCGACGCCCGCCGACCAGGTCGACGCGACGACGTCGGGTGGCACCGGGCCGGCGGTGCCGGACCGGCCGGGGGACCACTGGGACCGCAAGGTCGCGAACGGGCTGGCCTTCCTGCGCCGACGGCTCTCCGGGGACTACGAGGTCGACGAGTTCGGCTTCGACCCGGAGCTGACCGACGCGGTCTTCCATCCCCTGCTGCGGGTGCTCTACCGGGACTGGTTCCGCACCGAGGTCAGTGGGGTGGAGCACGTGCCCGTCGACGGGCCCGCCCTGGTGGTCGGCAACCACTCCGGGACGGTGGCGCTGGACGCCTTGATTCTCTCGGCGGCGCTGCACGACAAGCACCCCGCACACCGTTACCTACGGCTGCTCGGCGCCGACCTGGTCTTCCGGATGCCGGTGGTCTCCGAGCTGGCCCGGAAGACCGGCGGCACGGTGGCCTGCAACCCGGACGCCGAGCGGCTGCTCGGCGGCGGCGATCTGGTCGGGGTGTTTCCGGAGGGCTTCAAGGGCATCGGCAAGCTCTACGCCGACCGGTACAAACTCCAGCGGTTCGGGCGGGGCGGGTTCGTCTCGGCGGCGCTGCGCACCGGCACCCCGATCGTGCCGGTCGCCATCGTCGGCGGCGAGGAGATCTACCCGATGCTCGCCGACATCAAGCCGCTGGCCCGGCTGCTCAAGCTGCCCTACTTCCCGGTCACGCCGACGTTCCCGTGGCTCGGCCCACTGGGCATGGTGCCGCTGCCCAGCAAGTGGCTCATCGAGTTCTGCCCGCCGATCCCCACCGCCCACCTGACCGACTCGGCGGACGACCCGTTGGTCGTCTTCAACCTCGCCGACCAGGTCCGGGAGACCATTCAGCAGACCCTGCACACGCTGCTGGAACGACGGCCCGACCCGTTCGGCCCCTGAGCGTCAGCCGGCGCGGCGGCGGCGCTGAAGCGCCAGGCCGGCGGTGACCGCGCCGACGACCAGGCCGGCTGCCGCCGTCGACGGTACGGCGATCCGGGCGGCCCGCCGGCCGGTGCGGAAGTCGCGTACCTCCCAGCGGTGCTGGCGGGCCTGCCGCAGCAGCGTGCCGTCCGGGTTGACGGCCACCGCCCTGCCCACGGTGGAGAGCAGCGGCAGGTCGTTGGCCGAGTCGCTGTAGGCGGCGCAGCGGCTCAGGTCCAGCCCTTCCACGGCGGCGAGCTGGGTCACCGCCTCGGCCTTGGCCGGCCCGTGCATCAGGTCACCCACCAACCGCCCGGTGTACGCCCCGTCGCACACCTCGGCCACCGTGCCGATCGCGCCGGTCAGCCCCAGCCGGGCGGCGATCACCCGGCCGATCTCCACCGGGGCGGCGCTGACCAGCCAGACCCGTTGACCGGCGGCCAGGTGACGCTGGGCGAGCTGGTGGGTGCCGGCCCAGATCCGGGGGGCCATCATCTCGTCGAAGATCTCTTCGGTGAGGCGTTCCACCTCGTCGACCCGCCAGCCCTTGACGAAGGCCAGCGCGGCCTCCTTGGCCACTGACATGTCCCCGGCGTGTTCCCGGGCCAGCAGCCGGAAGCGGAGCTGCTGCCAGGCGAACCGGGCCAGGTCGGCACTGGTGAAGTAGTTGCGGGAGGCGAGGCCTCGGGCGAACCAGTAGATCGACGCACCCTGCATCATCGTGTTGTCCACGTCGAAGAAGGCCGCAGCGGTCGGATCGGGTGCGCTGACCGGGGCCAGGTCGGTCTCCGCCCAGCCGGCGGTGTGCCCTTCGGCGTCGGTGCTGACCGTCACCTTGCGGCTACGCGCCACGGGATTCCCTTCCTCACCGGTACGACGACTGCCTCCTCGCGAGGGTAGCCGCCGGATCCGGTCGACCGGCCGGGCACAGCGTGAACTGTGCCGCAGCCGGTCGGTCGTGCGGTATAGGGGTAGCGCAGTCAGCGAGCGCCGGGGCAGGTGCCCGGGTCCGGGCCGAGGGCGTCGCTGGCGGTCGGTGCCGGCAGGCCGCAGGCGATCGCCGCGCGCAGGGTGTCCGACCGGTGTCGGATGCTCTCCAGCAGCAGCAGTGACCGCTGGGTCCGTTCCCGTTCGACGCGGGTGCTCCCGTCGAGCAGACCGCTCACCGCCCGGCGCTGGCTCGACACGAAGGCGTTCAACGTGTCCAGGCTGCCTGGCTCGGCCTGCTGCACCGCGGCGGAGGCGAGCAGCCGAACACCCTGCCGGGTGTCGGCGTCCATGTCGTCGAGGACGGCGCTGTAACCGACCCGGTCACCGCGCAGTTTGGCGGCTTCGTCGAGCCTGGTCCGGGCGAAGTCCAGGAAGAGCTGGCCGCGGCTGATGTCCGAGCTGGCCAGTGCGAGTTGTGCCCGTTCGGTCGAGCGCTTCATGCCGTACAGCGCGTCGCCGGGCACCGCGTTCTCGCTGGCGGCCGAGATCCCCGAGACGGCGATGGCACCAACGGCGATGCCGACCACGATCGCCGCCCCGGCCCGGGCCGTCGGGCGGTGACCGCCGGCAGCAGCCGCCCACGGGCGGTCGTGGTGGTCGGTTCGCTGGCCGCTGCCGGTGCGCTGCCCAGCCCTTCCCGTTCGGCCGTCGCGAGCAGCATCGCCCGTAGGCCGGTGCGGAAGTCCGGGTTCACCTCGACGGCCGGCGGGTCGACGCTGAGTCGCTGGCCCACGGCGACGAGTGGCGCGAGTTGTCCGTCCACCCGGGAGCGCACATGGTGTCGCCGAGCGCCGTTGGCCTCGTCGAGAAGCTGCGCGAAGCGCTCCGCGCGCCGGCGGGAGAAGAGGGTGTTGTCCACCGCGGGCACCTCCTCTCGCTGGTCACGGCCGGGAAACCACCGGTCGCACCCGGAGAAACGCGGCGGACCGGGCACGGGTTACGGGCCGGGCGGAGCCGAAATTACGGAAAGTGATCGCCGTCACCGGGCGGGACCGGCCCTGAGCTGCCCGGACGCCAAAGGACGCCCGTCGGTCCCGCCGTAACAAGCTACGGCTGGAAGCCGTCGGGCAGGAGCCGGGCCAGGGCGCGGACGGCGCGGTACTGGAGGGCCTTGATGGCGCCCTCGTTCTTGCCCATGGCGCGGGCGGTCTCGGCGACCGAGAAGCCCTGGAGGAAGCGGAGCACTATGCACTCCTGCTGCTCCGGGTTGAGCTGCTTCACGGCGGTGAGCAGCGCGACGTTCGTGATGTGCTCCACCACCGCCGCCTCCGGGCTGCCCTCCGGGCCCCGGTCCTCCCGGTCGGCGTCGAGCACGTCGCCGGTGGTGACCTCCAGCCGGTACCGGCCCGACTTGAAGTGGTCCGCGACCAGGTTGCGGGCGATCGTCACCAGCCAGGCGCCGAGGTCGCGGCCCTGCCAGGTGAAGCTGCCGATCCGCTTGAGCGCGCGCAGGAAGGTGTCCGAGGTGAGGTCCTCGGCGAGTTGGCGGTTGCCGACCCGGAAGTAGACGAACCGGAAGACGGTGTCCACGTACCTGTCGTAGATCAGACCGAACGCCTCGGACTCGCCGGCCTGGGCGCGCTCGATGAGCGTCCAGACCTCGGTGGCCGGATCGGACGGGTCCGGGCGGCTCGGGAAGCCGGTCGGGGTGGTGGCGGCGGTTGCCGGCACCGCCGGAATCACCGCTGTCTCACCCGCCGCCGGGTCGGTGGTCACCGCCGGCGTGTCGCTGACCCGCCGACCCTGCACCGGCATGGCCGGTCGGGGCACGGCCACCCGGCCGCCGCCCGGCTTGGCGTTTCCGCCGGGCAGGGCGGGCCGCGGCGGCGGCTCGTTGTGGTGTGGCCGGCTGCGGATCCGATGCGCCGCGCCGTCACCCCGCACGACGGTGCCGTGCTGGTCGTCCAGTGGGGCGCGGGCCGCTGGACGCTCGTTGACGTGGGCGCGTGCCGGTTGGCCGGTCAGGCCGAGCGGGCGTTCCGCGTAACCGAAGGTGGTCACCGTGTTGCCTCCGTCCCGTCGACCGCCGGGCGGGCCGGTCTGTGTCTTGTTGGGGCGGACCGACCGGGCTTCCGGTCGGGCAGGACGGTCGCGGGGGTTGCCGAAGGACGGCAATTCCCCTGGAGGTGCTGGTCCAATGCGCTCACAGGCACGGGGGCCTCCTCGGGCTGAGGGGTGTCGACTCACGGCAAATGGGGTGACCCGACCCGAGTGATGATAGGGCCAACGTCACCCGCGCGTGGCAAGTCCGTTACACAAGGCGGAAGTATTTCCCGCTCCGCCGCACCGGCGGCGGACCGGTTGTCCGTCGTGTGCGATTGACTTTCCGTCGACCCGGTGATCCAGGATGGATCCCCTGGTCGCGGGCGGGTCGCCCATTCGGACCGCCGGCCCGGTCGGGTGGTCCGGCGGGCCCGGCCGAACCACCCGGGAGAGGCGGCGCACGTCCCATCGACAGGACCTGATCGGATCGCCGGTGGCACACGGGGCAGTCCCGTGCATGGGACTACCGGGGCGGCCCGCCTCCGGCCCGCCCGGACGACCGTCGGGCGTGGCCCGGCGCCGTCCGCTGTGCCAGACTCGATCACCGTGCAGGACTTCTCGGCAGACCCCGCGCCGAACCTCGCCGACCGGGTCCGCCGGGCGGCTCTCCAGCGCGCCGACCGGGCCGCGCTGCACTGGCGCGACCAGACGCTCAGCTGGTCCGAACTGGACGCCGCGGTGGACGCCGCCGCACGCGGTCTGTCCGCCGCCGCGCCGCCCGCCGACCCCTGCGGTGTCCCGCCCCGCGTCGCGATCGCACTGCCCAACACACCCGACTTCGTGATCGCCTGGCTCGGCGCCCTCCGCGCCGGGCTGGTCGCCGTGCCGGTCAACCCCGGCCTCAGCGCTCCGGAGCTGCGGCACGTGCTTGCCGACTCCGGCGCGTCGGTGCTCGTCGCCACCGAACGGGTGCGCGGGCTGGTCGCCGACCTGGCCGCCGAGCTGCCCGCGCTCACCGCCGGGTACGACGCGCCGCCGACCGCCGAGGCGCCCGGGCCGGCACCCCGTCCGGGCCGAGGCGGCGACGACCTCGCGGTACTGCTCTACACCTCGGGCACCGAGGGTCTGCCCAAGGGGGCGATGCTGTCGCACCGGGCGCTGCTGGCCAACCACGAACAGGTCGAGCGGATCGCGCCGCCGGTGGTCGGGCCGGCGGACACTGTGCTGCTCGCGTTGCCGCTGTTCCACGCGTACGGGCTCAACTCGGGGCTCGGCGCGGTCGTGCACCACGGCGCGACCGGCGTGCTGCTCGACGAGCCGGGCCAGGCGGCGGGGCTGGACGAAATCGCCCGGCACCGGGTCACCGTGCTGGTCGGCGTACCGTCGATGTTCCTGGCCTGGGCCGACGCGGCCACGGCCCGCGCGGCGACCGGGTCGGTGCGGGTGGCGGTCTGCGGCGCTGCGCCGCTCGAACCCGCGGTCGCGGCGCGCTTCACCGAGGCCACCGGCCACCGGGTGCACATCGGGTACGGCCTCACCGAGACCGCGCCGGTGCTCACCTCGACACTGGTCGGCGGCGTGGCCAAGCCAGGCTCGATCGGCCGGCCGCTGCCCGGTGTGCGGCTACGCCTGGTCGGCGCCGACGGGGCGGACCTGTGGCGCGACGGGTTGGCGGTGCCCGACGACGACCCGGACGAGCTGGACATCTCCGACGTCGCGCCGGGCACCGACCCGGGGCAGATCGTCGTGCGCGGGCCCAACCTCTTCGCCGGTTACTGGCCCGACGGTCGGGGCGGCCCGGACGCCGACGGCTGGTGGGGCACCGGCGACATCGCGTACGCCGACGCCGACGGCGACCTCTTCCTGGTCGACCGGCTCGGCGAGTTGATCCTGGTCAACGGGTTCAACGTCTATCCGCACGAGGTCGAGCTGGTGCTCAGCGGGCACCCCGGGGTGGCCGAGTCGGCGGTACTGGGTGTGCCGCACCCGCGGACCGGCGAGACTGTCCGGGCGTACGTGGTGCCGGCGGCGGGGCGACCGGTGACCAGCGAGGAGTTGCTCGCCCACTGCGCACGGAACCTGGCCCGGTTCAAGCGCCCGACCGCCGTCGAGTTCGTCGACGCCCTGCCGCACTCGGCGATCGGCAAGGTACGCAAGACCCAGCTCCGGTCGGCGACCCCAGCCGGCCCGCCCGCAGACGCCGACACCCGCACGGAGGTAACCGATGGCCACTGACGCCCGGCTCGCCCTGATCACCCGCCCCGGCTGCCACCTCTGCGACGACGCCAAGGCGGCGCTCGACCGGGTGGTCGCGGTCACCGGCGACAAGTGGGTCGAGTGGGACGTCACCGGCGACGAGGGGTTGGAACGCGAGTACGGGGACCGGCTGCCGGTGGTGATGCTCGACGGCAAGGAGCACGGCTACTGGCGGGTCGAGGAGGACCGGCTGCTGCGGGACCTGACCACACCGCAGCTGTGAGCGATGCCTAGGGTGCTCTGATGACCTCCGCGCACCCGCACCTCGTCTGGGACTGGAACGGCACCCTGCTCAACGACCTCAGCCTGGTGGTGGCCGCCACAACGTCGTCTTCGCGAGCGTGGGCGGGCCGACGGTCACCGCCGACGAGCACCGGGTGCGGTTCCGTCGGCCGATCGCCGAGTACTACGCCGAGATGCTCGGGCAGGCCGTGGACGACGACGAGTTCGGTCGACTGGACCGGATCTTCCACGACGCGTACCGCACCGGGCTGACCACCTGCGAGCTGGCCGCCGACGCGCACACCGCGATGGCCGCCTGGCCGGGCAGCCAGAGCCTGCTCTCCATGTGGTTCCACGAGGAACTGGTCCCGGCCGTGCACACGTACGGTTTGACCGGTAATTTCGCCCGGGTCGACGGGCTGCGGGCCGCTGTCGGCGGCGACCGCAAGGCCGAGTCACTCAAGCTGCACCTGGCCGAGCTGGGCCTGGACGGCACCTCGGTGGTGCTCATCGGTGACTCCATCGACGACGCGGACGCCGCGCTCGCGGTGGGCGGCCGTGCCGTGCTCTACACCGGCGGGTTCACCGACCCGGCCCGGCTGCGCGCCTCCGGCCACCCGGTGGCCGACACGCTCACCGAAGCGGTGGCCCTGGCCCGGAAGGTCAGTTCCGCAGATAGGTGAGGACGGCCAGCACCCGCCGGTGCTGCTCGGTGTCCGGCGGCAGGGTGAGCTTGGTGAAGATGTTGCGTACGTGCTTCTCCACCGCGCCGTCGCTCACCACCAGGGCGCGGGCGATGGCGGTGTTCGAGCGTCCCTCGGCCATCAGGGCGAGCACCTCGCGTTCGCGGGGGGTCAGCTCACGCAGCGGGTCGTCCCGGCGGCGTCGGGCGAAGAGCTGACCGACCACCTCCGGGTCGAGCACCGTGCCGCCGGCCGCCACCCGGCGCAGCGCGTCCAGGAACTCCTCGATCGCGGCCACCCGGTCCTTGAGCAGGTAGCCGATCCCGCCGCCGGAGCCGCCGGTGGTGGCGAGCAGATCATCGGCGTACGAGACCTCGACGTACTGGGAGAGCACCAGGATCGGGGTACGTGGCACCAGCCGCCGCGCCTCCACCGCCGCCCGCAGCCCCTCGTCGGTGTGCGACGGCGGCATCCGGACGTCGACGATCGACACGTCGGGCCGGTACTCCACCACCGCCGCGACCAGGGCGTCACCGTCCCCGACGGCGGCCACCACCTGGTGCCCGCTCTCGGTCAGCAGCCGGACCAGCCCCTCCCGGAGCAGGACGGCGTCGTCGGCGATCACGATCCGCATGGCTGTGTTGTCTACCACGTCGCACCGGGTCCGGTTGGCCGCCACCGGGTCACAGCGGCAGCTCGGCGCGGATCTCGGTGGGGCCACCGGCGGGGCTGACCACCAGCAGTTCGCCGCCGGCGGCCCGGACCCGGTCGGCGATGCCGGCCAGCCCGTGCCCCTTGGCCAGGTGCGCGCCGCCCTGCCCGTCGTCGCCCACCCGCACCTGGAGGTGGGTGCCCTGCCGGCTGACTGTCACCATCGCCTCGGTGGCCCGGCTGTGCTTGGCGACGTTGGTCAACGCCTCGGACACCACGAAGTACGCGGTGTTCTCCACTGCTGGGTCGAGCCGTCCGGCCGGGGTGCCGAGCTGCGGGTCCACCTGGAGCTCGATCGGGATCAGCCCACGGCCGGCGATCGCGGCCAGGGCGCTGGGCAGGCCCCGGTCGACCAGGATCGGTGGGGCGATGCCGCGGGACAGCGCCCGCAGCTCGGCCAGCGTGTCGCGGGTCTGGGCGACCGCCTCGTCGATGGTCTGGCCCGCCGCGTTCGGGTCGGAGGAGAGCTGCATCCGGGCCCGGCTGAGGTCCATCGCCAGGCGGACCAGGCGCTGCTGCGGGCCGTCGTGGATGTCGCGCTCCAGCCGGCGCAGCGCGGACGCCTCGGCGGAGACCGCGGCCCGCTTCTGCTCCTCCAGCAGGGTGATCCGGTCGCGCATCTCGGCCACCCCGGTCAACATCGCCTTGGCGAAGCTGGCCTGGAGCAGTGCGCACCCCCGCACCACGATCGGCAGGGTGATCAGGAAGAACACCCCGAGCGCGGTGTTCAGCCCGATTCGGGCGGTGGTCGAGTCGCCCAGGCCGAGGAGTTGCGCCAGATCCTGGTCACCCTCGCCGGACGGGCGGGGCAGGGCCCAGTCGTAGGCCCAGTAGAGCGAGCCGGCGATCGCGGCGGCCCACCAGGCCAGGGTGACCACGAACGTGCCCACTGCCGCGATCAGCCGGAAGATCCCGTGCGCCAGGTCGAGCCACGACTGGGCGTCCCGGATCGGCACGAAGATCCGTCGCCAGGCGTTCGCGCCCGCCTCGGGCAGCCGGTAGTGCGGCCGGATCCGGGGCTGCCGGAGCACCGCGGGCAGCCGCAGCCGTTCGATGTCGGCCAGGCCGCGGGCGGCGTACAGGGTGCCGCTGAGGATCGGCAGGCCGATCACCGTGACGACCAGGCCGACGCCCACCGCGAGACCGACCACGAGGACGACGAAGCTGGCCAGCCCCAGGGGCAGGCCGAGCAGCACGTACCCGGAGTCGACGAAGAGTTGGCGGGGGATGCTCGGGGCCAGCGTCGGTCGGTCACTGGTGGCGGCAACGGCGGTCATGCCCAAAGGCTAGGCACCCGGGCCGGCCGCTCCCATCCCGAAACCCCGCCTCTCCCGCGTAGTGCTGTCCCTACCCTCGGCCGGGTCGGTTCGGTGTGGTCCCCGACACGCGCGATAAATGGGACGCGGAAACCGCGAGATCGCGGAGGTGAATGGCGACGGCGCGGGATTGGTCAGAGAAGTCGGGATTGAGCAATAATCGCCGCGGGCGGCGCCGGCAAAGGTGCGCTGAATCGATCTTGCGGAATGGAGGTGCTGGTGAGGTCGCGTCACGCAGCGGCAAGATCGCGATTTGTGCACGTCTTCACAAGCGCCTACGCTGTGACTCCTACGCGCCCTGCTAGCACAGCCGGCAACCTCGGTCGCCAGCGGGAGTCCACAAGCGGCCGACCAGCGGAGTTGGCCGAGGATCGCACCGCACGGAGTCTCATGAGTCAGCACCGTCACCCAGGCGCGTCCGGCCGCGCCGGTGCCGTCCCGGCGCTTCCGGATCTGCCCGAGGCGACCGTGGCCCGGCTCCCGGAGTACCTGCGCGCGCTGCACAACCTCGCCGAAAGCGGGCACGAGACAGTTTCCAGCGAAGGGCTCTCCGCCGCCGCCGGAGTCAACTCCGCCAAGCTCCGCAAGGACCTCTCCCACCTCGGCTCGTACGGCACCCGGGGCGTCGGCTACGACGTCGCGCTGCTGATCGAACAGATCGAGTTTGTGCTCGGGCTCACTCAACGACGGGCGGTCGCCCTGGTCGGCGTGGGTAATCTCGGTCACGCTCTGGCCGGCTACGACGGCTTCGCCAGCCGAGGCTTCCGGATCGCCGCACTCCTCGACGCCGATCCCTCCCGGGTCGGTGAGGAGATCAACGGCCTGGTGGTCCGGCATGTCGACGACCTACCGACGGTCGCCGCGGAAGAATCGCTCGCCATCGGCGTGATCGCCACCCCGGCCGCCGCCGCCCAGCAGGTCGCCGACCAACTGGTCGCCGTCGGCGTGACGAGCATCCTCAACTTCGCGCCGTGCGTACTCTCGGTTCCGGAGGGGGTCGATGTGCGCAAGGTCGACCTCGCCATCGAGCTGCAAATCTTGTCCTTCCACGAGCACCGCAAGGCGTCGCTGACCGCGCTGCCCGCCACCGGCGGGTCCGCTCTCACCGCCCTGCCCGGCGGGTTCGCGACCACCGACACCCAGGAGGCGATCGGCACGTGAAACTGCTCGTCGTCGGCGCGTCCTACCGGACCGCCCCGGTCGCCACGCTGGAGCAGCTGGCCGTTCCCCCCGCCGACCTGACCCGAACCCTGGACCGCCTGGTCGCCCAGCCGTACGTTACCGAAGCGGTGATCGTCTCCACCTGCAACCGGGTGGAGGTCTACGCCGCCGTGTCCGGTTTCCACGGCGGGCTCGGCGACGTCTGCGCCGTCCTCGCCGAGCAGGCCGGCAGCTCCCCGGCGGCGCTCGCCAGCCACCTGTACGTGCACTACGACACCGCCGCCGTGGACCACGTCTTCCGGGTCGCCAGCGGGTTGGACTCGATGGTGGTGGGCGAGGCGCAGATCCTCGGCCAGCTGCGCGACGCCTACCACTGGGCCACCGGTGCCGACTCCGCCGGTCGACTGTTGCACGAGCTGATGCAACAGGCGCTGCGGGTCGGCAAGCGCGCCCACGCCGAGACCGGCATCGACCGGGCCGGCCAGAGCGTCGTCACCGCCGCGCTGGAGCTGGCCGCCGGGCACCTCGACGGCGACCTCGTCGGCCGCCCGGCCCTGGTGGTCGGCGCCGGCGCGATGGGATCGCTCGGGGTGGCCACGTTGTCCCGGCTGGGTGCCGGCCCGCTCATCGTCAGCAACCGGGGCGCCGACCGGGCTGTCCGGCTCGCGGAGTCGTACGGGGCGAGTGCCGCGCCGATGACCGCGCTGGCCGACACCCTCTCCACAGTGGACATCGTAGTGGCCGCCACCGCGTCCACCGAACCGGTCCTCACCCGGGCGGTGGTCGGCGCGGCGCTGGCCGAGCGCGACTCCAGCCGAGGCCCGCTGGTCCTGCTCGACCTGGCCGTTCCCCGGGACGTCGAGGAGGGTGTCGCCGAGCTGCCCGGCGTCGAGGTGATCGACATCGACCGGATGGCGGCGCTGCTCGCCGACGGCCCGGCGGCCGCGGACGCCGCCGCCGTCGAACGCATCGTGCTGACCGAGGTGGAGGGCTTCCTCACCTGGCTGCGCGGCGCGGACGTGGCACCCACCGTGGCCGCGCTGCGCGGCCGGGCCGACAACGTGGTCACCGCCGAGCTGCGCCGGCTGGCCCAGCGTCGCCCCGACCTCGGCGACGACCTGCGGGCCGAGGTGGCCCGCACGGTGCACCGGGTGGTGCAGCGGCTGCTGCACCAGCCCACCGTCAAGGTCCGCCAGCTCGCCGCGGAGCCCGGCGGCGACCAGTACGCGGCACTGCTGCGCGAGCTGTTCGACCTCGAGGTGCCGCAGACCTCGCCGGTGGACACCGTCCCGGACGTGCTCACCCCCGACCTCGGCCAGGTGCTCTTCGGCACCGACCCGGTGCCCGGATCCGACGCCGCCGAACCGACCCCACCCACCGGAGGTGCGCGATGACCGCCCCCCTGCGCCTCGGCACCCGGGGCAGCGCCCTGGCGATGGCCCAGTCCGGCCAGGTCGCCGAGGCGCTGACCGCCGCCACCGGCCGCCCGGTCGAGCTGGTTGAGGTGATCACCGCGGGCGACCGGTCCACCGCGCCGGTGCACCGGCTCGGGGTCGGGGTGTTCGTCTCCGCGCTGCGCGACGCGCTGACCGCCAGGACGATCGACTTCGCTGTGCACTCGTACAAGGACCTGCCCACGGCCGTTCCCGGCGGGCTGCACATCGCGGCGGTGCCGACCCGGCAGGACCCGCGCGACGCGCTTGTCGCGCGGGATGGCCGGACGCTCGCCGAGCTGCCGCCCGGGGCCACCGTGGGCACCGGCGCGCTGCGCCGGATCGCCCAGCTGCACGCTCTCGGGCTGCAACTGGAGGTCACCCCGGTCCGCGGCAACGTCGACACCCGCCTGGCACGGGTGCTCGGCCCCGAGGCCGACCTGGACGCCGTCGTCCTGGCCCGGGCCGGGCTGGCCCGACTCGGCCGGCTCGACGTGATCACCGAGTCGCTGGACCCGATGCTGATGCTGCCCGCGCCCGCCCAGGGTGCGCTGGCCGTGGAGTGCCGGGTCGACGACCAGGACCTGGTCGAGCTGCTCGCGGTGCTCGACCACGCACCGTCGCACGCCGCGGTCATCGCGGAGCGCGCGTTTCTGGCAACCCTGGAGGCCGGGTGCAGCGCACCCGTCGCCGCCTATGCCGAGCTCGCCGAAGGCGAGTTCGGCGATGAGATCTACCTGCGCGGGGCGGTGATCAGCCCGGACGGCACTCGTGACCTCCGGCTGTCCCGCACCGGAACGCCCGCCGACGCGGCGGAGATCGGTAAGGCACTCGCCGCCGAACTCCTCGACCTCGGCGCCGACTCGATCCTCGGCCACGAAGGACACACCGGCCCGGGGACCCAGCAATTTGGGAGCACAGAATGACCCGCACCCGTAAGCCCGTCGGCCGTATCGCGTTCGTCGGGCGCCCGGTGACCCAGGTCTGCTGACCCGTCGGGCCCACGACGCCCTGGTCGACGCCGACCAGGTGATCTACGACCGGGGAGTCCCGGAGTCGCTGCTCGCCGTCGTGCGCGCCGAGGCCTCCGAGGATGCCGAGTTCACCCCGGCCGAGGGCGCGCCGGGGGACGTGGCGAAGGTGCTGATCTCCGCGGCCCGCTCCGGGCTGAACGCGGTGCACCTGGTCGCCGGCGACCCGTTCGGGCACGACTCGGTGGTCAAGGAGGTGCAGGCGGTAGCCCGCACCGCCGCCCACTTCGAGGTGGTGCCCGGTGTCGGTCAGGCCGAGGGGGTGGCCACCTACGCGGGTGTTCCGCTGCCGGGCGTGCGTACGGCCGCGGACGTCGAGGACGTCAGCGCGCTGGACTTCGAGGCGCTGGCCACGGCCGTCGGTCGCGGGTCGCTCGCGCTCGCCGTGGACGCCGGTGACCTCGCCGCCGTCCGGGACGGGCTACTCGCCGCCGGGGTCGACGGCACCACCGGCGTCGGGGTGACCGGCGACGGCACCGGCGAGACCCAGTACACGACCACGTCGACGGTGGACAGCTTCGTGGCCGCCGCGCTCGGCTTCACCGGCCGGGTGGTGCTCACCGTCGGTGTCGGGGTGGGGCAGCGCGACAAGCTGAGCTGGTGGGAGAACCGCCCGCTGTACGGCTGGAAGGTGCTGGTACCCCGCACCAAGGAGCAGGCCGGCGTGATGAGCGCCCGGCTGCGCGCGTACGGGGCGATCCCGTGCGAGGTGCCGACCATCGCGGTCGAGCCGCCGCGTACCCCGGCCCAGATGGAGCGGGCGGTCAAGGGCCTGGTCGACGGCCGGTACGCCTGGGTGATCTTCACGTCGGTGAACGCGGTCCGCGCGGTCTGGGAGAAGTTCGCCGAGCACGGCCTGGACGCCCGGCACTTCGGCGGTGTCAAGATCGCCTGCATCGGTGAGGCCACCGCGGACGCGGTCCGCGCGTTCGGCATCCAGCCGGAGCTGATCCCCGCCGGGGAGCAGTCCTCCGAGGGGCTGCTGGCCGAGTTCTCGCCGCACGACGAGATCCTCGACCCGGTGGGTCGGGTGCTGCTGCCGCGCGCCGACATCGCCACCGAGACGCTGGCCGCCGGGCTCACCGAGCGCGGCTGGGAGGTCGACGACGTGACCGCGTACCGGACGGTGCGGGCCGCTCCGCCGCCCGCCGAGATCCGGGACGCGATCAAGTCGGGCGGGTTCGACGCGGTGCTCTTCACCTCGTCCTCCACCGTGCGCAACCTGGTCGGCATCGCCGGGAAGCCGCACGCCCGGACTGTTGTTGCCGTCATCGGGCCCAAGACGGCGGAGACCGCGACGGAGTTCGGCCTGCGGGTCGACGTCCAGCCGCCGCACGCCTCGGTGCCCGACCTGGTGGAGGCGCTGGCCGCCTACGCCGTGGAGTTGCGCGAGAAGCTGGCCGCCATGCCGGCCAAGCAGCGTCGCGGTTCGAAGGTGCAGGGGCCGACCGCTCTGCGCTTCCGGTAGTCGTTCGAGGAGGGCCTGCCATGTCGTACCCCGAGATCCGGCCCCGCCGGCTGCGCCGCACCCCGGCGGTCCGCCGGCTGGTCTCCGAGACCCGGGTCGACCCGGCCGAGCTGGTCGTGCCGATGTTCATCAAGGAAGGGCTGACCGAGCCCAGCGCCATCGGGTCGCTCCCGGGGGTGCTTCAGCACTCCCGGGACTCGCTGCGCAAGGCGGCGGTCGAGGCGGTCCAGGCCGGTGTCGGCGGGATCATGCTGTTCGGCGTGCCGGAGCGACGGGACCCGACCGGCTCCGGCGGCATCGACCCGGACGGCATCCTGAACGTCGCGATCCGCGACGTGGTGGCCGAGGTGGGCGACGCCACTGTGGTGATGAGCGACCTGTGCCTGGACGAGTTCACCTCGCACGGGCACTGCGGGCTGCTCGGCCCCGACGGTGACGTCGACAACGACGCCACCCTGGCCGCCTACGCCGAGATGGCGGTGGCCCAGGCCGCCGCCGGGGTCGACATGGTCGGGCCGTCCGGGATGATGGACGGCCAGGTCGGCGTGGTGCGCCGGGCGCTCGACGCCGCCGGGCACCAGGACGTGGCGGTGCTGGCGTACGCGGTGAAGTACGCTTCGGCGTTCTTCGGCCCGTTCCGGGACGCCGTGGAGTCGGCGCTGGAGGGCGACCGGCGCACCTACCAGCAGGACCCGGCGAACCTGCGGGAGTCGCTGCGCGAGGTGGCGCTCGACGTCGCCGAGGGCGCCGATCTGGTGATGGTCAAGCCGGCGCTGCCCTACCTCGACGTGGTGTCGGCGGTCCGGGCCGCGGTGGACGTGCCGGTCGCCGCCTACCAGGTCTCCGGTGAGTACGCGATGGTCGAGGCGGCCGCCGCGAACGGCTGGATCGACCGGGAGCGGGTGATGCTGGAGACCCTCACCTCGATCAAGCGGGCCGGCGCGCAGGTCATCCTCACCTACTGGGCGGTCGAGGCCGCCGGGTTGCTCCGCCAGCGCTACTGAGCGGCCCCGCGCCACGTCCGGCACCGGCCACCCGCGAGCGCGTCACCCCGGGTTGCGCCGGGCTGTCCGTCCCGTCGTCGGCGGGCGGGGCGGTCGGCAGCCGCCGACTGGTCAGCCAGGCGAGCGCCAGCAACAGCGCGGACACCGCCAACGCGAGCCGGGTTGCCTGCGCCAGCTCCGGCGCGAGGCTGACCCGGCTGGCTGGGTCGAGCTGGCTGGCGGCCGTGATGCCTCCGCCGCCGAGGCCAGGGGCGAGCCGGTCCGCCAACCAGGACAGGGCGGCGGCGATCAGCGCGGTGCCGGCGGCGACCGAGCTGTGCGACACGGTGGTGAGCAGCGTGGAACCGGACGGCAGGTCGCCGGGGGGCAGCGACCGGCTGGCCGCGGTCATCGTCGGCATCAGCGTCGCTCCCATGCCCAGGCCGATGACCGCACCCAGCGCGGCCAGCAACGGGTACGACGTGTCCGCGTCGAGCACCAGCACCCGGGCCACCGTGCCGAGCACCGCGGTCGAGATGCCGAGCCCGACCACTCGCCGCGCCGAGACGTGATCGACCAGGCGGGTGGCGACCTGGAGCATCAGCCCGGTGGTCAGTGCCTGCGGGATGCCGATCACGCCGGCCAGGGTGGCCGAGTCGCCGCGCACGGCCTGCACGTACGCCGGGATGATCAGGAACGAGCCGAAGTACCCGGCGGCGAAGAACGCCACCGTCGCGGCACCCGCGGCCATCCCCGGCGCGCGCAGCACGGCCAGGCGCAGCAGTGGCTGTCGTACCCGTCCGGCCCGCCAGGCGAAGGCGGTCACCAGCGTGGCGCCGAGCCCGAGCGGCAGCAGCACTGACGTGCTGACCACCCCACCGCGCTCACCGGTGACGCTGAGTCCGAACACCGCAAGCGCCAGGCCGGGACAGAGCAGCAGCAGCCCCACGACGTCCAACCGCACCGCCGGTCCCCGTGGGTCCGCGACCGGCAACACCGACCGGCCGAGCAACACCGCGAGCAGACCCACCGGCAGGTTGATCCAGAAGATCCACCGCCAGGAGGCGTGGTCCAGCAGCAGGCCACCCAGCACCGGCCCGATCAGGGGCCCGACCAGGACCGGCAGGCCGAGCAGGCTCATCATCCGGCCGCGCCGTCCCGGCGCCACGGCGGCCAGCGCGACGGCCATCCCGACCGGGTTGAGCAGCCCGCCACCCAGGCCCTGGAGCACCCGGAACGCGATCAACGACTCGACGTTCCAGGCGGTCCCGGCCAGCGCGGACCCGGCGGTGAACAGCAGCAGCGCGGTCAGATAGGTGCGGCGGGCCCCGAAGCGGCCGACCGCCCACGCGGCGGTGGGCATCACCGCGACCAGGGCGAGCGCGTAGCCGCTGGTGACCCAGCCGATCGTGGCCAGACTCGTGTCGAGGTCGTCGACCAGCTTCGGCAGGGCCACCACGGTGACCGTGGTGTCGATCACCGCGAGCAGGCCACCCAGGGTCAGGTACCAGCCGAGCCGCCGTGCGGAGGCGTCCATGTCGACGGCTCAGGGCCGGGCCCGGCGGGCGACGCGCAGCGCCTCGGCCCACCAGGTCAGCTCGCTCAGGGTCGCGTCGGCGGCCTGCCGCAGCGGCTCGTCGTCGACCAGCCGACCGGCGTCGTCGAGCCGTTCCCACGGTGCCCGCAGGACCACTCCGGAACGGGTCGTGGCGGCCTGCACCTCAGCGAAGACCAGCCGGAGCTGCTCGACCGCCCGGATGCCGCCGGAATTGGCACCGTACGACACGAAGGCCACCGGCTTGCGCGCCCACTCCCGGTAGTGCCAGTCGATGGCGTTCTTGAGTGCGGCCGGGAAGCTGTGGTTGTACTCGGGCGTCACCACCACGAACGCGTCGGCGGCGGCCAACCGACCACTGATCGGGCTGGCCGGATTGCCTCCGGGAGGGGTGCTGGCGAATGGCAGCGCCACCTCGGCGAGATCGACGAGGTCCAGGTCGAGGCCGCCGCGCCGGGCCGCGTGGGCGACGAACCAGTTGCCGATCGAGCGGCCCACCCGAGGTTGACGGACGCTCCCGACGAGCACGGCGATGGTCGGTGGGACATCGTTCTCCTGAGGTGTCATGCTGTGGACGCTAGGACTTGAACTAATGGTGAAGTCAATGGCGGCGGGGGAGTGGCGATGGGCACGTTGACGGTCGGCGAGGTGGCCCGGGAGAGCGGGGTCAGCGGCTCCGCCGTGCGTTTCTACGAACGGCAGGGCTTGATCGCGGCGGCCCGCACCGGCGGCAACCAGCGGCGCTTCGACCCCGACGCGGCCTGCCGGATCAGGGTGGCGCGAGTGGCCCAGCGCGTCGGCCTGACCGTCAGTGACATCCGTGAGCTGCTCGCCGCCCTGCCCGCCAACCCCGAGCCGGCCGATTGGCAGGGTCTGCACGATCGGCTGATCGCCGAGGCCGAGCGGCGCATCCGCGAACTGCACGCGGCACTCGACGACATCGGCTCCGGCCGCCGCCTCTGCGAACTCTGACCACGCCCCATCCGAGGCGCAAGATCATGCTGAAACAAGGATGTAGTGGCCTCCTGGTCGCATGAGGCCACTACATCCCGGAACGAGCGCGGTCGAGGCGTGCCTAGTCGTCGTTGGTGATGGTGCCTGTCGCCAGCGGGTCGGCCAGTCGCAGGCCAGGTATGCCGGCCACCAGCAGCGTCAGCCTCTCGTCCGACTCCCGCCTGCGGTCACCGCGCACGGTCACCGGGAAGGTGACCGACGTCTGCCCGGCGGCGAGCACCTTGCAGCCCGCGTACGGGTCGAAGTCCGAGCCGGCCTGCGCGGTGCCGCCGACGGTGGCCGCGCAGAGCAGCACCGGCTGGGACAACGGCCGCGACACGGTGGCGGTGAAGGTGAGCTGCCGGGTGCCCTGGTTGCCCTCAACCACAGTCGTGTCGGCCACGGTCAGCGCCGCGCGGGACCGGAACCGGGCCACCTGCGGGTCGTGGTCGCTGGAGCCGCGCGACCCGTCGCCGGCGAACTCCGCCGGCCAGTCGGCGTTGATGTGCGCCGCCCGCACCTGCACCAGGTCGCCGTAGAACGCGTCGTTGACGAACAGGTGGTCGAGCGTCTGCGCCTGCCCCTCGAAGCTGTACGAGTAGGCGGCGGCCGGCACCTCGGCGACCAGGTTGTCCCACAGGTTGTGCAGGCCCGCCTCGTAGAGCGGCGCGAGCTGGTC
This sequence comes from Micromonospora tarensis, assembly GCF_016803395.1. Classification (GTDB taxonomy): domain Bacteria; phylum Actinomycetota; class Actinomycetes; order Mycobacteriales; family Micromonosporaceae; genus Micromonospora; species Micromonospora tarensis. Next base: position 25,850 of record NZ_JAEVHL010000003.1, on the reverse strand, counting down.
CGACGGGGTGGGCTGGTCGCCGGTGGCGATGGGATCGTCCGGGCGGGGGAAGACGTTCAGGTCGCCGCCGTAGACCACCCGGGCGGTCGGGTCGGCCGCCTCGATCGCGGTGACGATCGCCGCCCCGTAACGCGCCTGCTCCCGCCGCTGCCCGACCCGGCCGTCCGGGCCGGAGGAGTAGTGGTTGCTGAGCGCGTACAGGGTGAACCGTTCGGTCGACCCGGGGGCCGCGGCCACGCTGAACCTGCCCAACTGCGGTGCCCGGGTGAAGACGTTGGTCCCGTCCCGACCGGTCGAGGTGTCCACATCCGCCGGCAACACCGCGTTGAGCGCCTTCGGGTTCTGCACGTCGGCGTTGGCCGGCAGTCCCGCCGCGCGGTACTGGACGGTCGGTGCCGAGCCCAGCAGCGGATCGTCCGCCGTCGCGGCCGCCAGTGACAACCGGTCCGTGCGGTACAGGAAGGCCGCGGTGATACCGCGGGCGTCCGCGCCGGTCCGGTCATAGGCGGCCGCGTACGTCGGACCGCCGGCCGCCGCGACGGTGAGCGCCAACTCCTGGACGCTGTCCGGAGCGCCATCGGCGTTGTTGGTGTCACCGCAGCTCAACGCAGCCCCGGAGACCGCGCAGATGTCCTGGTCCTCGGCCTCCTGCACCAGGATCAGGTCCGGTGCGTGCAGGTCGGTGACGATCTGGTCGGCGAGCGCGGCCAACTGCTCGCGATACTCCGACTCGCTCGCCGGTACGTAGTCGAACGGCGGGTCGACGCCCGCGCACCCGGCGTTGCCGGCGAAGTCGCAGCCGTCGAACGGGTCGTCCCGGTAGTCGTACAGGTTCTCCACGTTGTAGGTGGCGACGGCCAACTCCTGCGACCGGTCGGCCGGCTTGGGCGGGTTGTTCCGCGACGGGTCGGCCCCGGCGTCGAACTCTGCCCGCTCGACCTGGACGCCGTACTTCTCGAACGAGTAGTAGACCCCGCCCACCGCGTCCGCGCGCAGTGTGTCGAAGGTGTGCGCCGGCGGGAGCAGCGCCGCGCTGTCGCCGGCGGTGGCCTTCACGCCCATGCTGCCGAGCAGCGTCCGCTGGCCGTTGCCGTCGTCGAAGCGACGGGTCGGGTCGTTGTCCAGCGGGTGCGAATCACGGAAGACCCGCCGGGAGTACGGGTCGGCGCGGTCCAGCAGCGGGTCGTCGCGGTCGACCACCCACAGTTCCGCGTCGGCGGTGGCGGAGAAGACGTCCCGGCCGCTCACCGCGCCGCTGCCGGCGCGTACCCGCATCCGGGCACCCTCGTGCCGCTCCCAGAAGCGCTGCGCGTGGGTCAACTCGGCCGGCGGGACGGCGTCGGTCACCGCGACGGCGGTGTCCACGGCCAGGCCACCGCCGATCCGGCGGACCAGCGACGCGCCGGAGAGCTGGGTGAAGTTGTAGTACTCCGACACCCGGGCCCGCAGCACGACCTCGTCGCCGACGGTCGGCAGGTAACCGCCGATCAGCGAGGTGAACGCGCCCATGAACACGAAGATCCCGTCGGAACTGGTCGGGTCGCCGTCGGTGTCACCAACGCGGCTCTGCAGGAAGAACCCGTGCTGCTCCGCCCCGGCCGAGGTGCGGGCCAGTGTCAACTGGGTGATCACGCCGCGTACGTCGTACAGCGTGCTGCTGGTGCCGTTGCCGCTCGCCGGTGCGAGCGGCGACCGGTCGGTCGGGCCGGGCTCGGCGTCGGTGGTCGGACCCTGCACCTCGCCGACGGTCAGCTCCCGGGTCACCTGCACGGCCAGCGCGCAGCTGGCGGTGCCACCGTCCGTGTCGGACGCGGTCACTGTGACGGTGTACGCCCCGGCGGTGAGGTCGGCGCTCGCGCCGAGGGTGGCGCGGGCGGTGCCGCCCACCCCGTCGGCGGGGGTGAACGCGGTACGGGTGATCGAACCGGCGGCCGGTGTCGGGCTGACTGCGGTGATTGCCAGGTCGACGATCGTGTCGTCGGGGTCGGTGCCGGTGACCTCGCGGCTCGCGGCCATGCCGGCGGCGGTGACCAGCGGCCCACCACAGGTGAGCGTGGCCGGCGCGTCCACCGGGCCACCGCCGTCCACGGTGTGCGTGCCCAACCCGTCGAAGGTGTCGACCGGGTGGCCGGCCCACTGCGCGGCGGGGTCGAACGCGTCCGACGGGTCGGTGTCACCGGTGGTCACGTTCGGCAGCCGGCGCAGGGTGTTGTCAGCGGTGCTGGTGACGCCGGCACCCCACTCGGTGCCCGGGTCGACGCCGACCTGGCCGATCGAGTCGAGCACGGTGCCGCCCCGACGCAGCACTATCGCGTCGTCACCGTTGAACAGGCTCGCCCCGGTGGTCTGGTCGGCCTGGGCGAGGATGGCGGCCCCGGCCGAGGCGCTGGCGAACACGAACGCGTCGCCGGCCGCCACGCTGCCGGTCAGCGCGATCGTGGTGGCCGTGCTGGAGCCGTTGAAGAAGAGCTGGAGTTGGTAGCCACCGGCGGTGAGGTCGACCGGGGCGCCGGTGCCGTTGAACAGCTCGATGGCCTTGTTGTTCGACGAACCCTCGACGTACTCCGAGATGAACAGGTCGGTTGGCGCGGCGCTGGCCGCGGTGGGTGCGACGCCGAGCGCCGTGACGGTCACGGCGGCGGTGGCGGTCGCGAGCGCGGCAATTGAGCGGCGCGGGCGCATAGGGCCTCCACGATGGGTGGACGGGGTCAACGCACGTTAAGGCGCGTGACTGTCCACCGTCCATCCCCTGGTGGACAGTTTCGTGAATTCGGTCAGCGTGGCGGATCGAGGCGGTGCACCAGCTCAGCGACATCGACGCTGTATTCGCACCAGTCCCGGTCGGGGCGGTAACCCAGCTCCGCGTTGACCTTCAGCATCGCCTCGTTGGCCTGCGCGTTCCAGGTCTGCACCTCGATCAGCTCCGGCTCGGCGGAGCGCAGCTCCAGCAGCATCCGGGCCTTGATCGCCCGATCGATGCCGTAGCCCCGGTGGTCCTGCGCGACGATGGTGTCGTACTGGTCGGCGCGGGTCGGGTGCTGTGCGGGCACCACCACCTCGGTCAGGCCGGCGACCTCGCCGCTCTGCTCGTGCCGGGCGAGCAGAATGTACGGTTTCATGCCCCGGCGGTGCAGGGTGTCGAGGCTGTCGCGCAGCCGCTCCGGGTCGTAGGAGCTGGGCCGCAGCTCACCGTCGTCCACGTCACGCACCTCGGCCTTGGCCCGCGCGTACGCCTCAATCAGGTCGTCCGGTGGCCCGCCGGGGAAGAACTCCAGCTGGTAGCCCGCGCTCACGCCGGTGGCCATCTCGGCCAGCTCGGCCCAGTCGACCGTGGTCAGGTCGAGCACGCTGCGGGTCTCCACGTACTCGCGGGTGAAGCCGAGCGACTCGTAGAACCCGACCGAGGGCGTGTCGCCGACCACCTCGACCCCGATCGACCGGAAGCCCTCCTGGTAGACCCGGCGGGCGGCCCGCAGCACCAGGTCCCGACCGAGGCCGCCGCGCCGCACCGACGGGTGCACCAGCACCTCGAGCACGCCGATGTCACCGAGGAGGAGCACGTGCACCTGGCCGAGCACCGCCCCCGGCTCGCCGGGATCGGTCGACTCGGCCTGGGCGATCCAGGAGATCCGCCGCTCACCGGGCATCACCTCGGCGAGGTATTCCCGTAGCGAGGTCTCCCGCCACGGCGGGTCCTGCGGTAGATCGGCCGCCAGGACCTCGTTCAGCGTGGCCAGGAGCGACGCGATCTCGGCGGACGACGCGGTCCTGGGGTCCCACTCGCGCACCATCACCCGTCTAGCTTGCCGCTAACAGCCGCCGGGGGGAAGTGTCCAGTTCTCCAACGTATCGAGACGATCACATCATCAGCGACTGGCCCGTCCGTACCGGTTCGCGGTGTCGTAGACGTCCTGGGCGTAGCGTCGCACATCGTTGTAGGACAGGATCGCGTTCCACCAGTCGCCCGGAATGCTCAGGTTGCGCCCACCCTTGCAGAGGTAGTTCGCCGCCGCCAGCGCGGCGTCGTCCAGGTCGTGCGGATCCTTGAACCCGTCGTTGTCCGCGTCCGCGCCGATCTCTTTCCAGGTGGTGGGGATGAACTGCATCGGCCCGATCGCACGGTCGAGAACCTTGTCGTCGTCGAGATCCCCACGGTCGGTGTCGATGATCCGCATCCGACCGTCCTTCCCGTCCAGCGGGAGCCCGATGATCTTCGGTAGCACCTTGCCGTCCGGCCCCAGCCGCGCGCGGTTGGCCGAGCCGTGCCCCGACTCGACCTGACCGATCGCGGCGAGGGTGGTCCAGCTCAGCGCGCAGCTGCGGTTGGTCTGGGCGAGCACCAGCTCGGCGTAGCCGTACGCCTGCATGGCGGTGGCCGGGACGCCGACCTTGGCGCCCACCTGCTGTGCCCAGCTGGCCAGGGCGTCCGACGGCCGGCCACCGACTCCCGGCCCGATCGCGGGCCCGGTCGGCAACCCGTTGGTGGGCAGTCCCCCGCTGGGCAGTGGAACGGTCGGCAGGGGGCCGGTGGGCAGCGGGCCGGTGGGCAGGCCGGACGGCACCGCCGACGGTACGCCCGCGGTCGGCGCGGCGGACGCGTCGGCCGCGACCGGGCGTGGCGCGCGGATCGTGGCGGGTACGAGCAGCGCGCCGCCGCAGCGGTCGCGGCCACCATCGCCAGCAGGAACACGCCGGGCAGGGTCAGCCGACCACTCGGGCGACGCGCCCACTCGCGGGTCGCCTGGGCGGCAGACGCCGCCACCTGCCGGGGTGGCAGGCGTACCGCGTGCGCGAACGGCACCCGCCGCCGTCGGGCGGGGTCAGCCGCGGGTACGACGGAGATCTCATCCACAGTGGTCTTGGCCGGTTTCGCGGCCTCGACCGCCACGACCGTCTTGCCATCGTCGGCCTTGCCATCGTCGGCCTTGCCAGCGTTGGCCTTGCCGGCTTCGGTCCCGGCGTCCGTGGCCTTGGGCTCCTCGGCCTTCGGACCGGGCTCGGCGGTGCCCTTCGTGCCGGCGGCTGTGGCGCTCGGGGCCGGGTTCGACCCGGCGGGGTCGGCCGGGGTGGGCTCGGCCGGGGTGGGCTCGGCCGGTGGTGGGGTCGGCGCGGCCGAGGAACGCCCGCTCAGCCAGGGGCGGCGGGGGCGGGGCACCGCACGCACCGGATCGGGCGCGGCCCCCGAGCCTTCCAGTGGCCCGTCCAGCGGCGCGGCCGGTCGTAACGGTTGCACACGCGTGTCGTCCTCGCCGTCCACCACTCAACGAGTATCACCCATGCGCCGCCAGCCGCCAGATCCACGTACCCTGGACGGCATGCCCCGGTACGAGTTCCGCTGCCGCGCCTGCGGCGACACCTTCGAGGTCAACCGTCCGATGTCGGCGGCCGGTGAGCCGGCGACCTGCCCGCAGGGACACGCCGACACGGTGAAGCTACTTTCGGCGGTCGCGGTCACCGGGCGGGGCGCCGCCGGTGGTGCCCCGGCGCCTGCCGGTGGTGGCTGCTGTGGTGGTGCCTGCGGCTGCTGATCGGGTCGACTCGCCGCCGCCTGGTGGGCGGGTGATCGGTTCGACTCGCTGCCGCCTGGTGGGCTGGTCTTGCCGGGAGCAGGTCCGAGTGGCACGTTGAGGCGGCACCTGCCCGGCCGTTCTCACGATGTGTGATCGCTCGGATTCAGGCAGCATGAACCCGACGTCACGGGCGGAGGTTCCACGCATGTCGCCACGGATCCAGCTCCCGAGCGGTTGGGTGACCTTCGTTTTCACCGATATCGAGGGCTCGACCCGGCTGGCTCAGCTGCTCGGCCCGGATTACCGCCCGGTGCTCGCCGAGCATCGACGGCTGCTGCGCCACACGCTGGCCAGCACGGGTGGCGCGGAGTTGTTGACCGAGGGCGACTCGTTCTTCCTGGCCTTCGAGGACGCGACCGCCGCGCTGACCGCGTGCCTGACCGCCCAGCGGGCCCTGTCCAGCCACGACTGGCCCACCTCCGAAGCCGCGCCCCGGGTCCGGATGGGCCTGCACACCGGCTACGCCGAGCCCCGCGATGGTGAGTACGCCAGCCCCGAGGTGCACCGGGCCGCCCGGGTTGCCGCCGCCGCGCACGGGGGGCAGGTGCTCTGTACGGCGTCGACCGCCCGTCGGGCCGAGCCGTTGCCGCTGGGTGCGACCCTGCTCGACCTGGGCCTGCACCGGTTGCGCGGGTTCGACGATCGGGAACGGCTGTTCCAACTGGTGGCGCCGGGCCTGGAACGGCAGTTCCCCCGACCCCGCACCGCCGACGCGGTGGCCCACAACCTGCCGACCCAGGTGACCTCGTTCGTCGGTCGGCAGACCGAGCGGGTCGAGTTGGGCCTGTTGGTGCGGCAACATCGCCTGGTCACGGTGCTGGGCGCCGGTGGGGCGGGCAAGACCCGCCTCGCTGTGGAGCTGGCCAGCGGAATGGTCGAGGCGTACCCGGACGGGGTCTGGTTCGTCGACATCGCCTCGGTGACCGACCCGGGGCTGGTGGCGTTCGCGATCGCCGCCGTGCTCGGCCTGCGACCCGAGCCGGGCCGACCGATGCTGGACACTCTTGTCGAGTACGCGGCCGGTCGCCGAATGCTTGTCGTCCTGGACACCTGCGACTCCCAACCGGCCGCCTGTGCCGAGGTGATTGCCCGGCTGCTCTCCGGCGGCGGCGGCGTGCGGGTGTTGGCGACCAGTCGGGAGTCGTTCGGCCTGCCCGGCGAGGTGGTGTGGCGGATCCCGCCGCTCTCGGTCGACCCGACCGGAGACGGTGCGGAGAGCGACGCGGTGGCGCTGCTGCTGGACCGAACGGCGGCGGCGCGTGGTGGCCGGCCGCCGGACCCGGCGGAGTCCGCCGACCTGCGCCGCGTGGTGCAGCGGCTGGACGGCTTGCCGCTCGCCATCGAGCTGGCCGCCGCCCGGCTGCGGGTGCTCTCCGTCGGCCAGCTGGCCGAGCGGCTGGACGACGTCCTCGGGACCTTGGACGCCGGCCGGGAGGACCCGGACCCGCCGCCGGTGGAGCGGGGCTGGTCCGGCAACCAACAGGACACCGTGGACCTGGTAGCGGCGGCGGCCGGGATGTCGCCGCCCACCCCGGCGAGCAGGGCGGTCCAACGCTCGGCCACCGAGCGGCACCTGACCATGCAGGCCACCGTCACCTGGTCGTACCGGACGCTGGGGCCTCGGGCCGCCCGCCTGCTGCGGTGGCTGGCGGTCTTCGCCGGCCCGGTGGATCTGGCGACGGTGGAGTGGCTGCTGGGTGACGATCCGCTGGACCCGCTCTCGGTCCTGGTGGACAAGTCGATGGTGCTGGCCGAACCGCGTGCCGCCGGCAGCACCTACCGGATGCTCGACCCCATCCGGGCGTACGCGGCGCGGAGGCTGGCCGAGGCGGGCGAGGAACAGGCCGCCCGGGACCGGCACGTGGCCTGGTCGGCGCACGCGTTGGACCGGGTGCACCTGGGCCAGGACGGCCGGCCGGTGACGCTGTCGCTGTACGCCCTGGATCCCCTGGCCGGGGAGTTGCGCGCCGCGTTGCGCTGGTGCGCCACCGGCGGCAGCGCTCGGGCCGGTCTCGGTCTGGCCGGTGGGCTGGACCAGTGGTGGCTGGAGCGGGGGCTGGCGCGGGAGGGGCGGCTGTGGCTGTTCCGGCTGTACGGGCGGATCGCGGAGACGGGGGAGCGGATCCCGGAGGCGGAGCTGGCGGCGGCGTACCACATGCACTCGTTGCACGCCAGCGCCGACGGCGAGTTCGCCGAGGAGTTGCGCTACTCCCAACGGGCGGAGGCCGCCGCCCGGCAGGCCGGTGACGCCGGGTTGCTGGCCCGGGTGCTCGCCGGTCGGGCCGCGCCGCTGGCGGACATGGGTCAGTTCGTCGAGGCCGAGCGGGTGTGCCGGGAGGTCATCGACTGGGCGCACGGGCAGGACGTGGTCGGCGAGGCGCTGTTCGCGGTGTTCAGCCTGGCCGAGTTGCTCTGGCGGCGCGGGGCCCTGGAGGAGGCGGCGGACCTGCTCGGCGCGGTCCGCCCGGTGGAGGCGGCCCGGCCGGCGGAGCGGGGTCGACGTTCGGTGGACATGCTGCTGGGTATGGTCGCGTTGGCCCGGGGCGACGTGATCGCCGCACACGAGCACCTGCTGGTGGCGCTGCGTTCCCGGATGGGCCACGGCTACCACGGCCGGGCGTGTGACACCTTGAACGCGATCGCGGTGCGCTGCGCGATCGGCGGCCAGCGACTGACCGCCGCCCGGCTGTTCGGGGCGGCCCAGGCCACCCGGGCGAGCATGCGAGCGACACCGGGCATCTACGGCGGCTACTGGGCCGAACAGCAGGCGGAGTTGCGGGCGGCGCTTGGTGACGCGGCGTTCGACGACGCGTACGGGGAGGGGGCCGAGTTGGGGTTGGACGAGGCCGCCGCGCTGGCACTCGACGTGGAACACCCGGACCTGGCGGCGGATTCGACCCGCTTCAGCACCGACCTGTCCCAGCCAACCCCCCGCCGCCCCGCCGACCCCGACCGCCACGCAGCCTCCCGAACCGAACGCGCCTAACCCCCGCACCCCACCCAGCCCGACCCGGCCCACCTCCGCTTGGTTGATCATGAAGTTATCGCCCCGGCGCGCCGGGCGCGCGGGCGATGACTTCATGATCACCGGGGCGAAGGCGGCCGGGGCGACACCGGCCGGGTGGAGCCGATTGGGGTGGGGTGGGGGTTAGCGGCGGGCGGCGGCTTCGGCTTCGGCCTTCATCCGGGCGGCGCGGTCGATGTCGGCCTGCTGGACGGCCGCTACCGAACCGAAGATGTTGACCGCCTGGTAGTAGGTCCAGGCCAGGCTGTAGCAGGCGGGCCGGACGACGGTGTTGTACGTGACGCAGACGCGCTTCAGGTCCTCGTAGAAGGCGCTGTCGAGGCGGGCCTTGTTGGCGGGGAACTGGCCGACCGCCTTGTAGTTGCGGTAGCCGAAGTCGTGCCGGTAGCAGCCCAGGTTGAAGGTGAAGCCGAGCGGGTTGTCCGGGCTGGACGAGCAGTAGTCGGTGGACCAGTTGAAGTTGTACTCGGCCCAGGGGGCCCGGTTGACCCGGGCGCTGTTCCAGGAGTTGTAGCTGGACGCGCTGGTCTGGGTCCAACTGGAGAGCACGGAGAGGCGTTCGGCGGGGGTGACGGCGGCGGCGGGGGTGACGGCGGCGGCGGGGGAGGCGATGGTGAGGGTGGCGAGCAGCGCTAGCGCGCCCGAGGCGAGCAGTGTGGCGAGACGTCGGGGCACGGGTTACCTCCGCGGGGTGAGCGGGTGGGACGGAAGTTACCGGCGGGTCACCGGATGTAGACGAGTGTCGATCAACTGATCAACTAGGTGGTATGCGGGTCGCCAACTATTGGTGACATACGTCGAAACAGACGAATGCCCCGGGTGCGCGGAGCACCCGGGGCATTCGGTGGAGCGGAGGGATCAGCGCAGGACGAAGGCGGGCGGGCTGACCGGGCTCTCGTTGGCCGATCGGTCCAGCGCGGTCAGCTGGTAGGTGTAGCGCCGACCGGGCTCGGCCGTGCTGTCCACCCAGGACTGCGTACCGCCGGGCGTGGCCCGAACGGTGTCGACCAGGTGCGCGGCGTCCGCCGTGCCGCACCGGCCGGGCGGCGTGATGCCGTCGAACCGGTAGATCGCGTACGAGGTGGCGGTGCCCAGCGGGCCGGCCCCGTCGGCCGGCTGACGCCAGCTGAGGCGTACTCCGTCGGCCTGGCGGGTGGTCCTGGTGACCACCGGGAAGAGCAGCGGCTTGGCCGGCAGGTGCGGCATGGCGGGCACCAGCGCCGGGCGTGAGTAGTGCTCGGCGGCGTAGATGTCGGTGGCGCCGAGCCGGTTGGCCCGCACCTGCACGGCGGAGAAGTGCACGTTGCCCTGCACCTCCGGGTACGACCGGTTGAGCGTCAGGTGGTCGGACAGCTCACGCGGGTTCTGCCAGTACGGCCCGTACGCCGGGTCGCCGCTCTTGTAGTCGGCCTGGCCGATGTAGAGCTGCACCCGGGTGCCGCGCACCGTCTCGGCCCACCACGGCACCAGGCGCGCGTAGTCGGCCGCCGGGTACTGGCCGATGTACCAGTAGAGCTGCGGCACCACGTAGTCGATCCACTCCTGCTTGACCCACTTGCGGGTGTCGGCGGAGATGATGTCGTACGACTGGCTGCCGGTGGTGTCCGAACCGAGCGGGTCGGCGGTCTTGTTGCGCCAGATGCCGAACGGGCTGACGCCGAACTTCACCCACGGCTTCGCCGCCTTGATCTTGCCGTTCATCTCCTGGATCAGCAGGTTGATGTTGTCCCGCCGCCAGTCCGCCCGGTCGGTGAAGCCCCGGTTGTGCGCGGCGAAGGTGGCGTCGTCCGGCACCTGGTAACTGCCGCTGGGGTACGGGTAGAAGTAGTCGTCGAAGTGGACGCCGTCGATGTCGTACCGCTTGACCGCGTCCATCATCGCGGTCTGCACGAACTCGCGGACCTCCGGGATGCCGGGGTTGTAGTAGAGCCGACTGCCGGCGACGCCGGCCGGTGGGTAGGCGAAGGTCCAGTCGGGGTGCTGCCGGGCCGGGTGGCCGGGCGCGAGCTGGCTGAGGTCGGCGCCGGCGCCGCCGGGGGCCGGCATGGAGACGCGGTACGGGTTGAACCAGGCGTGGAACTCCAGGTTGCGCCGGTGCGACTCGTCGACCAGGAAGGCCAACGGATCCCAGCCCGGGTCCTGGCCGCGTACCCCGGTCAGGTATTCGGACCAGGGCTCGTGCGGCGAGGGCCAGAGCGCGTCGGCGGTGGGCCGGACCTGCACGACGACGGCGTTGTGGTGCAGCCGCTCGGCGAGGTCGAGCAGTTCGCGGTACTCGGCCTGCTGCACGGCGATCCGGTCCGGGTTGGTCTGGGACGCCTTGCTGGGCCAGTCGATGTTGACCACCGACGAGATCCACATGGCCCGGAACTGCCGCTTCGGGGTGGCCGGGTCGGTGGCGCAGGTGGCGGTGGTGGTGTCGGTCGCGCCGGGTGCGGCGCTCGCGGGGGTGGTGGTGACCAGGGTGCCGAGCAGGGCTGCGACCACCCCGGCGGCTCCGAGACGAGTTGCCTTCATGCGGTGTGTCCCTTCGGTGGGGCTCCCGTGTGATCAGCGCGACATGCGGCAAGATCTGCCGATGCATATGTATCGCTGGTAGGAAATTTTCACATCCGTCCCACAACCGCAAGGGTTCGTGGTTGACAGTTCCCGCCGCTGGGTAGCAACGCCGGTCACCGGCCGCCACGAGCGGTGGTCGCGCGGTGGGAGGGGTGAGCGCATGTCTGTGCTGCGCACAAAACCGATCAAGGACGTGATGGCCCAGGGCGAGGCGGACGGCGCCGACGGCGGGCTGGGGCTGAAGAGACGGCTCGGCGCTGTCGACCTCACCGGCTTCGGCATCGGCATCGTGATCGGCACCGGCATCTTCACGCTCACCGGAATCGAGGCCCGGGACAGCGCCGGGCCGGGCGTGGTGATCTCCTTCGCCATCGCCGGCGTGGTGGCCCTGCTCGCCGCTCTCTGCTACGCCGAGTTGGCCTCCAGCGTGCCGACCGCCGGCAGCGCCTACACCTACGCGTACGCCACGATGGGCGAGATCGTCGCCTGGATCATCGGCTGGGACCTGCTGCTGGAGTTCGCGCTCGGCGCGGCAGTGGTCGCCCGGGGCTGGTCCGGCTACCTGGCGGAGCTGCTCGACCTGCCCACCCGCTGGTTCGGTGAGGAGGGCAGCACTGTCAACGTGGGCGCCATCGCCATCGTGCTGATCCTCGGCGTCGTCGCGATCGTCGGCATCCGGGAGTCGGCCCGGATCACCAACCTGCTGGTGCTGGTCAAGGTGGCCATCTGCGTCTTCGTGGTGGTCGCCGGGTTGTTCTTCGTCAAGGCCTCCAACCTCACCCCGTTCATCCCGCCGGCCGAGCCCGCCGGTGGCGGCGACGACGGGATCAAGCAGCCGGTCACCCAGGCGCTCTTCGGGCTGGAACCGTCGGTCTTCGGCTTCGTCGGGGTGCTCAGCGCCGCCGCAGTGGTCTTCTTCGCGTACACCGGCTTCGAGGCCGTGGCCAACCTCGGCGAGGAGACGAAGAAGCCCAAGCGGGATCTCACCCTCGGGCTGCTCGGCACGCTGCTGATCTCCACAGTGCTCTACATCGGCGTCTCGCTGGTGGTGGTCGGAATGGTGCCGTACACCGAGATCGACAGGGGTGCCCCGATCGCGTCGGCCTTCGAGGCGGTCGGCGCGGGCTGGGCGGCCGTGCTGGTCTCCATCGCGGCGGTCGCCGGCCTGACCAGCGTGATCCTGGTCGACCTGGTGGCGATGGGCCGGATCGGCTTCGCCATCGCCCGGGACGGGCTGATCCCGCCCGCGATCGCCAAGGTGCACCCGCGCTGGGGCACCCCGTACCGGATCTCGGCGATCATGACGGTGGCGGTCGCGCTGCTGGCCGGCTTCCTGCCGCTGTCCGCCCTGGCCGACCTGGTCAGCATCGGCGCGCTCTGCGCGTTCGTGCTGGTGTCGGTGGCGGTGCCGATCCTGCGCCGCAAGCGCCCGGACCTGGAGCGGCCGTTCCGGGTGCCGTTCTCCCCGGTGCTGCCTATCGTCTCCGCGCTGGCCTGCTTCTACCTGATGCTCAACCTGTCGGTGGAGACCTGGCTGCGGTTCCTGGCCTGGATGCTGCTCGGTGCGGTGATCTACTTCGGCTACGGCTACCGCCGCAACCGGCTGGCCCGGCACGAACCCGCTGTCTGATCACGGCGGGTCGGGGCGCCGGAGGTCAGTCGAAGAAGCGGGCCAGGTGGGACTGCGGGGCCGGGTCGACCTCCGGGGGGAGTGGGGTCAGGTCGGCGAAGATCGAGGCACCGTCGCAGCCGGCGTGCAGTGGATACCACCGGGGGGCGCCGGGCGGCCGGAGCTGGCAGATCCCCTTGAACGTCTGCACGTCCATCAGCCGGACGTGGGTCGGGTCGGCCACCGCGTTCACGTGCCCCCACCAGGGGCTCATCACGTGCAGTACGCCGCCCGGGCGGAGCACCCGGTGGCACTCGTCCACCAGGGGCAGGAAATCGATCAGGTGCTCCAGGATGTGCACCGCGAAGAGGACGTCCACCGAGTTGTCGGCGAGTGGCAGCGAGCCGGACAGGTCCGCGACCGCGCCCACCCCGGGCGCCGGGTAGATGTCCAGCCCCAGGTTGCCCGACCACTGCTTGGTCGGCCCGCAGCCGAGGTCGACTACCACCGGCGCCCGGCCGCCGACCCCGACCCGGCACCAGACGCCGTAGACGCCGGCCAACCGCCCGACCAGGTCGCGGACCAGCCGCAGCTGGGCGGGTTCGGCCACGTCCCCGCTCAGCTGGGCCACGCCCCGGTCGAACCGCACCTCGACCGCCAGGTCCCGCAGCCGGTCGTCGTGCCGAACCTGGTCCGCCCATGCCTGGGCGAGGAACTCGTCGATCGCCCGCAGCCGGTCGGCCGAGGGCGGAGTCTGTGCCAGAGCCACCATTCGGGCCACCTCCGGCCGCGGCGATACCCGCTGACGCGCCCGTTATGCCCGCCTCGTCCAGCTGGCCGACGGGCGTGTCGCAGCCTCCGAGGCAGGACTGCTCAGCGGCGACAGTGCCCCGGCCGAGCCCGGGGCGGCACGGTTGATCAGCCCGAGATGGTCCGCCGACCGCCGCGGATCCGCTGGCGGGGTGGCGGGTCGGCCGGCTTCGGCCGCTTGAGGTGATAGCGGTGCAGTTCGTGGTTGCCGGGCAGCGACGGGTCCTCGCTCATCGCGACCAACTCCCAGCCCTGGTCGCCGGCCCGGTTCAGGTGGGCCAGCGCGGTGTCGCCGTAGGGCGTCACGTCGACCATCGAGCCGTCCGGGCCGTACCAGACGAAGACGACCTCCCAGCCGAGGTCGTTGGTCGCCGCCTGACGACGGCGGACCAGCAGGGCGTACTCCCACTTGAGCATGGCGTCATTCTCACCCCCCGCCGGCCCGCTGGCACGGATCAATCCTCGGCGATCCGCCCGGCGTCGACGCGGAGCCGCCGGTTCGTCTCGATGGCGGCCAGCATCCGCCGGTCGTGGGTGACCAGCAGCAGCGTGCCGGGGTAGCTGGCCAGCGCCGATTCGAGCTGCTCGATGGCGGGCAGGTCCAGGTGGTTGGTGGGCTCGTCGAGCACCAGCAGGTTGACCCCACGGCCCTGGAGCAGAGCCAGCGCCGCCCGGGTCCGCTCGCCCGGGGAGAGGGTGGCCGCCGGTCGCGGGACGTGCGCCGCGCGCAGGCCGAACTTGGCCAGCAGGGTCCGCGCGTCCGCTGGCGACATCTGCGGTACGGCCGCCTGGAACGCGTCGATCAGCGGCGCGTCGCCGAGGAACAGCCCGCGGGCCTGGTCCACCTCGCCGATCACCACACCCGGCCCGAGCGAGGCGGTGCCGGCGTCCAGCGGCAGTCGCCCCAGCAGCGCGGCCAGCAGGGTGGACTTGCCCGAGCCGTTCGCCCCGGTCACCGCGACCCGGTCCGCCCAGTCGATCTGGAGATCGACCGGGCCGAGGGTGAAGTCGCCCCGACGTACCACCGCATTGCGCAGCGTGGCCACGACGGCGCCGGCGCGGGGGGCGGCGGCGATCTCCATCCGCAGCTCCCACTCCTTGCGCGGCTCCTCCACCACGTCCAGTCGCTCGATCAGCCGTTCGGTCTGCTTCGCCTTGGCGGCCTGCTTCTCGCTCGCCTCGCTGCGGAACTTGCGGCCGATCTTGTCGTTGTCGGTGGCCTTGCGGCGGGCGTTGCGCACGCCCTTCTCCATCCAGCCCCGCTGGGTGCGCGCCCGCGCCTCCAGCCCGGCCTTGGTGTCGGCGTACTCCTCGAAGTCCGCGCGGGCGTGCCGGCGGGCCACCTCGCGCTCCTCCAGGTAGGCCGCGTAGCCGCCGCCGTAGTGGTTGACCTGCTGCTGCGGCAGGTCCAGCTCCAGCACCCGGGTCACCGTGCGGGTGAGGAACTCCCGGTCGTGGCTGACCAGCACCGTGCCGGCCCGCAACCCGGTCACGAACTCCTCCAGCCGCTCCAGCCCGGCCAAATCCAGGTCGTTGGTCGGCTCGTCGAGCAGGAACACGTCATACCGGCTGAGCAGCAGCGACGCCAGCCCGGCCCGGGCCGCCTGGCCGCCGGACAACCCGGTCGTCGGATGGTCCAGGTCCACCGCGAGCCCCAGGTCGGCGCTCACCTGCTCGGCGCGTTCGTCCAGGTCCGCGCCGCCCAGGGCGAGCCAGCGCTCCAGCGCGTCGCCGTACGCGTCGTCGGCGCCGGCCGCCCCAGCCGTCAGCGCCTCGGTCGCCGCGTCCAACGCCGCCTGCGCGGCGGTCACCCCGGTCCGGCGGGCCAGGAAGTCGCGTACCGTCTCGCCCGGTCGCCGTTCCGGCTCCTGAGGCAGGTGCCCGACGCTCGCGGTGGGCGGGCTGAGCCGGACGCTGCCGGCCTCGACCGGCAGCAACCCGGCGAGGGTACGCAGCAGCGTCGACTTGCCGGCTCCGTTCGGCCCGACCAGGCCGACCACGTCGCCGGGGGCGACCACCAGGTCCAACCCGGCGAAGAGTGAGCGGTCGCCGTGTCCGGCGGCCAGGTCCTTGACGATCATCGTGGCGCTCATCAGGACGGCAGCCTATCCGGCCGCCCGCATGCCACCGGTCAGCAGCGGGCAGACTCAACGACGTGGTGACCACACTGGCGATCGACTGCGGCGGCGGCGGCATCAAGGCGTCCGTGCTCGACGAGGCGGGAACGATGCGCGCCCGGCCGTTACGGGTGCCGACTCCGTACCCGTTGCCGCCCGCTCTGTTCGTTCGCACCCTGCTGGACCTCGGTGGGCGATTGCCGGCGGCGGACCAGCTCACCGTCGGCGTACCCGGGATGATCCGACACGGCGTGGTGGTGACCACGCCGCACTACGTGACCCGCAACGGGCCGCGCAGCCGGGTCGACCCGGACCTGCTCGCCGAATGGTCCGGCTGGGACGCGCGGGGCGCGCTGGCCGACGCCTTCGGGGTGCCGGCGCTGGTGCTCAACGACGCCGAGGTGCACGGCGCCGGAGTGGTCGCCGGCACCGGCTGCGAGTTGGTGCTCACCCTGGGGACGGGGTTGGGCAGCGCGCTCTTCGACGGCGGGGTGCTCGCACCGCACCTTGAGCTGTCGCACGCGCCGGTGCGCTGGGGCACCACCTACGACACCTACGTGGGGGAGCCGGAACGCCGCCGGCTCGGTGACGCCTTCTGGTCCCGCCGCATCCGCCAGGTGGTGGACGGGCTCCGCCCGGTGTTCCGCTGGGACCGGCTCTACCTGGGCGGGGGCAACTCCCGACTGATCCGGCCCGAGCAGCTGGCCCGGATGGGTGACGATGTGGTGGTGGTGCCGAACACCGCCGGGATCGTCGGCGGTGTCCGCGCCTGGGAACTCGCCGCCGGCCGTCGGGACGCCCGCACCTGACCTGATCTCCACTCCACTCCCGGGAACAGTCGCCAAACGCCCGGCGTTGTGCCAGCGTCGGAACAGGTGACGGTACGACCCGAGGAGGTGGCAGATGGATCTTCTGGCGGACTACCGGCGGGCGACCATGTTCTTCGAAACCGGTGACCCCAGCGGTGCGGCCCGACTGCTGGAGCCGATCCTCGACGCCGAACCCGGCAACACCGCGGTCCGGCAGCTGCTGGCCCGGGCGTACTTCCAGTCGGCCCAGCTCAACCGGGCCGAGGAGCACCTGCGGGAGCTTGTCGACCGGGACCCGAGCGACCACTACGCGCACCACGTGCTCGGTCGGACGCTGGAGCGGCTGAACCGGCACACCGACGCGCTGCGGCACCTACGGATCGCCGCCGCGATGTACGCGGCCAACGACGACTACCGGACCGCGTTGGAGCGGGTGGAGACCCGGCTGGGCGGCCGGCGCTGAGCGTGCACCGGCAAGACGCAGGGGCGGTCCTTCGGGGCCGCCCCTGCGGTCGTCCGGCGGGCGGGCCGCCCGGCGTGCCTAGGATGGCGGGCATGGGACTCGACCGGCCGAGGGCTGCGGCATGAAGCTCAAGCTGGACCTGCACGAAATCTTCAACAAGGGTCAGGACATCGACCGCGCGCTGCGCGGGATCATGGACGAGGCGGTGGCCAAGAAGGCCACCCTCGTCGAGATCATCCCCGGCAAGGGCTCCGGCCAGCTCAAGAAGCGGGTGCTGCGGTTCCTCGACCAGAAGGACGTCAAGCAGCTCTACCACCGGGTGGAAAAGGACTCCAAGAACTTCGGCCGCCTCTTCGTCCACTTCCGCTGGAAGTAGGAGCCTCCGAGCCGTGACAGCGGCGAGGTCAGGTTCCGATGTCGGCGACCATCGTGTCCGCGTCCTCGAATGGTCAGGTATCGGAACCAGGCCGCGCCGATCGGTCAATCGGCCGGGTCCACGGCTATGAAGCCGAAGTCGGTCGGCCGCATCCAACCGGTGACGTAGTGCGCCAGCTCGCGATTCGCCAGGATCTCCGCGCGCGACCAGTCGCGCTCAGGCAGCCAGTTAACCGCCTCCACGAGCATGTCGACAAGGAATTCGGAGTCAGCCGGGGTGGCTGCGCGGATGCCGAGATCAGTCACCGCCGAAGCCTCACACACAAGATCGACACCACCAAGGCCATTCCGCCCGAGGGGGGCGGCTTGACGACCATCGGTAAGTCGTAGCTTACGTTCGTGGTGACTTACGGAGCGCACCCGGGCTGGGAGGCGCTCGGCGATCCCAGCCGGCTCGCCATCGTTCAGCGGCTGGCCGAGCGGCCCTGTGCCGTGGGGGAGTTGGCGGACGAGCTGCCGATCAGTCGACCGGCCGTGTCGCAGCACCTCAAGGTGCTCAAGGGCGCCGGCCTGGTCGTCGACCAGGCGGTGGGCACCCGCCGGGTCTACCGGCTGAGTCCGGTGGGGTTGAGCGCCCTGCGGGACCAGCTCGACACCTTCTGGCGTCGTGCCCTGAACGGTTATCAGGACATCGTTGACGAGGCCGAGGAGAGTTCATGACGCAAGCAGCTACGACGGTGATCCGCTCGGGTTGCCGGCGCAGCCGGCGGCCGAGGTGACCGTGAGTCACCTCAACCGGGGTGGATGCGGTCGTGAGCGGCATACCTCAGAGTCATATTTATGCCTCTGAGGTATGCCGCTCAACACGACATGGCGGGCAGTCCTGTCGGAGCGCCGCCCGGACTCCGCCTCCGCTCGACCGTGCAGCGGATCTGGGCCGGTTGACGAGGCCGGTAGTGAGGCGTGGCAGCGCTGCGGAGCCTTCGGGTCAGTAGGCTGTGGCGTCGGCCCGGGTGCCGTGGCCGGCCGGGCGTCGGGACCAGCACTGTGGGCGCTGCCGAACGGCGAGCTCCAGTGCCTCGTGGTCCGACTCGATCATTTCCCGAGCGATTCGACGCGCAATCTCCAGGCGGTCGACATGCAAGTCAAGATCGGTTGGGCCGGCGCCAGCCATATCGAACTCCTCGTCCGCGTTCGAACTAGTCGCATCATGCGTCACGCCGGGAATCGTCACCATTCCCCGATCGGTGGAAATTCCCTGCCGTACGGTTCGGTGTCGGCTATCCCGGTTGGGCCGATGGTAGCGGCGCTCGCACCACTCCGCCCGGAACTGAGGAAAAGCCGTCTTGCCGACGCTCGGTACATTGCACGGTGCGCGGGTCGGGGGGCGCGACATGTCCGGTGAGGGATCTTCGTTACGGGAGGACCGCCGTGCAGCATTCGAGTAGGACCGATCCGTTGTTCGTCGTCGTCGAATCCGATTCGATCATCCGCGCGGATGTCGCCGGGCTCATCGCGGGGCGACTGGCCGCCGTCCGGGTGCCGGGGCTGCTGTCCGCGGCCCGCTGCCAGGCCATCACCGCCGCTCTCGCCGACGCGCCGATGGACCGCTACGACGAGAGCCGGGTCTTTCCGGTCGTCGCCAAGTTCGGCCCGGCCATCAACGACCACCGGGGGGCCGGTGAACTCCGCGAGGACTACTGGGACGCCGCCCACGCGGCCGAGAAGGGCTGGTCCACGCTGGGCCTGGCGGATTCGCCACGGAAGCTGTGCCTGGCCGCGTTCCGGGCCGCCTGGCCGGACGTCGCACCGGGGCGGCGACAGTCTCGGGACATGCACGTCGGCATCGTCCGCGAGATCAACGCCGGTCTTCAGGTGCACTTCGACGACGCGGTCCGGGAGTACGCGGGTCGGCTGCTCGACGGCGAGGTGGTGGCGCAGTTGGCGTTCAACATCTACATCCGGGTGCACCGGTCGGTGGCGAGACCGTGCTGTGGCGGCGGCGTTGGCAGCCGAACGACGAGGAGCTGCGCATTCCCAACGGGTACGGCTTCGACGAGTCGGTGACCGCCGGCGCGCAGTCGTTGACGCTGCGCCCGACCCTCGGCGAGGGCTTTCTGTTCGATCCTCGGCACTATCACACGGTGCGTCCCGCGACGGATGGCCGACGGATCTCCATAGGATGTTTTGTCGGGCTCACCGACGACGGTCGACTGGCCCTCTGGTCGTAGCGAAGGGCGTTTCCCCATGGTGGACAGAAGCGACGTCGAGGCGGCCGCGGCACGTGTCGAGGGGCGGGTCCGGGAAACCCCGGTGATCGCCGTGGACGGCGCCGACCTCGGCGTGCCCGGTCAGCTCAGCCTCAAGCTGGAACTGCACCAGCACACCGGGTCGTTCAAGCCGCGAGGCGCGTTCAACCGGATGCTCCAGGGGTCGTTGCCGTCGGCCGGGGTGATCGCCGCCTCGGGCGGTAACCACGGCCTCGCCGTCGCGTACGCGGCCCGGTCGCTGGGAGTTCCGGCGGAGGTCTTCGTGCCGGTCACCGCCTCGCCGGTGAAGGTGCAGCGGTTGGCGGGGCTGGGCGCACAGGTGCGCCAGGTGGGCCAGCACTACGCGGAGGCCCTGGCCGCGAGCAGCCAGCGGGCGGCGGAGACCGGCGCGCTGGTCGTGCACGCGTACGACCAGCCGGAGGTGGTGGCCGGTCAGGGCACCGTGGGCCGGGAGCTGGAACGGCAGGTGGACGGCATCGACACGGTGCTGGTGGCGGTTGGTGGCGGCGGGCTGGTCTCCGGCATCGCCAGTTGGTTCAATGGGTCGGTCCGCGTCGTCGCGGTCGAGCCCGAGCAGATCCCCACCCTGCATTCGGCGCTCAAGGCCGCCGGCCGGTCGACATCGAGGTGGGCGGCATCGCCACCGACTCGCTGGGTGCCCGACGCATCGGCGAGATCGCCTTCGACACCGCCCGCCGGACGGAAGTGGTCTCCGTGCTGGTCCGGGACGAGGACCTGGTGCGGGCCCGCCGGCTGCTCTGGTCGGAGCTGCGGGTCGCCGCCGAGCTGGGTGGCGCGGCCGCGCTGGCCGCGTTGGTCGGTGGCGCGTACCTGCCGCAGTCGGGGGAGCGGGTGGCGGTGATCGTCTGTGGCGGTAACACCGACCCCAGTGACCTGGGGCCGGCCGCGCCGCACTGACCGGTCAGCCGCCGTTGCGCAGCCGGCGCAGCGCGTGCTCCACCTGGAGAGTGTCCAGGTGGGTGTCACCGAGTAGTCGTCGCCGGTCGGCCAGCAACCGCTCGTACTCCTCGATCGCCGCGTCGACCTGCTCGGCGAGCAGGAGGACCGCCGCCAGGGTGTACCGGATGGCGAGCACCTCGCTCCGGTCGGCGTGCCGGGGCTCCACTGTGGCCAGGGTGGCGCGCAGTTCGGCCTCCGCCTCGGCGAGTCGGCCCTGGGACTGCATGCAGCGGGCCAGCGTGTGCCGGGCCTGCCAGGTTTCCGGTTGGTTGAGCGGCCACAACCGGTAGCGGACCTCCAGGATGGCGTGCAGCATCTCCTCGGCCTCGGGGGCCCGTTGCTGGGCGAGCACGGCCAGCGCCAGGCTGTGCCGCACGATCATGGTGTCCCAGTGCTCCGGGCCGCGGACCTGGTCCTCGGCGGCGACGATCTGGCGCAACTCCGTCTCGGCCTCCGGCCACTGGCGCTGCGCCATGATCGCCTTGGTGAGCTTGTGCCGGCTGGCGAGGGTGTCGGCGTCGTCGCTGCCCAGCACCCTGGTGCGGTCCGCGATCACCTGGCGGAGCACCCGGTCGGCCATCTCCGGCTGGTTGCGCTCCAGCCAGGTGCGGCCCAACTCGTGGCGCAGCGCCAGCACCTGCGGCCGGTCCAGGTCGTGGTCGTACGCGGCGCAGCCGCGCACGATCGGCTCCAGGATGTCGTAAGCGGAGCCGGGTAGGCCGACCGCGATGAGGTAGCGGGCGGTGAGTCGGGCCAGCTCCAGCGCCCGGCGTACCGTCTCGGGGTCGTGTTTGTGTTTCTGCGGCGCGAGGTATTCCCGCACGGCCTCGACCAGGTGCGGCACCAGCACGTCCCAGTTGGCCCAGTCGGCGGGGTAGTCCGGGTTCTGCCCCTCGGTGGCGGCGAGCAGCAGTTTCATGACCACCCCGTGGTAGTCGGCGATCTGCTCGCGGACCTCGTCGCGGTCGCGGAACATCGCGTGCACCAGCGGGTGCAGCGACAGCACGTGCGCGAACGCCGGGTCGTTGACGTCCTCCTGCACGTCGAAGTCGACCAGGGCGAGGTCGCCGATGCCCTCCAGCACCCGCACCCGCTGGGCGGCGGTCAGCCCCTTGAACAGTGGCGACTCCGCCAGGATGGCCGGCTTGAGCACCACCTCGTAGGGCACCGGGGAGGTGCTCAGGCAGGCCAGCACGTTGAGCAGTGGCCGGCTCTGCTGGAGCTGGCGGCGGGCGAGCAGGTCCAGTGAGATGTCGTCGACCTCACGGACGATCTCCAACCCCAGGGATTCGTCGAGGTCGACGTCGGCGGCGTCGCGCGGCGCGCGGAACCGACGCTGCACGGCGGCCAGGTAGTCGGCGAAGGTGGTGATTGTCGACGACCCGCGCCAGACCGGGCTGGCGTTGACCGACCGCAGGTAGTTGCCGGCGGCGCGCAACGCCAGGGGCAACCCGCCCAGCTCGCGGGAGAGCTCCCGGGCGTCGGCCGGGTCGCCGGCCTGCGTGCCGGCTCGGTCGATCAACACCTGTGCGCCGGCGTCGGAGTCGAGTGGACGCACCTGGTGCAGTGTCGACCAGGTGCCCCAGGTGGCCCGGTTACCGTCCCGGCTGGTCACGATGACCATGCCGTCGTCGGCCTCCGGGCGGCGCAGCCAACCGGTGCCGTCGGCGAGCACCCCGTCGGTGGGGCCCAGCGCGGCCGGCTCGTCCGCGCTGTCGAAGATCAGCAGCCAGGGCTGAGCGGCCTGGTTGAGATAGCGCCACACCAGGTCGGTAGCGCTGATCATGCCGGCCCAGGCCTGGTCGACCTGGGTCTCCGACGCACCGAGTTGACTGACCACCTCACGCATGCCGGAGTTGAGCCGCCCGGCCTGCACCCACCAGACCGTCCGGCCGTCGGCTCGGGCGCGGCGGGCGATCTCCAGGGCGACGTGGCTCTTGCCGGAGCCGCCCATGCCGCACAGGATGTGCACCGAAGGTCGCTCGTCGGCGAACTCCCCCGCTCGCACGATCTCGTCGATCAGGTCGTCGCGCCCGTGCAGCGGGCTGTCGAGCCGCCCGAATGGTGGGTCGACGGAGACGCGACTCGGCCGGTCGTAGGCTGGCCGGGACACGCCGGCATCCTCGGGTGGAACGTCCGCAGTCAATGCGGTCCCCCTTCGGTGGCGAAATCACAATGGGCCAGCGGCGAAAGATCCTGTCCATCTGATGGACAGTCGGAGGGATTTGCCGCCCACACCATGTCAACCGCAAGGGTATCCACCCCTGTACTGACTTGCACACTCTCCGTTTAGGCCACCCGGGTAACCGGAATCGGTGTCGGCATTCCAAATTCGTGGCCGAATCCGACCGATCCGCCGTACGCCGCACTCGACAGGTTCCTCCACGATGGACCCATGAACTGGTCGCCAATCCCTGACGTGATCGACTGGGGTTCCGTGCCGGACTGGTTCGGCGCGGTCGGCTCAATCGCCAGCGTGCTTTTCGTCTACCTCGGGCTGCGCCGGGAGATTCGCGCCCGGCGTACCGACGATCTGCGGATTCGGGCCACCCAGGCCCGGCTGGTCTCGGCGGTGGCCGAGATCCGGGGCACCTCGGTGCTGCGGGTCACCGTGGCCAACGAGAGTGACGCCCCGGTGCTGGACGTGGCGGTGCTGGCCCGGCTCGTCCCGCCCGACGAACCGGACGCCCCACCGGTCGGGCTGGCCGCCGCGAAACAGGTCCGCCGGATACCCGGCCGCGATGTCCACGACCTCTTCGTCACCGTCACGGCCGAGCACCGGATGCGCCCGGCCGACACCGTTCTGGTGGAACTCACCTTCACCGATCACGACGGAAATCGCTGGTGCCGAGTCGGTGCCGGGCAACCCGAACCGGTGGGCTGACCAGGACGGCATATCGGATCACCGGAAATAGGCCGGTGGTCCGGCGGAAATCGCTCCGCCGGACCACCGTGTCCTGTCAGATGGGATAGGTGCGGGCGACCGCCAGCATCTCCGAGCTGTGCGAGCCGACCACGCCGACAGCGGGCGGCCGGGGACGGAAGCCGGGCAGCGCGTCCAACCCGTCACTGGCGTCCATCGCCCGCAGCACCACCCGCGCGGCGATGGGCCGCACTGTCACTGTGACCTCGATGCCCTCCGCCGGCGGGGCGTGGAACACCAGCCCGAAACCCCACTTCCCCGCGCGGGGCTCCACCGGCACCGACCGCCCGGCGACCTCGGCGCGCAGCACGGTGGCGGTCGACGTGTCGACGTGCAGGGTGGCGAGCCGGGCCACCCGCTGCGGGGTGAGCCGCAGCCGCACCGTCCGTTCGCCGCCGGCGGTGGCGTCGGCCAGCACCTCCAGCTTCGGCGCGGGCAGGTCCGCCGACTGGGCCGGGCCGGCCCGCAGCTCACCATCACCCAGCCCGGGAAAGTCGTCGCCGACGTCGGTCACCCCGTCCACGTAACCGTCCGTCCACGGCTGCGGGTCGCTCTCGTGGCTGAGCCAACGCGCCTGGCCGGTGTCGGCGTCCATGGCGTACATCAGGTGGGTGGGCGCGGGGTGCGCCGCGTCGAACCGGTCGGCAGCCAGCCCGACCCCGGCGAGCACCACCGCCGCCACGGCGGCGGCACGGCGGGCAGCACCGCGAGCCGTCGGGCCCGCAACGCCAGCAGGCCGCGCTGCCCGCCGGCCTGCGGGTGCAGCAGGTCGACCACCGGCAGGGCGGTCAGGCCGAGCAGCACCGCGACCAGCGCGGCCACCCCACCCATCGCCATCCCCAGCGCGGGGAAGAGCAGCACCACGGTGGGCAGCAGGATGACCACCCCGACGGCGGCGGCCGCCGTCACCGCCACCACCGGCCACGGACCGGTCTGCCGGGTCCGCAGCGCGACGAGCCCTCCGAGGGCGCCGGCCAGCGCCGGCACTGTGGTGAGGTACGCCCCGCCGGGCACCGCCACGGCGAGCAGCACCCCGAGCACTGCCAACCAGGCCAGCCCGCCGATCGCGAGTGCCGCCGGACCGATCCGGCGGCGGGTCAGCGCGTACCAGGCGAACAGGATGGCGGCGGCGAGCGCCAGGACGGCCAGCCGGTACCAGATCGGCCGGTACGGGTCGAGCAGCTCCGCGTACCCCGGCCGGATCGTGGTGATCGCCGACCAGAGCAGTTGGGCGGCGACCGGCGCGGCCACGATCGGCACCACTGCCAGCCCGAAGCCGGCGGCCAGCCGGCCGGTGCTCACCCGCCCGGTGCGGCGGGTCAGCCAGCCCAGGACGGCCACCGCGGCCACCGCGAGCAGCGCCAGCGGCAGGGTGAGCCAACCCGGGTAGCGGACCAGCCCGCCCGGAATCGGGAAGTAGGTGGCGTCGTGCCCGGAGCGCAGCTCGGTCAGGTCGGTCGCTCCGAACTCCCGGGCCAGGCCCAACGCGTTGTCCCCGTGCTGCTGGAGGCTGCCCTGGTCCATCGCCGCAGGGGTGTCCAGCGGCGTGTGGTAGATCGCCCCACCGTCGATGTACGCCGAGTTCAGCCCGACGAACTTCCGGTCCAGAAAGGCGGTGAAGTCGGTGTCGTTGGGCAGCGCGCGGTAGATCTCCACAGCGAACGAGGTGCCGACCGGGTGTGGGGCGGCGCGGGCGAAGATGTCCACCAGCTTCGCGTTGCTCCGGGACGTCTCGAACATGATCACCGGCCCGGTCGACCCCCGCGCCTCCAGGTTGAGCACCACACCGCCGTCGGCGGCCAGCGGATGGCTGGCGGCGAACGCGGACGCCCCGCAGAGGCACGCCTCCTCGGCGTCGGTCAGCACGAAGACGATGTCGTTGCGGGGGCGGGCACCGGTGCTCAGCGCGCGGGCCACCTCCAGGATGGCCGACGTGCCGGCCGCGTCGTCGTTACCACCCGGCCCGGTCTGCACCGAGTCGTAGTGGGCGACCAGGAAGACCCGGCCCGTCGAGTCGGTGCCGGGCAGCCGGGCCACCACGTTGCGGACGCGGGCCACTGTCGCCCCGCCGGCCGCCCCGCTGAGCTGACCGGCCTCCGGCGCCACGGTGTCCTGCACCTCGGTCTCCAGGCCGAGCCCGCGCAGCTGCTGCTCGATGTGCCCGCGGACCTGGTCGTTGGCCGAACTGCCGGCGACGTGCGTCCGGGCGGCGATCACCTGGACGTCCTCGTACGCGCGGGCGGCACTGAACTCCTCCGCCGGGGCGTCCGCCGCCTTCGGGGCCGGGGTGCGCAGGTCGAGCAGGCTGCCGGCGCCGATGGCGGCCAGCGCGGCCAGCGCCGCGGCGGCGGCCGCCAGCC
>NZ_JAEVHL010000002.1 GCF_016803395.1 Micromonospora tarensis | reverse complement strand
ATCACCTCTCCCGGCGGGCTGGCTGTTCCCGGCGGGATGACCCCTTCCGGCGATGCGGCCACGCCCGCTGACCCGTCGGGCTGGGGCGGACACGGGCTCGACGGGGTACCGGACGGGCCGCCGGTGGGTCGGCACCGGCGTAGCTCGTCCTGACAGCGATATACCTGTGAGTCATAAATATGACTCACAGGTATACGTGTCGAGAGCAGGACCCTGGTCGCGGCACGGCTGCCCCGACACTGACGATCGGCACCCCGCTGCTCAGGGCAGGCGGGTCTGGAGCACGCCGTTCTCGATCCGGGTCGGCAGGATCTGCTGGTCGTTGCCGGACGGCCCCTGCACGACCTCGCCGCCGTTGAGCCGGAACGCGCTGCCGTGCCACGGGCAGACCACGCAGGCGTGACCGTCGATCTCCTGCACCTCGCCCTCGCCGAGCGGCCCGCTCTGGTGCGGGCAACGCTCCAACATCACGGTCACCTCGTCACCGTGCCGGTAGAGGATCACCGAGATGTCGTCGTCCACCTCTCGGGTGATCAGGGTGCGTTGCGGCAACGTCGCCATGTCGCCCAACGAATGCCAGCCGTCGGTCATCCGGTGCAGCTCGGAGATGCTCTGGTTGACCTGCGCCCCCTGCTTGTACGCGAGGTGACCCCCGATGTAGGCGCCGACGCTCACCGCGGAGAGCCCGAGGAAACCGAGGGCACGGCCCATCCCGTTCCGACCGGACAGCCGTGCGGCCAGCGAGCCGGCGTAGAGCGTCAGGCCGACGGTGTTCGCGGCGGCGTGCACCAGGCCGACCCGGCGTTGGTCCCGGGCTAGCGCGGCCCAGTCGTTCAGCCCGGCGACCGCCGCCGGCACGGCGCTGACGGTGCCGAGGCCGACCAGCACGGTCGCCGGCCTCCGTTGACCGGGCATCAGGTCCAGCACCGCGGCGCTGATCCACGCGCCGACCGGCACCTGCACCATCGCCGGGTGGAGGGGATGCCCGAGGGTCACCCCGTGCAGCAGGTCGCGCAGCCGCCGTGGGCGCAGCGTGCCCAGGACCACGCGCTGCAGCCGGTCACCCGCCCGATCCAGCCGGGAGTCCTGCTCAACTTTCGTCATGAGTGCTCGCACGGGTACCGACTTCCCGGCGGATGAGGTGGCAAACCGGTCTCGCGCGACGAATTGTCACCGCCGGCGCACGTGCGGTGGGCGGGTCGGGGCGGGCATGCTGTGCTGATGGTCGTGAGGGTGGAGCGTTCCGGGCCGGTCACCACCGTTGTGCTGGATCGGCCGGCCGCTCGCAACGCCGTCGACGGGCCGACGGCCCGGGCGCTGGCGGACGCCTTCCGGGCCTTCGAGGCCGACCCCGGCGCGGCGGTGGCCGTGCTCTGGGGTGCCGGTGGCACGTTCTGCGCCGGTGCGGACCTCAAGGCGATCGGCACGCCGAGCGGCAACCGGATCGAGCCGGAGGGGGACGGGCCGATGGGTCCGACCCGGATGGCGCTCAGCAAACCGGTGATCGCGGCGATCTCCGGGTACGCGGTGGCCGGTGGGCTCGAACTGGCGCTCTGGTGCGACCTGCGGGTCGCCGAATCCGACGCGACGCTCGGGGTGTTCTGCCGCCGGTGGGGAGTGCCGCTGATCGACGGTGGCACCGTTCGGCTACCCCGGCTGATCGGCGAGAGCCGGGCGATGGACCTGATCCTCACCGGCCGCGCGGTGCCGGCGGATGAGGCGTACACGATGGGGTTGGTCAATCGGGTGGTGCCAGCCGGCCGGGCGCGGGCGGCGGCCGAGGAGTTGGCGGCGGCGATCGCCCGGCATCCGCAGACCTGCCTGCGCAACGACCGGGCGGCGCTGCTGGCCGGCGCGGGGCGACCCGAGCCGGAGGCGCTGGCGACCGAGCTGGCGTACGGGATGGACTCGCTGGCCACTGACGCGGCGGCCGGTGCGGCCCGGTTCGCCGCGGGCGAGGGCCGGCACGGCACGACGCCGCCGGGAGGGATGGACCTCCCGACGGCGTCGGCTACCGGGTGACTCAGTTGCGGTTGATGGTGAAGGTTGTCGTGGTGTTGCGGATGTCCTGGTAGTTGTTGGTCAGCCGCAGGTTGTTGAAGGTGACCGAGCCGACTGCCGGGCCCTGACCGGGTTCCGGCTGCTCGTTGGCCCAGATCGCGTAGCCCGACTTCGCGTCGTACGCGTCACCGCTCTTCTTGACGCCGCTGATCGAGATGTTGGTGAACACCGTGTCGGTGATCGGGTTCTCCGGCTGCGATCCGGTGTACTTGGTCTGGAACATGATCCCGGTGTACGTCGGATCGACGATGTCCACGTCGGACACCCGGATGCCGCGGAACTCCTTCGAGGCGGAGAAGACCCAGATCGCGGGGAACGTCTGGGAGCCCCAGAAGTGCCCGCCCGCTCTGATCAGCGAGATGTTCTGGAACTGGGTCGGTGGGCTGGCCCCGAACCCGATGAACGGGTAGCCGAAGTCCAGCGAGCTGATGGTGATGCCGGAGTACGTCAACATGTCCGCGATGTAGAGGTTGCGGAAGATGTTGTTGTAGCCGCCGTACACCGCCAGCCCGGCCGCCCGCCAGGTCAGCGTGGCCGAGAGGTTCTCGAACACGTTGCCGTTGTTGCCGACCGACGCACCCTGGTCGGTGGCCGAGAAGAGGGCGAACGCGTCATCCCCGTTCGACCGCCCCTCGGTGTTGGTGACCAGGTTGTTGGTGCTGCCGTTGGTCAGGTTCACCCCGTCGGCGAAGGTGTTCCGGAAGCGGCTGTTGCGGATGGTCAACCCGCTGACGCTCACCCCCCAGTACGCGCAGACGGTGTGCTCGACCCAGACGCTGTCGAGCGTCATGTTGTCGACGTCCTTCAGCTCACCCCAGACCTTGCCCGGCCCGTCGATGCGGTTGGTGTAGTTGCCGAAGAAGGCCAGGTGCGAGAAGGACGACCCGCTGGCCGAGGACTCCACCCGGAATCCCGCGTCGGTGTTCTGCTGGTTGGTCGGCGTCTGGAAGCGGGTGTACCACATGCCCGCGCCGACCACGCTGATCGGTTTTCCGTACACCTGGAGCTTCTGGGCGGTCTCGTAGGTGCCGGCCGGCAGGTAGACGCCGAGCAGGTTGCCGGTGGTGTCCATCCGGACCGCGTCCAGCGCGTTCTGCACGTCCTGGTGGCTGAAGCCGCTGGGCACCCGGTAACGCGAGGGGTCCGGGTTGGCCCGAGGCGCGACCAGCTCCAGGTTGACGAAGTCGATCGCGTACGTGGTGGTGTTGGCCGGGTCCTTCTGCAACCGGATCTTGCTGCCGGCCGGGATGGTCGAGTTCAGCATCACGTTCGCCTCGTCGTACAGGTGGCGAGGCGGGCCGGCGCTGGGCGAGTCACTCGGGCTGGCCTCCGCGCCGTACAACCAGATGTGCTTGGAGGTCAGGTTGATCGGCTTGTGCAGGGCGCCGTTGACGTAGATGTTCAACGTCGAGTCGATGCCCCCACCGCCCGCCGAGTCGGGGATGGAGAAGCGGGTGACCAGGGTGTTGGTCGCCGCCCGGGTGGTCCACTCGACGTACGAGCCGGTGCTGTTCAGGGTCACCGCCCGACGCCCGGACGCCTCGCCGCCCAGGTTGCCGATCTCCCGGTTCGGGCCGACCTGCCCGGCACCGCCGCCGGTCGTGCCGTCCTCGGCCTCGTACATGTCGTAGCCGAGGTTCGCGCCGCGACCCACGAAGAGCGGTCGGTCACTGGTGTTGTTGGTCTGCTTGACCGGCAGCTCGTTGCCGTCCACGGCGAGCACCACCCGGACGGTGTACTTGCCGTTCGCGGCGGTCCAGGTGCCCAGGTTGATCGGGCCGACCGTCGCGCCGGCGTTGATCACGCCGGAGTACGAGCCGGTCAGGGTACGGACCGCCGTACCGGACTCGTTGAGCACGGTCAGGGTGATGCCGTGCGCGCCGGACGCGGACGCCTGGTTGCCGGCGTTGCGGATCGACACGGAGAAGGTGACGGTGCTGCCCGGCGGCGGGTTGCCCGGTGACCAGTCGACAGCGGAGGCGACCAGGTCGGAGCTGGCGACCGCGCCGACCACCAGCGGGCTGGGGTTGGTGTAGCTGTTGTTGGTGTCGTCCTGCTCGACGACGGTGTTCGACTCGTCGACCTTCGCGCTGAGCGGGTAGCTGCCCGAGTCGCGGGTGCCGATGCTGGCGCTGACAGTGGTGGAGGCGCCGGCCGCGAGACCACCGACCGACGCGGTGCCGACCCGGGTGGAGCCCAGGTAGAAGTTGACGTTGGTGGCGCCGGAGGCCGCCGAGCCGGCGTTGCGCACGGTGGCCGAGAGGGTGATCGTGCTGGTCTCCACCGGTGCGGACGGGCTGAACGACATGCCGGTCACGGTCAGGTCCGGGTTCGGCGCGGGGGTGCCGAAGACCTGGAACTCGGCCACCTGCCCGGCCGGTGCGCCGGTGTTCGAGGCGATCGAGAGCCGTACGTCGGCCGCCGCGCCGGAGACCGGGATGGTCACCGTGTTGCCGCTGCCCGGGTTGAAGGTGTAGTTCGTCGCGCCGACCAGTGTGGTGAAGCTCGACGAGCCCTGGTCCCGGCCGAGCACTGTGATGTTCTGGGTACGCGCGCCCCACGACGAGTCCGGGTTGAGCTTCACCACGACCTGGCTGAGGGTCGCGTTCGCGCCGAGCTGCACGGTCAGCGTGCTCGGGTTGCCGTTGCCCTCCCAGTAGGTGGCCACGTTGTTGTCGTTGGCGTTGGTGGCCACGAACGTGTGCACGAACCCGGAGGCGGTGATCGGCTTACCGATCGCCAGGTTGCTGCCGGTGGGCGGGTTGCCGGTGCCGGTCCGGGTCACTGTGTTGCTGTTCGCCGACTGGTTGCCGGCCGCGTCCTTGGCCCGGACGTAGTACGACACCGTGGCGCTGTCCGCCTGGTTGTCGGTGTAGGTGAGCGTCGAGCCGTTGACGCTGCCGCGCAGCGCGCCGTTGGCGTAGACGTCGTAGCCGGTCACCCCGACGTTGTCGGTGGACGCCGACCAGGTGAGCCGGATCTGCCCGCTGGCCGGCTGGGTGTACGCCAGGTTGCCGGGAACGCTCGGGGCCTGGGTGTCGGTGCTGCCGGTGGCGCCGTACACCTCGACCTCGGAGAGCTGCGCCGCCGGCCAGCCGGTGTTGCCGGTGACCTGCACGCGTACGTAGCGGGTGCTGGCGGCGGTGAAGCTGACCGTCGCGGTGTTTCCACTGCTCGGGTTGAAGGTGTAGCCGGCGGACGCCTTCAGGGTGCTGAACGTCGAGCCGTTGGTGGAGCCGAGCACCGACAGCGTCTGGGTGCGGGTCTGCCAGTCCGACGAGGGTGGCAGCTTCAGCACCACCCGGTCCACGTTGACAGTGGCGCCCAGGTCCGCCTGGATCCACTGCGGGAACGCGTTGTTGGCGCTCTCCCAGTAGGTCGACGCGTTGCCGTCGTTGGCGTTTCCCGCCACGTAGTTCTGGTTGTAGCTGCTGGCGGTCATGGTGGCGGAGAGCCCGGCGAGCATGGCCACCCGGGCGGCGGCCGCGACCGGGTCGGCCGCCGGTGCCGCGTTCGCCACGGGGGTGACGACCGGGGCGGTGGCGAGAAGCATTCCGGCGAGCGCGCCGGCGAGTATCCGACGGCGCGTGCGGGCGGTGCGGGGGACGGTGCTGGGCGCGCCGGTTGGCGGCGTGCCTCGTCTGGTGCCGGTCCTGGACATGGGGTCGCTACACCTCTTTCGGGGGTGGGTGTGGGTGCGTTGCCCGGCGACGGGTGCAGGGGTACGCCCGCCGTTCCGCGACAGGTGGGGGCTAGCTGGAATAGACCTCGAACTCGCTGAGCTGGCCGGCCGGCCAGCCGCTGTTGCCGGTGACGGTCAGCCGGAGGTACCGCTGGGTGGTCGCCGTGAAGGTCACGGTGACCGTGTTGCCGCTGGCCGGATTGAAGGTGTAGCCGGCGGACGCCTTGAGCGTGGTGAAGGTCGAGCCGGTGGTGGAGCCGAGCACCGCCAGCGTCTGGGTACGCGTCTGCCAGGCCGATGACGGTGGGAGCTTCAGCACGACCCGGGACACCGAGCGGTCGGCGCCCAGGTCCACTGTCAGCGACTGCGGGAAGGCGTTGTTGGCGCTCTCCCAGTAGGTGTTCGGGTTGCCGTCCACCACGTTGGGGGCGGCGTACACGTCGGAGTGGCTGGTCTCGGTGATGGACCGCCCGGCCGCCAGGTTGCCGCTCGGCGGCGGGGTGGTCGGCGGTGGGGTGGTCGGGGGCGGCGTGGTCGTCGTGCCGCCGTACACCTCGACCTCGGAGAGCTGCGCGGCCGGCCAGCCGGTGTTGCCGGTGACGGTGACCCGGAGGTAGCGGCGGTCACCGGAGGGCAGCCCGATCGACACCGCGTTGCCCGTGCCGGGGGCGAAGACCCGACCGGCGGACGACGCCAGGGTGCTGTACGACGAACCGTCGGTGGAGCCGAGCACCGACAACGTCTGGGTGCGTTGCTCCCAACCGCTGGGCAGCTTCAGCACCACCCGGTCGACGGATCGGGACGCGCCCAGGTCGATGGTGACCGACTGCGGGAACGCGTTGTTGGCGCTCTCCCAGTAGCTGGCCGCGTTGCCGTCCACGACGTTCGCCGCCGTGTAGCTCTGGTTGGTGCTGGTCGCGGTCGTCGACGGCCCAGCGCCAGATTTCCGCTGGTGGGAGGCGGCGTGGTCGGCGGCGGCGTGGTGGGCGGCGGGGTGGTCGGCGGCGGCGAGGTGGGCCCGCCGCCCCACTGCGGGTTCGGCCACGGGCCGCAGTACGGGGTCGGGGTGTACCAGCCGGAGTTACCGGAGCCCTGGGTGATCTGGAAGCCGGCACCGACGCAGTTGTGCATCGGGTTGCTCTGCGCGATGTTCGTGGCCCGCACGTTGGTGAACGACACCTGGCTGTTCGCCTGCACCTGGAGCGCGTACGTGCCGGCGCCGTCGATCCGGACGTTGTTGAGGTTGATCCCGTTGGTCTGACCCTCGATCCAGTGCAGCGCCGCGTAGGAGCTGTCCAGGATGTCGGTGTCGGTGATGTTGATGGTGGGGTTCTGGAACGCCTCGTTCAGCGCGGAGAACCAGATCGCGCCGACGCCGAAGTTCCAGTTGTAGTCCGAGTTGCCGTTGCGGATCAGGGTGTTCCGGGCGATCGTCCAGGTGCCCTGGACCCCGGTGGCGCCCTGCACACCGGGGTAGCGGTTCGCGACGTGGATGCCACCGCCGTTGGTGAGCGAGTCGGCGGTCACGTTGTCGGTGATCTTGATGTCCCGACCGCCGTAGCTGACCAGGTGGTTCGCCAGCAGGGTCACCCCGATGGTGTTGTGGGTGAACGAGTTGTTGACGTTCGGGACGTTCTGCGCCCACATCGCCAACGCGTCGTCACCGGTGTTGCGGACGAAGGTGTTGGTCACCGTCGAGTTGGTCACCCCGGTGTGGAAGTTCACCCCGTCCGCGGTCTGGTCCAGAATCCGGCTGTTGCGGATGGTGAAGTTGTCCATCGGGCCGTCCATCCACGCCCCGACCTTGGTGTTCTCCAGCCACAGGTTGTCGACCACCGAGTTGGTCATCGCGCCGCCCAGCGCGTTGACCTGGTCGTCGTCGACCCGCTCGCGGATGTCGCCGATGATGGCGAAGTCCCGCAGGGTGACGTTGCGGCTCGGCCCGTTCGCCTCGTGCGCCCGGACCGGGCCGGTGTAACCCCCACCGGGGACGTACTTGCCGTAGATGCCGACGGACCTGTTCCGCTCGGTGGGGTGCCGGCCACCGAGCACCGAGTACCAGGGCCCGGCGCCGCGCACTGTCACCCCGTCGACCACCACGTGGTCCCAGAGGGTGAACGTGCCGGTCGGAATCCAGACCGCTCGGCCCTGGGCCTTGCCGGCGTCGATCGCCGCCTGGAACTTCGCCGTCGAGTCGGTCGCGCCGGTCGGGTCGGCGCCGAAGTCGGTGACCACGTCGATGACACCGGAGGGCTTGGCGATCGGTGCGACCAGCTCGAAGTCGGCCAGATCGATGGTGAAGGTGGGCGACTGGGCGGTCGAGGAGACCTGCAACCGGATCTTCGTACCGGCCGGCTGGGTGCTGCCGAACAACGCCCGGGTCTCGTCGAAGAAGTGGTGCGGGTTGGTGTCGCCCGGGTTGTTGTTGAACGGGTAACCGCCGTAGTACCAGCCGTACCTCGACGTCACCGGTACCGACTTCAGCAGGTTTCCGTTGGCTCGCAGGTCGATGGCGGCGTCCCGGCCGGTACCGGCCGGGCTGTCCGGCAGGCTGTACCGGAAGGTGACCGCGTTGGCCGGGGCGGTGAGGGTGAACTCGACGTACTCGCCGACGGCGTCGAGGGTGACCGCCTCCCGGCCGGACGCCTCGGACGGCAGGGTGCCGTAGCGCCGGTCCGGGCCGATCTTCGTGCCGTTGTGGGCGGTCTTCTCCGCCTCGTGCTCCACGAACGGGACTGTCGCTCCCCGGCCGGGGATGTCGAAGGGGGACAGGCCGGCCGCCGCCGCAGGGGTGGCGTTGCCGGTGACCGCGAGGGCGGTCAGTGTCGTCGCCGCGAGCACTGTGGCGGCGATGGCGGCCAACAGTGCCCGGGTCGGGTGTCGAAGGTGGTGCGGGGTGCCGGTGGTGTGGTTGGCCATGAGCTGCGCTCTCCCTTTCGTCAGGCAGGCCAGGTCCCCCCGTGTCGGTGCGGTGTCGCGCGTCCCCCCTCGGTTCTCCCTTCTTGGTGGTGTGGGGCCGGCGGCCGGGACGGGCCGCCGGCACCACGGCGAGCAGAGTCAGGTCAGGCCGGGTCCGTCCGCCGCGCGCGGCCCGTCCGCCGATTCGGTGGTACGAAGCCAGACCGCGGTGTCGGACGGCAGCAACCCGTCGTCGAGCGGCCCGCTGGCCAGCAGCAACTCCCCCTGAGCTGGCATCGGCACCGGTACGGCGGAGAGGTTGACCAGGCAGCTGAAGCCACCGCCGCGGCTGAACGCGAGCACCCCGTCCGGGGCGGGCAGCCAGGTCAACTCGCCGTCGCCGAGCGCCGGGTCGGCCCGCCGGACCTGGATCGCCGCCCGGTACAGCTCCAGCATCGAGGCCGAGTCGCCGGTCTGCGTGCTGGCCGTCCGGTCCTTCCAGTCGGCTGGCTGTGGCAGCCAGGGCGCGGCGGCGCCCTCGGGACTGAACTCGAACGGCGGCTCGTCCCCGGCCCAGGGCAGCGGTACCCGGCAGCCGTCCCGACCGGGGTCGATCCGGCCGGACCGTTCCCACATCGGGTCCTGACGCATCGCGTACGGGATGTCCTCGACCTCGTAGAGGCCCAGCTCCTCGCCCTGGTAGACGTAGGCGGCACCGGGCAGCGACAGCGAGAGCAGCGCGGCGGCGCGGGCCCGACGGGTGCCCAACTCCAGGTCCGTGGGGATCCCCTCGCGCTTGGCGGCGAAGCTGAACCGGGTGTCCGCCCGACCGTAGCGGGTGACGTGCCGGGTGACGTCGTGGTTCGAGAGCACCCAGGTGGCCGGCGCGTTGACCGGCGCGTGCGCGCTCAGCGTCCCGTCGATGCTCTCCCGCAGCGCCGAGGCGTCCCACGCGCAGCCGAGGAAGTCGAAGTTGAACGCGGCGTGCAGCTCGTCCGGGCGCAGGTAGTTGGCGAACCGCTGCCGGTCCGGCAGCCACACCTCGCCGATCAGCGCCCGGTCGGGGTACTCGTCGGCGACCCGACGCCAGCCCCGGTAGATGTCGTGCACTCCGTCGAGATCGTGGAACGGGTGCGGCTGGTCGGGCTGCACCTCGGGCAACGTCCCGTCCTTGACCAGCAGCCCGGCCGAGTCGATCCGGATGCCGTCCACGCCCCGGTCGAACCAGAACCGCAGGATGTCCTCGAACTCCGCCCGCACCCGGGGGTGGTCCCAGTTGAAGTCCGGCTGCTGCGGGGCGAAGAGGTGCAGGTACCAGTCGCCGGGGGTGCCGTCCGGGTTGGTGGTCCGGGTCCAGGTCTCGCCGCCGAACTCGCCGACCCAGTCGGTGGGCCGCTGGTCGCCGTTCGGGCCCCGGCCGGGACGGAACCAGAACAGGTCCCGCTCCGGTGCGCCGGGCCCGCCGGCGAGCGCGGCCTGGAACCACGGGTGCGCGTCCGAGCAGTGGTTGGGCACCACGTCGACGATGGTCCGGATGCCGAGCTCGTGCGCCTCGGCGATCAGCGCCTCCGCCTCGACGAGAGAGCCGAAGACCGGATCGATGTCGCGGTAGTCGGACACGTCGTAGCCGGCGTCCGCCATCGGCGAGGGATACCACGGACTGAACCAGATCGCGTCGACGCCGAGCGCGGACAGGTGATTCAGCCGGGACCGGATGCCGGCGATGTCGCCGATGCCGTCGCCGTTGCCGTCGGCGAAGCTACGCGGATACACCTGGTAGATCACCGCTCCACGCCACCACGGACTGCTGTCTGCTGTGGACACGAGCACCTGCTTTCTGGGTCAGTACGTCGGCGGGTTCGCCGGACCTGAAGGTGTGTCGGGCGAACGCCAGTCGCTCGCCACGGGACGTTGCGCTGGCGGCTACCCCTTGAGGCTGCCGGTGGTCAGCCCGGACATGATGTTCCGTTGGAAGATCAGGAAGATGATGACGGTCGGGATCGCGGCGATCACCGACGCGGCGATGACCACGTTCATGGGGGTGCCACCGGCGAAGGCGTAGATGCCGACGCTCACCGTCCGGGTCTCGGGCGAGGGCATGACCAGCTTCGGCCAGAGGAAGTCCTTCCAGACCGCCGTCACGGCGAAGATCGAGACCACGCCGAGGATGGGGCGCGACAGCGGCA
Source organism: Micromonospora tarensis (assembly GCF_016803395.1). GTDB lineage: Bacteria > Actinomycetota > Actinomycetes > Mycobacteriales > Micromonosporaceae > Micromonospora > Micromonospora tarensis. The sequence continues at coordinate 104,201 of NZ_JAEVHL010000002.1, read as the reverse complement.
GGATGATGGACCAGAGCGTGCGCAGCGCGGTTGCCCCGTCCATCAGGGCGGCCGCCATCAGCTCCTCGGGGATCGAGTCGAAGAACCGCTTCAGCAGGAAGATGTTGAACGCGTTGGCGACCAGCGGCAGCCAGATGGCGAACGGCGAGTCGAGCAGGTTGATGTGCAGGATCGGCAGGTCGATCACTGTCACGTACTGCGGGACGATGAGCACCATCGCCGGGATCATCAGCGTGGCGAGCATCAGGCTGAGGATCACGTTGCCGAAGATCGGCCGTAGCTTCGACATCGAGTACGCGGCGGCGGTGTCGAGGACGAGTTGGAACAGCACCGCGCCGGCCGCGTAGTAGAACGTGTTGAACAGCAGCTTCGCGAGGTCCAGGTTGTTCCACGCGTCGATGTAGTTCTGCGGTTGCGGGTCGTTCGGGAACAGCGTGGGCGGGGTCTGCGCGATCTCCTGACCGGACTTCAGGGCCCCGGTGACCATCCAGTAGAGCGGCCCGAGGAAGACGAGGGTGAAGCCCACGACGACGATGGTGAGCAGCGCCCAGTAGATGAACCTGCCGCGCCCACGGCGAAGCTGCGCGTGAGAGATGAGGGTCCGGGTGCCGGAGTCCTGTGCCATGTCTCGCCCGTCCTAGTCCTGTTTCGCGCTCAGCCGCAGGTAGGCGGCGGAGAAACCGGCCAACACCACGAGCATGATCACGCCGAGCGCCGCAGCGCCGTTGAGGTCGTTCTGGAAGAAGCCGTGCTGGTAGATGAGGTACGCCACGGAGGTCGCGGAGTCCTCCGCGCCGGCGCCGTTGGCGAGGATCAGCGGCTCGATGAAGAGCTGCATGGTGGCGACGATCTGGATCATCGCCAGGAGCGCGAGGATCAGCCTGGTCTGCGGGATCGTCACGTGCCGGATGCGCTTCCAGATCCCGGCGCCGTCGAGCTCGGCCGCCTCGTAGAGTTCGCCCGGAATGTTCTGCAACGAGGCCAGGTAGATCAGCACCGCCCCGCCCATGTTCATCCAGGTCGACGCCAGCACCATCGCCGGCATCGTCATCTCGGGCGACTGCATCCACTGCGAGGTGGGCAGGTGCAGCGCCTTCAGGATCGCGTTGAACAGACCCGCCTCGCTGGGGTCGTACGCGTAGAACTTGAACAGGTAGAGCGCCGAGGCCGGCGGCAGCATCACCGGCAGGTAGACCAGGATCCGCAGGTACCCCTTGGCGTGCCGGAACTCGTTCAGCAGGATCGCCACGAAGAACGGCACCGCGTATCCGAGGACCAGCGCGAGCAGGGTGAAGTAGATCGTGTTCTGCCAGGCCGGCCAGAAGCTCGGGTCGGCGAGGATGCGGGAGTAGTTGTCCCAACCCACCCAGGTGGTCTCGCCGCGCCGGGTGCGCTGGAAGCTCATCACGATGCCACGGACCATCGGGTACCAGGAGAAGACGACGAAGCAGAGCACCGCCCCGATCAGGAACGCGTGACCGGTCAGGTTGTCCCGTACTTTGCGCCCGAGGCTCGTACGCTGCGTCCTCGCGGCGTACGGCGACGGCGAGCGGCCCGGTTTCCTGGGGGTCTCCGGGACGAGGATGGTCGTCAAGGCAACTCCTGGTGGGTCGGCGACGTCGAGATGCGGTGCGGTTGGCGTGGGGGCCGGGTCGGCGTCCCGGCCCCCACACGATCGGTCAGCTCTCGGCGGCGAGGAGCTGGTTGACCTTCTCCTCGGCGGTCTTGAGCAACGCGTCGATGTTCGAGTTCGGGTTGGTCAGCACGCCGGACATCGCCGCGTCGAGCACCGCGTAGACGGCCTGGGCGTTGCGCGGCTCACCCTTGATCGGCACCGGGGTCGCCTCGAAGAGCGCGAAGTTCGCGGTGTCGAGGTTCGCGTTGGCCTTGCGCAGCTCCAGCTCCTGCTTCTGCGCGTCGCTGCCGTTGGCGAAGAGCAGCGGCTGGGGCAAACCCACCGGGTAGTTCTGCGGCTTGGCGCGGACGTAGTCGAACTGGCCCTTGCCCGGGGTCAGCTTCTGGTAGGCGATCCACTTGAGGCCGGCCTTGACCTGCTCTGGGGTGAGGTCCTTCTTGAAGAAGTAGCCCTCGCCGCCGCCGAGCGTGCCCTTCGCCGGACCGTCCTGGCCGGGCAGCGGGCTCATCGCCCAGTCCTGGAACTTGCCCTGGAACTGGCTGACGATCGCCTGGGTGGCGTCCGGCGCGCCGATGAACATGCCGACCTTGTTGGCGCCGGCGTTCGTCAGCAGGTCACCCCACTGGAGCAGCTGGCGGGAGCCCATGCTGTTGTCGCCGTACCGCATGTCCTTGAGGTTCTGCAGGACCTGCTTGCCCATGGCGTTGTTGAAGTCGGCCTTCTTGCCGTCGGCGGTGAGCACCTGGCCACCCTGCGAGTAGAGCAGCGAGGTGAAGTGCCAGCCGCCGGTGTTGCCGGCGCTGTACTCGGAGTAGCCGGCGATGCCGTTGCCGAGGGCGGAGATCTTCTTGGCGGCGGCCCGTACGTCGGCCCAGGTCTTGGGCGGGTTGTTCACGTCGAGCCCGGCCTGCTGGAACAGCACCTTGTTGTAGACCAGACCCATCGAGTAGTTCTTCACCGGGACGGCGTAGAGCTTGCCGTTGTCGGTGAAGACCTCCTTGAGCACCGGGTCCACGCTGTCCCAGGTGGAGATCGCGTCCTTGTTGGCGTACTGGGTGATGTCCATCGCCTGGCCGGAGTCGAGCACCTGCTGAAGGTCGGTCATGTAGCCGTAGAACACGTCGGTCACGGTGCCACCGGCGAGGCGGGCGGTGAAGTCCGGCGGGTTGTTGCACTGCTCGCCGACGCTCACGCTCTTGATGACGATGTCCGGGTTGAGCCGCTGGAACTCGGCGACGTCGTCGTTCCAGTTCTTCAGCAGCTCCTTCTGGGCACCGACCGGCTGGCAGTCGACCGTGATGGTGACCTTGCCGCCGGCGTTGGTGCCCTTGTCGTCGCTCTTCGTGGAGCAGGCCGTGAGGCTGAGCCCCAGGCCGGCCACGAGCGCGACCGCCGCAGCCTTTCGATATTGCGGTACGGACATCTGTCCATCCCTTCGGGAACGGGTGTCTCCAATGACCTTCGCTGATCTGCGGTGATGCGACCTGACGCCCAGTAGCTGCGTCGGAGCCAGGTGTGAGTGGAGTCACTGTAACTACGCCGACTCATTTCGGCAAGGTATCGACCTCATTCCGAAAGGACACGACGCGATGACGACAGATGTTGGCAACGGCGTGAAAGAAGCCGGATATGTTGAAGCTTGTCCACTTATGGCGCTTCATTTGGCACTGTCGATGCCGCCGGGCCGGACAACAACGAGAAGGCCGCCGACCGCGCGAGGCGGTCGACGGCCGAGGCGTCGTCTCAGGGGCGGTTGGCGGCGCTCGCCGCCGAAGGTCGGGCAGCGGCCGGTCAGCGCCCGGGGGCGGGAGCGGTGGACCCCCGCACCACCAGCTCGGGCTCGAACAGCAGCTCGTCCTGCAACACGCCGGCACCCTCGATCTGGGTGACGAGCAGATCCACGGCGGCCTGCCCCATCGTCTCGATGGGCTGCCGCACCGTCGTCAACGGCGGGTCGGTGCAGGTCATGAACGCCGAGTCGTCGAAGCCCACCACCGACACGTCGGTCGGCACCGAGCGACCGAGCCGCCGGGCCGCGCGGATCGTGCCCAACGCCAGCACGTCGCTGGCGCAGATGATCCCGGTGACGCCGCGTTCGAGAAGCTTCGTCGCGGCGACCCGCGCTCCCTCCATGGAGAAGCTGGAGCGCTCGACGCACTCGGCGTCGCCCGCACCCCAACCCGCGGCCCGGATCATCGCGTCCAGCTTGCGTCGGGACGGCACGTGCCCCTCCGGGCCGAGCACCATCCCGATCCGTTCGTGCCCGAGCGAACGCAGGTGCCCGTACGCCTGCTCCACCGCCACCGCGTCGTCGGTGGAGACGCGGGGGAAACCCAACTCGTCCACGCCCGCGTTGACAAGCACCACCGGAAGCCCCCGGTCGGTCAGCCGACGGTAGTGGTCGTGCCGGGCGTCGGCGAGCGCGTACGAACCGCCGGCGAAGATCACCCCGGAGACCTGGTGGTCGAGGAGCATCTCCACGTAGTCCATCTCGGACACCCCGCCGATGGTCCGGGCGCAGAGCGCCGGGGTGTAGCCGCGTTGGGCGAGGGTCCCGGTGACGACCTCGGCCAGCGCCGGGAAGATCGGGTTCTGCAACTCCGGCAGCACCAGCCCGACCAGCCGGGCGCGCTCGCCCCGCAGCTTGGTCGGCCGTTCGTAACCGAGCACGTCCAGCGCGGTCAGCACGGCGGTCCGGGTCGCCTCGGAGACTCCGTCACGGCCGTTGAGCACCCGGCTGACGGTGGCCTCGCTGACGCCCGCCTTCTTGGCGACTTCAGTCAACCGCTTGGTCACGGCCGCAATCGTACGTCACGTTGATGAAAGAAATGAACAGCCGAATGCCCTGCGTTTGCCGTCCAGTTGCGTAAAGGACCGACAGCCCGGCCGGCGGCGGGCGCGCGAGCCGGCCGGTCAGGACAGGTCGCGCAGGGCGTCGCCGATGGCCCGGTGGAAGGTCGGGTACGCGTAGATCATGTGCCGGAGCTGACTCAGCGGCACCGCCGCGTGCACCGCCACCACCAGCGCGGAGAGCACCTCGCCGCCGGCCGGGCCGACCGAGGTCGCGCCGATCAGCACGCCCTGGTCGGCGTCCGCGACGACCTTGATGAAGCCCTCGTCGCCGACCCGGTGGATCCAGCCCCGGGTCGAGCCGCTCAGCTTGGTGAAACCAACCTGCACGTTGATGCCGCGCTCGCGGGCCTGCTGCTCGGTGAGGCCGACCGCGCCGACCTCGGGATCGGTGAAGGTCACCCGGGGCAGCGCGCGGTAGTCGGCGCGCGGGACGGTGCCGGCCGACCCGCTCGACCCGCTGGCGGCCAGCGCGCTGGACGCGCCCATCGCTCCGCCGACCACACTGGCGGTACCGCTGGCGTCCGCCCCGGCCTTCGCCTGCCGGGCGCGGGCCAGGATGTCCGCGATCACGATCCCCGCCTGGTACATGGCGATGTGGGTGAAGGCGCCCTCACCGGTCAGGTCCCCGACCGCCCAGAGGTGCTCGGTGACGTGCAGACGATCGTCCACCGGCAGGTACCGCTGGCTGCCGTCCAGCCCGATCGTGTCCAGACCCAACTCGGCCAGGTGCGCCTTACGCCCGGTCACCACCAACAGCCGCTCGGCGGTGAACTCCGCGCCACCGCCGCGCACTGTGAACCGGCTGCCGTCGTGGTCGACGCGCTCGGCGCGTACCCCGGTGTGGATCTCCACGCCGTCGGCGCGCAGCGCGGCGGCGGCGACCTCGGAGGCCTCCGGTTCCTCGACGGCCAGTACCCGGTCCAGTGCCTCCAGCACGGTGACCTGGACCCCGAAACGGGCGAACACCTGCGCCAACTCCAGACCGATCGCGCCACCGCCGAGCACGAGCAGTGACTCCGGCAGCTCCTCGACCTCGATGGCCTGGTGGTTGGTCCAGTACGGGGTGTCCGCCAGGCCGTCGATCGGCGGCACCGACGGACGGGTTCCGGTGCCCAGCACCACCCCGTGCCGAGCCTCGAACACCTGGTCACCGACCCGAACCCGGCGCGGACCGTCGAGTCGACCGCTGCCCCGCACCAGCCGGCCGCCCTTACCGATGAACCGATCCGCCGCGACCGTGTCGTCCCAGGTGTCGGTGGCTTCCTCGCGGATCCGCTTCGCCACCGGCGCCCAGTCCGGCTGGACCTGCGCCGTCCCGGCGAGCCCGTCGACCCGGCGGGCCTCGGCGAGGGCGTTGGCCGCCCTGATCATCATCTTGCTCGGGATGCAACCCCAGTAGGGACACTCCCCACCGACCAGGTCCCGTTCGACACCGACGACGCTCAGGCCGGCCTCGGCAAGCCGTTCGGCCACCTCCTCGCCGCCGACCCCGAGCCCCACCACGACCACATCCACCAGCTCCGGCTCTGCCACTGCAACAGCATCCCCCAGTCGCCCGGCCCCGATAACCGGGGTCGGTGGAAAAGTCGCCGCGCTCACCGGCCCGGGCGCTTACCGTGGCCGAATGCACGCACGCTTCGCCCCGGTCCGGGACTGCTTCCACGACCTGTTCGCCGCCGGCCGGGAGACCGGTGCCAGCCTGACCATCTGGTACGACGGGCAGCCGGTCGTGGACCTGGTCGGCGGTTCCCGGACCGGCGACGGCCCTGGCGGCGCGGACTGGCTGCCGGACACGCTGGTGAACGTCTACTCGGTCGGCAAACCGGTGGCCGCGCTCTGCCTGTTGCTGCTCGTCGACCGGGGAGCTGTCGACCTCGACGCGCCCGTGGACCGGTACTGGCCGCAGTTCCGCACCCCGGCCACCGTGCGTCAGGTGTTGTCGCACACCGCCGGGCTGCCCGCCTTCCCGGTGCCCCGGCCGGCCACCGCGGTCGCCGACTGGGCGCTGCTCGCCGGTGACCTGGCCGGTGCGGAACCCGAGTGGTCACCGGGCTCGGTCGCCGCGGAGCACGCCTGGACGTACGGGCATCTGGTGGGTGAACTGGTCCGCCGGGTGGACGGACGGTCGGTGGGTCGCTTCCTGGCCGAGGAGATCAGCGCCGGATGGCAGCTCGACCTCGGTTTCGGGCTGGCCGAGGCGGCCCAGCAGCGCTGCGCGGACCTGCGGTACGGCGACCCGCGGTGGCCGGATCGCAAGCTCGGTGAACCGGGCTCACTGCGGGCGCGGGCGCTGGGCAACCCGGCCGGCGGGCTGGACCTGGCCGTCGTCAACAGCCCGCTGTGGCGCGGCGCCGAGATGCCCGCGGTCAACCTGCACGCCACCGCGTCGAGCCTGGCCCGGCTCTACGCGGGCCTGCTGGCCGGTGGTGTCCTGGACGGCGTCCGGCTGTTCAGCCCCGAACTGTTGGCGGAGGCGACAGCGGTCCAGTACGACGGACCGGACCTGCTGCTGGACCGCCCGGTCCAGTGGACGCTGGGCATGCAACGGGAGCCGGACGGCAGCTGGGGCATGGGCGGCATCGGCGGCAGCAGCGCCTGGGCGGACCCGGAGCGCGGCTACGCCTTCGCGTACACCACCGCCCGACTCGCCGAACACGACCGGGTCGACGAGCTGGTCGAGGCGCTGCACTCGGTGCTCTGACCCGCCCGTCAGCGCAGCCAGACCGGGTCGGCGCCGGGGACCGAGAGCGGCGGTGGATAGTCGAGCGCGGCCCCGAGCTGGTCGGGCAGTCGCCACGGTTGGTGTACGGCCTTGCCCCGCACCCCCGCCAGCTCCGGCACCCACCGGCGCACGTACTCGCCGTCCGGGTCGTACCGTTCGGCCTGCCGCACCGGGTTGAACCCCCGGTAGGGCTTCGTGTCGTTGCCGGTGCCGGCGACCCACTGCCAGTTGCCGGAGTTGTTCGCCACGTCCCCGTCCAGCAGCCAGCGGAAGAACACCGCCACCCCGGACCGCCAGTCCTGCCCGAGGTGCTTGGTCAGGTGACCGGCGGTGATCAGCCGGGCCCGGTTGTGCATCCAACCCTGCGCCCGCAGTTGCCGCATCCCGGCGTCCACGATCGGCACCCCGGTCCGCCCCGCCGCCCAGGCCGACAGCGCGTCGTCGTCGTAACGCCACCGCTCGGTGGCATCCCGCCGGTACGCCGCGGTCGAGATGTCCGGGAAGGCGGCGGTGACCTGGTAGTAGAAGTCCCGCCAGCAGAGCTGCCGAACGAACGGGCCGGACCGGTCGCCGGCGCGGTTGGCCACCGCCAGCGGCGACAGGCAGCCGAAGCGCAGGTACGGGCTGAGCCGGGAGGTGTCGTCGCCGGCCATGTCGTCGTGCTGATCGTCGTACCGGGGCAGGTCGGGCAGCCAGTCGGTGAGTCGCTGCCGGGCCGTCCGCTCGCCGCCGACGGCCGCGTCGGGCGAGTCGCCGGCCGGCAGCGTCGGCAGCCGACCCACCCGGACGCCGTCGGGCAGCGCGATCCGGTCCGGCGCGGCCAGCTCCTCGCGCCACCGGTGGGCCGCCCAGGCCCGGTGGTACGGGCTGAACACCCGGTAGTGGTCACCACCGCCACCGGGACGTAACGTGCCGGGCTCGACCACCGTCAGTCCGGGAAAGAGTCGCAGGTGCAGTCGGTGCCGCTCGCACTCGGCCCGCAGTCGCCGCTCCCGGCGGCGGGCGTAGTGGCTGACGTCGGCGGAGAGGGCGACACCTGTGGCGTCGACCTCGCCGGCCAACCGGATCGTCTCGGCCACCGGGTCGCCGTGCCGCACCACCAGGTCACCGCCGCGTTCGCGCAGTTCGGCGCGCAGCTCGGCGAGGGCCTGGTGCAGGAACCGGGTGCGGTTGGCCGACAGCTCGGCCAGGGCCGGGTCGAGCACGTACAGCGGCACCACCCGGTCGAAGGCGGCACAGCTGGTGGCCAGCGCCGGGTGGTCGTGCACCCGCAGGTCGCGGGTGAGCAGCACGACCGCTGTGCTCCCGGTCACCGATCCTCCGGGGGGTGGACCGTCGGCCCGGGGATGACGACCGGCGTACCGGTCGAGCTGAGCAGGGCGCGCGCGGCCACCGCCAGCCGTCGCCGCTGCGGCACCAGGGCCCGCCGGACGAAGACGTCGTAATCCTGCGCGGCCACCTCGTCGAGGATGCCGCCGTAGAGCGCGTACGCGGTGCGCATGCAGGCCTGCGAAGCGGGCGCCAGCATGGTGATCCCCGGTGCGGCGGCGGCGTAGTGCGCCTGGGCGCGGGTCACCTCGTACTCGATCAGCTCGCGGAGTCGGGGCGCACCGCGACCCCGGGCACGGGCCTCGAGAAGGTCCTCCCGGGTGACCCCGAACTTCGCCAGGTCCTCGTCCGGCAGGTAGGTGCGGCCCCGGTCGAGGTCCTCGGCGACGTCCCTTATGAAGTTGGTGAGCTGGAAGGCGAAGCCGAGTTGCCGGGCCGGCTCCCGGGCCGCCGCCGGGTCGGAGCTGCCCAGGATCGGCAGCATCATGGTGCCGATGACCGCCGCCGAGCCCTCCATGTAGTCGAGCAGGTGGTCGTAGGTCGGGTACGCGGTGACGGTCAGGTCCATCGCCATGCTCTTCAGAAACAACGCGAAGTCGTCTCTGTCGAGATCGAAGACGGCGATCGTGTGCAGCACGGCCGGCAACAGGGGGTCGTCGACGGGCGCGCCGTGCAGACCGGCCACGAACTTGCTGGCCCAGTCGTTCAGTCGGGCGGCCCGCTGGACCGGCGGCAGCTCCTCGGTGCGATCGACGATCTCGTCCGCGTAGCGGGTGAACCCGTAGAGGGCGTGTACATGCCGTCGTTTCCAAGCGGGGAGCAGCCGGGTAGCGAGATAGTAGGTGCGCCCATGGCGTTTGTGCAGCTCACGGCACCGGTCATAGGCAGCGGTGAGATCTGTTTCCACCGGCCCTCCTCATTTATCGACGCACCAATCGACGCAACTCGTAGCCTAGGGTACGCTCAGTCGCATGGCCAACGACGCAGTTGCGGGCAACGCGACCCGCGTGGCGCCGGCAGGGCCGGGTGACGGGGACGATCCGGTCCGCGCCGTTCTGGCCGCGTACACCCACGACCTGGTCACGGCGGTCGACGAGACCCTGACCACCTTCCTCAACGCCGAGGTCAACTCGCTCAACGAGATCGACGCGTCGATGGGCAGCTTCGCCGCCGCCGCGCGCGACGCCGTCCTCGCCGGCGGCAAGCGCATCCGGTCCACGTTCGCCTACTGGGGCTGGCGCGGGGCGGTCGGCGGCAGCGCCGCACTGCCGCCGGTGCTGCCCGCGCTGGCCGCGCTGGAGCTGCTGCACACCTTCGCCCTGGTGCACGACGACGTGATGGACGCGTCCACCACCCGCCGGGGCCGACCCACCGCACACGTCGCCCTCGCCGAACAGCACATCGCCGCGGGCCATCGCGGCGACCCCGGCCGCTTCGGCGAGGCCGTCGCCGTGCTCATCGGCGACCTCTTGATGGTCTGGGCCGATCAGCTGCTGGCCCACGCCACGGTGCCGTCGTCCCGGCTGTTCGAGGTGCGCCGCTGCTACGACCAGATGCGGGTGGAGACTGTCGCCGGGCAATATCTCGACGTGCTCGGCGCGAACGACCCGGCCAACTGGTCGGTCGACAGGGCGCTGCGGGTGGCTCGCTACAAGACCGCCAGCTACACCGTCCAGCGACCACTTCTCTTCGGCGCCTGCCTGGCCGGGGTGCCCGCCGACGATCCGCTGGTGTCCGCGTACACCCGCTACGGCCTCGCTGTCGGCGAAGCGTTCCAGCTCCGCGACGACCTGCTCGGCGTCTACGGCGACCCGGCCGCCACCGGCAAGCCGGCGGGTGACGACCTCCGCACCGGCAAGCCGACCACGCTGCTCATGCTGGCCCGTGAGCTGGCCACGCCGACCCAGCTCAGCGCGTTGGAGCGGCCACCGACGGACCGGTCGACCGGCTCGCCGGACTGGTCGCCGAGACCGGCGCGGTGGCCCGGGTGGAGCAGATGATCACCGAGCGGGTGAGCGACGCGCTCGACGCGCTCGACGCCGCACCAGTGGACCAGACGGCGCGGACCGCGCTGACCGGGTTGGCCACCGCCGCTGCCAACCGGCGGGCCTGATGAGCGACTTCTTCGAGGAGGTGGTCACGTGCGGACGGTGACCGGACGAACAGACCAGGTGGTGGTCGTCGGTGCCGGGCTGGGCGGGCTCGCCTGCGCGTTGCACCTGGCCGGCAGCGGCCGGCAGGTGACAGTGCTGGAGCGCGAGTCGGTGCCCGGCGGGCGGGCCGGACGACTCGGCGTGGACGGCTACGAGTTCGACACCGGCCCGACCGTGCTCACCATGCCCGACCTGATCGCCGAGGCGCTCGGCGCGGTCGGCGAGGAGCTGCACGACTGGCTCGACCTGACCCCGCTCGACCCCGCCTACCGGGCGTACTACCCGGACGGCTCGACCCTCGACGTGCTCACCGACACCACCCGGATGGCAGCGGAGATCTCCCGGGTCTGCGGGCCCCGGGAGGCCGATGGCTACCTGCGCTTCGTCGACTACGCCCGGGAGCTGTGGCGGCTGGAGCGGGCCGACTTCATCGAGCGCAACCTGGACGCGCCGACCGACCTGATCACCGGCAACCTGCTCAAACTGCTCACCGGTGGGGCCTTCCGCCGCCTCCAAACGAAGATCAACCAGTTCTTCCGGGACCCGCGTACCCAGCGGATCTTCTCGTTCCAGGCGATGTACGCCGGCCTCGCGCCGCACGACGCGCTGGCCATCTACGCGGTCATCGCGTACCTCGACTCGGTGGCCGGGGTCTACTTCCCGCGCGGCGGCATCCACGCGGTCTCCCGAGCGATGGCCGGCGCGGCCGAGAAGCACGGCGTGCGGTTCCGCTACGACACCACGGTGACCCGGGTGGAGACCGCGAACGGCCGGGCCACCGGCGTGCTCACCGCCGACGGCGACCTGGTGCCGGCGGACGTGGTGGTGCTCAACCCGGACCTGCCGGTGGCCTACCGGGACCTGCTCCCCGCCGTGCCACGACGCCGACTCACCTACTCGCCGTCCTGCGTCGTTCTGCATGTCGGCTCCCGACAGGCATATGCAAAGATCGCCCATCACAACATCCACTTCGGACGGGCGTGGAAGGGCACCTTCGATGAGGTCATCCGGCGGGGCGAGTTGATGACCGACCCGTCGCTGCTGGTGACCAACCCGAGCCGAACCGACCCGACGGTGGCGCCACCGGACCGGCACACCTACTACGTGCTCGCCCCGGTGCCCAACCTGCACCGGGCGCCGTTCGAGTGGCGCGGCGACCTGACCCAGCGCTACACCGACCAGCTGATCGGCACCCTGGAGGAGCGCGGCTACCTCGGCTTCGGTGCCGGCGTCGAGGTGCTGCGGGCCATCACCCCCGCCGAGTGGGAGGAGCAGGGGATGGCTGCCGGCACTCCGTTCGCCGCCGCCCACACCCTCTTCCAGACCGGCCCGTTCCGCCCGTCGAACCTGCATCGCGACCTGTCGAACGTGGTGTTCGTCGGTTCGGGAACCCAACCCGGCGTCGGCGTGCCGATGGTGCTGATCTCCGGCAAACTCGCCGCCAACCGGATCACCGGGGAAGGCCGATGAACAGCCGAGAGGAGCACCTCGTCGAACTGGTCGACGAAACCGGCAACGCGCACGGCGAGACGACCGTCGCCGCCGCGCACCAGCCTCCGGGTCAACTGCACCGGGCCTTCTCGGTGCTCCTGGTGGACCCGGACGGCCAGGTGCTGCTCCAGCGCCGAGCCGCCGTCAAGACCCGGTTCCCACTGCGCTGGGCCAACTCGTGCTGCGGCCATCCCCGGCCGGGTGAGTCGCTCGCCGAGGCCGCCAACCGACGGCTCCGCGAGGAGCTGGGCGCCGGCCCGGTGGAGCTGACCGAGGTCGGCGTCTACGCCTACTACGCCGAGGATCCGGCGACCGGTCGGGTCGAGTTCGAGTACGACCACGTGCTGCGGGGTGAGTTCCGGCCCTCCGCTCCGCTGTTGCCGGACCCGAACGAGGTGGCCGAGCTGCGCTGGGCCGACCCCGCCGCCCTGGAGGCCGAGTTGGACCTGGACCCACGGTCGTACGCGCCCTGGTTGGGCGGGGTGGTCAGCCGACTGCTGCGCCCCACCGGTTCCGCGGCGGCGGCAACCGGCCCGGCGACGACCCCGCCCGGATCGGCGGCGGATGACACGGCGGAGCGGTCGGGTGGTCGATGAGGCGCTGAGCGCGGGCGCTGTCGCACGCCGGCTGGGGGTCGCGGTGACGACCCTGCGCACCTGGCACCAGCGCTACGGGCTCGGGCCCAGCGAGCACATCCCCGGTCACCACCGCCGCTACACCCCGGCCGACCTGGCCCGTCTCGAAATCATGCGACGGCTCACCGCCGAGGGGGTGAGCCCCGCCGAGGCGGCCCGCTGGGCTCGCCAGGCACCCGACCCGATGCCCACCAGCACCGTCGCCCCCACCCGGATCCACCCACCCGGTCGCGACGTGGCGGCACCATCCCGGTCGGCCGCGCCGGCCCGGCGGCACGTGGATTGGCCCGGGCCGCCATGCGGCTGGACGCGGCGGCGATCAGCGAGACGATCGCGCACACGCTGGCCGCCGGCGGGGTCATCGCCACCTGGGAGGGCCTGCTGCGCCCAGTGCTCGCCGGCATCGGCGAACGCCACGCCGCCACCGCCGGGCTGATCGAGGTGGAGCACCTGATGTCCCGCTGCGTCTCGGAGGCCCTCACCGCGGCCAGTCGGGCCAAGGTCCCCACCGGGCCAGCCCGGATCCTGCTCTCCTGCGCCGACGAGGAACAGCACACGCTCCCGCTGGAGGCGTTGGCCGCGGCGCTCGCGGAGGCCGGGGTCAGCTACCGGATGCTCGGTGCCCGGGTGCCGGTGGCCGCCCTCGTCGAGGCGGTCAACCGGACCGGACCGGCCGCCGTGGTGCTCTGGTCGCACACCCGCGCGACCGCCGACCCGGCCCAGCTCAGCGCAGTGCTCGCCGCGCCCCGCCGCCCGCTGCTGGTGCTCGCCGCCGGTCCCGGTTGGCGTGCCGACACGCTGCCCGCCGGGGTGGTGCGCCCGGTCGACCTGGCCGAGGCGGTTTCGCTCGCCGTCGCCGTCCGTGACTCGCTGGACCAGTCGAGGCGTGACTGATCGCACTGTCGCCGGCCGGCGACGTGAACTACCGTCGTGCGGGTCCGCCTACCCCGACCCTCCGGGAGCGAGCAAATGCAAGCCCGCGCCGCCCTGGCGTCCGTCCTCGCCGTGGCGCTGATCTTGTCCGGCTGCGCTCGACCGCACCGCACCATCGCACCCGTCGGCGCTCCGCAGCCGGTGCGGTCGACCGCGCCACCCACCCCCTCGCCACACCCCGCCGCCACCAAGCCGGCCAAGCCGCCGCTGCGGCCGTTGCCGGCCAAGCTCCCCGCCGGCCTGGGGCGCAACACCGGCGTACGCCCGGTGGCCCTGACGTTCGACGACGGACCCAACCCGGCCTGGACACCCAAGGTGCTCGACCAGCTGAAGGCCGCCCGGGTGACCGCCACCTTCTGCGTCGTCGGCCGTGAGGCGCAGCGCCACCCGGAGCTGATCCGGCGGATCGTCCGGGAGGGACACCAGCTCTGCAACCACAGCTGGCGGCACGATCTCGATCTCGCCCGGCGACCGGCCGCGGAGATCCGATCCGACCTGGCCCGCACCAACAAGGCCATCCAGACAGCTGCTCCGGGCGCGAAGGTGCCGTTCTACCGGCAGCCGGGCGGTCGGTGGACGTCGGAGGTGCTCGGGGTGGCCAAGGAACTCGGCATGCGCCCGCTGCACTGGTCGGTCGACCCGCAGGACTGGGACAAGCCGAGCGCGGCGACGATCGGCAAGCGGATCCACGCCGCCACCCGCCCCGGGGGCATCGTGCTGCTGCACGACGGGGGTGGAAATCGGGCCGCGACACTCGCCGCCTGCCCTCGGGTGATCGCCGACCTGAAGCGGCGCTTCGGCATTACCCGACTCCGCTAGACCTGCTGTGAACTGCGGTTATGCCGCGATCGAAGCCCCAGCGGATACCGATTTTGTCGACCGACGGAGCATCACGTATGCTTTCGAAGCCTCCGGCGGGGCCGGATGGGAGCAAGTCCGCTTGAAGTTGCGAGTGTGCAATGATGGCGGGGCCGCCCTCATCGTCTAGCGGCCCAGGACGCCGCCCTTTCAAGGCGGTAGCACGGGTTCGAATCCCGTTGGGGGCACGACCGGCGCAAGCCGGAGCAACACAAGCTAGGTCCTGTGGAGCAGTTGGAGTGCTCGCCGCCCTGTCAAGGCGGAGGTCGCGGGTTCAAGTCCCGTCAGGACCGCAGCGCTGACGCCGCGCCCCGCGCGGCGTTCTGCGTATCGGAGCAGGTCACCCTGCCACCGGTTCGTCCGGTTGCCGGGTAGCATGAGCCGAGCAACACGGCCAGGTAGCTCAGTTGGTACGAGCGTCCGACTGAAAATCGGAAGGTCGGCGGTTCGACCCCGCCCCTGGCCACATAGCCTTTCGCCGGGCTATCCAGGG
Organism: Micromonospora tarensis; assembly: GCF_016803395.1. Classification (GTDB taxonomy): domain Bacteria; phylum Actinomycetota; class Actinomycetes; order Mycobacteriales; family Micromonosporaceae; genus Micromonospora; species Micromonospora tarensis. The sequence goes on along the minus strand of NZ_JAEVHL010000002.1, from coordinate 89,098 downwards.
GAAACGCCCCACCGAGGTCAACTCCGGTGGGGCGTTTCTCTGCGTATGGGGACACCCTGGGGACAACCAGGCCTATCCCTGGGGTCGGTCGCCGGTCTTCGGCAGGGCTGCCGCGAGCCGGTCCACCGTCTCGCGTACGCCCTGGACGTACGCGGCGGAATCTCCGAGCAACAGCCGGATGCTCACCATCCCGAGCAGAGTGGCAGCGACCCCGCCGAGGACGAACAGGTCGCTGGTGACCGGGTGCCGACAGCCGATCGCGTGCACGGCCAGGGCCAGGATCAGCAGCAGCGCTGCAACCGCCGAGATCCAGCCGATGATCCGTTTGGTGCAGAGGTGGTGGTACATGGGGTCAGCTCCTCGTTGCCGATGTGCTGTGGGGAGGGTGGAGGTCGGGGACACCTCCAGCCGGTCGAGTGGCCGGCAACCGATACCCGCCGCCACGGCAGCGGGTGGGCGTCATCAGGCGGGGCGGGGATCCAGCCCAGTCGACCAGCCTGCCGGGATAGTCGACCGGGCACGCAGCGCCGTCAACCTGTCCAGGACGGGCCAGATCAGTGAGCCTGGAGCGTCACTGAGCACCTGGTCTGTGCTAGACGACCCCGGGTTGTGAGCTGCGGTCAGGATGGTGACGCCTGTGTCGGGCCCGGCGGGCGCAGTGGGGCAGGGCCGTGATGCGCGGTCTGCCGCTTCGTCCAGCGTCCGGGTGATCTCGGCTACCAGGTCGCGCAGCGTCTTGCGGATCTGCTTCGCGATCGGCGTCCTTTCGACGCAGTCGCCGATCGGCGTCGGCCGGACCGGCTCGGCCGGGCGGATTCCGTCGTCGAGGGTGCGGCCGATGATCGGGCCGATGATCGGGGCGGTGAGGTTCGGCACGTCGGTCGGCGCTGCCACCACCGAACGAGTCGACGCGGGCGCGGAGGTGGCGGCCGGCGGTTGCGTGTCCGCTGCTGTCGTCTGGTCGGCTGCGGGCTGCGTCGGGCTGATGACCGGCGGGGTGACGGCGATGGGCGCGGGCTGCTGGCTGGGCGTCGGAGCGGGCGCGGCCGGGCGCGGCTCGGGTGTCTCGGGGGCGGCCGGCGGTGTGACCACGGTGATCGGCGGGACCACGGGCAGATCGACCGGGACCTCGACGGGTGGCAGCTGGGTTACCGGCTCGTTCTTCGGCGGGTCGCTGCGAGGCTGGGCCGGTGCCGGCTTGTCGCTGTCGGTGTGCGGGGATTCGCCGGCGGGCTCCTCGGCGGGTGCCGGCTTGTCGCTCGGCGTGGGTAGTACCTCGTCGACGGCGTCGCGGACGCCACCGAGCACACCCCCCGGCTGCTCGGTGGTCGTCGTGGGTCGGTCGTCGGCGTGGGCGGTGTCGGGGTTGAGGGCGGCGAGTGCGCACCAGGCAGCTCCGGCGAGGCCACAGAGGAGTGCGGCGCGGATGATGGCTGGTGATGCGCGCAAGCTGCCTCCCCCCGGTGGCTGCGCCGGTCCCATGTGCGGGATCTCCGGCAGGCAGCCATCGTGACGTAAACGGGCAGCTCGCGCACTACTGGTGAGATCGATTCGGTTCGACGCGATGAGGTTTTGCGCCGTTATCGATGCCTTAGCGGGGCAGGCATAGCGTCATCTGCAAAATGCAGCGTGTCACCCAGGCAGGACAGATCACCCAGCCGGGAACGATTCGCTACCGACTCATTCGCAAGATCGACGATCACAGGAAGCTGAGTTCAACCCGGTCCGCCGCGTGCACACCCCGCACCCGGCCCCCGAGCGTGATCACCATGACCGGCACCACCGAGCCGGGGTCGATTCCCAGCTTCACCCGCTCGGCCTCGGTCGGCATCCGGGACCGCACCCTGGCGCCGCGCGGCACCGACACCACCTCGCGCGGCTGCTCGTCGACGACGCGCGTGCCGTGGCCAGAGCCGGTCACGACCAGACCCTCCGTCCGCAGCACCGCGAGAGTGCGGCGGATCGTCTCCCGGCCGACGTCGTACTCCTGCTCCAGGCGACGGATCGACGGCAGCAGCGCGCCCGGAGCGATGTCGCCGGAGGTGATCCGATCCCGCAGGATGTCGGCGAGCTGCCGATACGCGGGCCGATCACTGTGGGGATCGATCACCCTGCGCACGGTACGTAGACGCCAAGGGTGGGGTTCCCGGGGTCCGGGGGCCCCGGGGCCCCCTGTACGTGGCGGGGGGCCCGGTGACGCGTACCGGACCCCCCGCCGCCCGACCCGCGTCGAGGGGCAGCTTCCAGGGTATCGGGACGCACCGACGGCGGTCACTACGCCGGAGCCTGCGCGATGAGTACGCTCGATGCCGTGCCGACCGGCATCATTCGATTCGGCAAGGAGGCCCGGTTGACCCCCAACCCGCTGGCCAGAACGCGCAGGCTCGGTGCCGCACTGCTCCAGCTGCGCACCGAGCGCGGCTACAGCCACGCCGAACTCAGCCGCAAGAGCGGCGTCAGCGCATCCGTCATCAGCCGGACCGAGAACCCGCTTGGCGACCCAGGCCGGAAACCGGGCTTGCTCTCGGTACGGCGGCTGCTCGACGCCCTGGACGTTCGCCGACACAGCCGAGAGTGGACCGTCATCGAGGGCTACGCGGAGGACGCGGCCAGCAGCCGGTGGTGGGATGCCGCGGCGTACACGCGGATGGGCGACGGGCAGCGCACCTACGCACTCGTCGAGGCCGGCGCGAGCACGATCCGCGAGTACAGCGGCCTGCTGTTGCCCGGCCTCGTCCAGACCGCCGCGTACGCCCGGCACCGGGTCCTGGCACTGACCGGCGACGCGCCCGTTGCCGATCCGGAGCCGATCGTGCGGGGACGACTGGAGAGGCAACGCCAGAGCATCGGCGGCGGCCTGGCCCGCTACCAGCTGGTGCTTGAGGAACAGGCGATTCGCCGGCGGCCGGTACCAGCGGACGTGATGCTGGAGCAGCTGCGTCACCTCCTGGACCTGATGGTCGATCCCGACAGGGTGAGCGTGCGAGTGATACCGGTCGACGCGCAGCCCGGCGATGGTTACGCCCCGAGGGCGCCATACGCCCACGTGACCTACCCCGACACCCAGGATCCGCCGATCGTGGTGGTCGACAACGTGACCCGCGCCCTGCTGGTCACCGACTCGGTAGAGGTGTCGGGGTACGCGCAGCTGCATCAGCGGTTGCGTGAGGCCGCACTGTCTGACGCGGACAGTGCGGCGTACATCCGAGAGGCGGCGGCCGAGCTGGCCGCCACGACCCGAGAGGGATAACCGATGTCCGACCCGCAGCACAACACCGATCCGCGCTTCGTCACCTGGATGAAGTCGCCGGAGTCCGGAGGTAACGAGGGGTGCCTCTACGTCTCCGTCGCGAACGACGGCTCCGGTGACGTGGCCCTGTCCGAGAGGACGGACGCCGACGCCGACGCTCCGATCCAGGTAATCCCGAGAAGGTCATGGGACGCGTTCCTGGCGGGCGCGCGCAAGGGCGCGTTCGACCACATCTGACCTAGTTCAACGTGAGGGCCGGCACCGATTGGTGTCGGCCCTCTTCTATATCGCTGCCCGTGTCGGTCTTGTGACCTTGGGCGAACGATGCCAGTGTGGTGGATGCCAGAGCGAATGATTCTGGCGCGGAGGATGCGACGGCACGAACCCTCAGCACCCGAACCTCCGGCTGCGGTCGCATCCACCAGCTGGGCGCGGAGTGAGCGACGGTCCCCCCGTCCGCGAGCACCGGGCCCCGGGTAGCGGCGGCGGGCACCGACCCCCGTGCGGAGTCCGCCGCCGTGCCCACCCAGGAAGGGCAGGGGTGGCCGTGCCGAGGGGGCCGGCCACCTCGGTCCCTGGCAGAGGGGACGCACCGATGTGGAACCCGTTCCGCCGGCGCCGCCGGCAGCTCGACCAGACCAGCCCCACCACGGCCTCGGCGTGCGTGACGCCGCCGGGCTGGAACGCGCCGACACTCATCCCCACCACCGCCCCGCTACTCACCCCCGGGCAGAAGACCCGCACGTGTGGAGACATGCGGTGAGCCAGGACCTGGCCGAGACCGTCATCCGGTGGGAGGAACCGCCGCCGATTGCGCCCCGTCTACCTCGGGCCCAGACCGACGGAGCAGCGCGGGCGAGACGGATCGCCGCAGAACTACGGAGCAGACCCGGCGAGTGGGCGGTGATCGCCGAAGGTGCCCGGAGCCACGTGCTGCCCAGCCGGATCCGACAGGGATCGCTGGCGGTGTGGCGGCCTGCTGGCGCGTATCAGGCAGCAGTCCGGACCGTGGACGGCGTGATCGTTGTCTACGCCCGCTACATCGGAGCAGCACAGTGATGGCAGAGACTCCGACCACCATCCACGAAGCCCAGGCTGCTGACCGTGCCCGAGGGCTGCGGGCGGTCGCCGCACTGGACGGACGACTCAACGGGCAGCACATGCCACGCCGACCAGAGTGGGACTGCACGACCTGTGGGCAGGACTGGCCGTGCGCCCAGGCGCAGGTCCGCCTCTCCGAGACCTTCGGGCGGGACCGGGTCGGCTTGGCCATGTACCTCGGGGCGGTGTACGCCGCCGCCGTCAACGAACTACCTGTGACGACGACGGGCGCGACCTGGTTCCGGTTCGTCAGCTGGATTCGCTGACCCCCGAAACGTGAAGTGGCCCCACTCCCTTCGAGGGAACGGGGCCGCTTCACGTTTCGGGTTTACTGGGTGGCTGCTCGGCGTTGGATCAGACTCTCCACGGACTGGGCTTTCACCCGGCGGTGTCCACCGCGTTCGGTGCGGTACGACTCCAGGTCGCCGTCATCGATCATCCGGCGGACCGTCGACTCGCTCTCGCTGAATCCTGCTGCCCGGAGTCTGGCAATCACCTCGCCGATCGATAGCCACGTGCCGTCGCCTACCACCGGACCCCCTGTCAGACCTGCCGAGTTGACCAAGTCTGGCAGATCGCGCGGTCGGGGGGCGACAGCCGGGCCGGGTGCGTGAGCGAGCTTCATGACGTCCGAGTCTGTCAGAACTTCCAAATCTGTCAAACCTGTGCGATGCTGGCCCGCATGACGATCGACGACGTCCGCGAGGCGGCCACCACACTGGCCGGCCTCGCCCAACGACACGGACAGCCCGTGCTCTTCGGCGCGGGCGCGGTCGGCGCGCTACTCGCCCTGGTCCTGGTGTGGCGATTCCTGCAGACCGGCTACGTACACGAAAAGCTCGGCCGAGTCGCGGTCGCCCTCGCCACCCTGTTCGCGATGGAAGGCATGTTCGAGGTCGCCCACGGACCCCTTGGCCTGAACGTCCCCGGCAGCCTGATGTTCTGCGCCACCTTCGAGGTGGTCATGCTCCACCAGGGCAGCCTCGCCGCGCACAAGCTCGCCGCTCACGTTGGCGACGGACCGGCACCCGACATCAGCCGACACATGCGCTTCGTCTGGCTCGTCGCTGGCGCGTCCGGCCTGGTCGCGTCCACCGCGTCCGACTCAGTCACCGAGGTGGTACTTCGTCTGGCAACGCCGCCGCTGGCCGCCGGCATCTGGTACATGAGCCTCTACGCCGACAAGGAGCCGGCCAAGCGCCAGGAGTCCCGGTGGATCTGGACGCCACAGCGCATCGGGGTCCGACTCGGGCTGCTCAAGCCGGGCACGGTCGACGACCTCGCCGAAGTGTTCCGGCAGCGCACCGTGCGCAGCGTGGTCGACGCCGCTGTCGTGGTCTGGCATGCCGACCGGCCGCCAGAGTAACCAGCAGATCGACGACGCCACCGCCAAGCGGGCCGAGAAAGCCGCGCGCCGGCTCGACGACCTGGCGAAGACCGTGGACGAGGCGACGATGGCTGCCGCGCAGAAGCAGCTCCGGCTCACCCTCGGCATCCGGCAGCAACTGTTCGCCGGGATCGGCGGCGGCGAGGTCGACGAGTGGACGCGTCAGCAGCTCGACCGGACCAGCGCCGAAGCTCGCCGCGCTGCGCTGCGCTCGAAGATCACCCTCCAGCGCGGGCACGCCGCCCTGTCCCGGCCCCGGACTGAGCCGACGGTCGACCTCGGATTGATCCGGGTGCCGGCTCACCTCGCGGCGCGGATCGGCTCAGGTCGTGAGCCGGAGCCGACTCAATCCGGCGGTGCGCTGGACGCGCTCGTCGACGTAGTTGCTGAGCCGGTCGCTGGCTCACCGCCCGGCTCAGTCGCGGCTCACCGTTCGGCTCGCGGCAAGTCCGTCACCGAGCCGGTGCGTGAGTCGGCTCAGCGCGACGACAAGAAGCTGGCTCAGGCGTACGCCCGGCTCACCAAGAAGCTCGGCCACCCGCCGACCGGCGAACAGCTGGGCACCGCGGCGGGCGTGTCCAAGGCCACCGCGAACCGCTGGAAGCAGCACCACACACCGACCTCGAACAAGGAGAAGTGATCATGGCTGAACAGGCCAAGGGCCGTTCGTTCTTCGCTGGCGCCGACGCGCTCACCGACAACGTCGCCCTGTTGGAGTGGTGCGAGAACTCGCGCCGCATCCTCCACGCCGGGGCCCTGGAGTTGGGCATCTGCGCGTCCGAGCTCGACGCCCGACTCCGTGCCATCAAGGGCGGACCGATGGGTGGGCTGTCCGGGCGGGCCCGCGCCCGTCAGGTCGCCCGGCCGATCCAGCAGGCGTCCGAGTCGCTGGTGATCGCGTGCCAGTACGTGGTGACCGCGTCCAGCCGATTCCAGGCGGTCTACCTGCCCGAGCTGGAGGCCGCTGGGCACCGGCCGCGCCGCAACGATTTCCGCTTCAAGGCCTGACCCGAACAGGAGCACATGGTGAAGACCACCACCCGGATGCCGAAGAACGCCGGTTACGACGGCGTGGCCACCGTGCACACGGTGAAGGTTCCGTTGTGGCCGTACCTGGTCACCCCGGTCAGCGCCGTTGGTCTCTGGGCGGCGACGGCCGGCGCACACGCCTACTGGAGCGGCAACCCGGCCACGGCCGGCGCCGCAGCGGCCGGGCTCACCTTGGCCGGCACCGCGCTTTCCGCGCTGACGTGGCGAGCAGCTGCTGCCCGTGGAATCGTCCGCCAGGCGGTGGCCACCGTGACGTGCGTCGCCGGGGGCGCGTGGACCATCGGGGCGACGTTGTCCGCTCCGTGGTCTCGGCCGTGGCTGGACTTGTGGCTGATCGGTGCGCCGACCGCCTCGATCGCCATGGGCGTCATCCGGGTTCTGCGCTCCGGGCAATCCGGCGACGGCGAGCAAGGCGGTGGTCTGGCCGAGGCGGTGAAGAGCTTGCGCGGTGCCCGCCTCGGCCGCGCCACCATCGACGGCGCCCGGGCCACCGCCCCGGTGGTTCTCGACGCGGGCACCACCGCCGGAGATCTCGCGGGCGACCGGGGAGCGCTGGCGTCTGCGCTCGACGTGCCGGCGACGGCGGTCCGGGTCATCCCCAACCCGGATTCGGCGCGCCGGGCCAAGGTGTCCGTGGTGCCGGTCGATCAGCTGCGCGAGACCCGCTACTGGCCCGGACCGTCCGCGCCTGGTGCGTCGATCGCCGACGCGCCGGTCGAACTCGGTGTGGTCGAGGATGGTGAGCCGCTCAGCCTGTGGCTGCCCGGTGACCACAAGGCCGGTCGCAACTCGGCTCACCTGTCCGTGGTCGGCATGTCCGGCGCGGGCAAGACCGAGTTGGTGTTGAACCTGTGCGCCGACGTGCTCACCCGCAACGACGTCAAGCTGATCGTCACCGACACCCGCAAGGGCGACCAGCTGCCCGAGTGGCTGCGCCTCGGTGCGCACGAGACCTACCTCGACCCCGAGTCGGCGGAGGACTACATCGAGGACCTGCCCCGGCTCATCGCGCAGCGGGCTCGGCACCTCGGGCAGCGCGGGCTCAAGCAGTGGGTCAAGGGCTGCGGCCTGCCGTACCTCGTCGTGGTGAACTTCGAGGCCGCTCGGCTCGTGGTCGACAACGGCACCTTCGTCGACGTCAGCGAGTCGGCGCGGTCCGTGGGCATCTTCCTCTTGGTGGAGTTGCAGCGGGCGACGCATGACCGGTTCCCCACCTCGGCGCGAGCGAACATCTCCGCGAAGGTGTGCCTCGGCGTGGAGCGAAACACCGACGCGGAAGCTGCCCTGTCGGAGAGCACCCTCGACGCCGGCGCCGCCCCGTGGGAGTGGAAGAACAGCCGACCCGGCTACCTCTACGCCGAATTTCCGGGCGTCGACAAGGAGCGGTGGTCGATGCCGGCGCGGGCGTTCATCGCTCGCAGCGAAGACGACCGCGCAGCTGCCATCGCCCCGTACCGGCCAGTCACCGCACCAACCTCTCCCCCTCAGCCACCTCCGACCCAGCGCCAGGAAGGGCACCCCGTGACGCAGCCCGACGACCAGGACGAGCGCGAGCTGAACAAGCGCTCGACCTGAACGAGCCACCGGACGACGTCGATCCCGCGCAGCCGATCGCGGTCCCCGCCGATATGCCGCGGCTGGCGTTCGGGCAGCTGCGCAAGCCACCGATGGGCACGACCGAGGCGCGAGCGTGGACCCGTGACTATCTGCTCCGGTTGCACGCGGCCGGAACCACCGAGTTCAGCCCGGCCGAGCTGGGCGACGTCATCGAAGCGACCGGCCTGACCGCGAGCTGGGTGAGCAAGGAGCTGCGCCGCCTGTGCTCCGGCCCTGACGCGATCCTGCGCAACACCGAGCGCGGCATCTACAAGATCCGGATCACCGAGCCGGCGTGACTATCAGCGATCATCAGGCCGTACGGACCGTCCGGACACTTCCCCGTCCGGACGCCGTCCGTACGGCCTCCCACCTGGAGCGGGCGGGAATCGTGCGGACAGTCCGCACCGCCCGTCCGTTGATCACGGAAAGTGAATCATGAGAGGCCTGCTCATCGCGTTCAGCGCCGGAGTGCTCGTCGGCGTACTGGTGACCTGGGAGGCCGCCCGCCGGTGGGAGCGAGCTGCGTGGGCGTGGTCCTGGGCGTGGTCGTGGGTGGTTGAGGCTGCCTGGCTCGCCGGTCAAGCAGCCGGCTGGATCGCCATGGTGCTGCTGACGCTGACGGTAGCTGGCGCGGTGATCTGGGTCGCGCTGTGAGCGTCGGGATCCCGACGATCCGAGGCCTGCCGTTGACTCCCATCGGTACGGTGCCCGGCATGACCCGCGCCCACCGCCTACTGCTCCCCGCGGCGCTGCTCGCCGCCGCCCTGGCCGGTTGCTCCAGCGACACTGAGCCGGCGACCGCTGCGCCGACCACGTCCGCAACGCCCAGCCGCGCACCGCTGCCGCTTCTCGTACGTGGCACGTTCACCCTCGAACTTCCGAACTTCGTCTGGTCGGAGTCAACCCACACGTGCGCCGGCTCCGAGAGCCACGACGACATCCAGGTGGGCACGCAGGTGATCGTCACCGACCCCGCCGGAGTGAACATCGCGGTAGGCAACCTCGGCGAGGGGCAGCCGGTCACCGATCCAAACGACTCGACGCGGGCCACCTCGTGCCTGTTCCTCTTCGACATCGCCAACGTCCCCAGCGGCAAGGGGATCTACGGCATCGAGGTGTCGAACCGGGGCAAGGTCCAGTTCAAAGAGACGGACCTGCGCGACCGGGTCGCCCTCGGCCTCACCTGACAGTCCGAAAGGAACCGCCCCCAACCCGATTTGGTTGGGGGCGATTCGTTGCTTGGTCGGCACCACCCGGGACGTCACCGGGGGCACCGCGCCGAAAATCCTACTGGTTACCTCCGACAAGGCTCGGGGAGTCCTGCTCCCCGGACACCTTCGCACTGACCAACGAAGTCAGCACCGACAGCACTGCCGCACCAGAGGCGATGCCGCCGGCCGCCGCCCAGTCCGCCTGCCACGCGTTGAACACGACGTCAGCGCCCCAGTAGAGCAGCAGACCCTGCGCGGCGCTCTTCACCGCCCGCTCGGCGGCGGCCTTCCAGAACTTCGTGGTGAACATCGAGCCTCCTCAAACTCTCGTTAGAGCGGATCTTCGGGATCAGCCTTGCGAGCGCCCAGCGCGGCACCGTACGCAGCGAGCGCACCGGTCAACGCCGTGTCGAGGCTGACGTACATCAGGAACGGCACCGACTCCCGCCACCAGAGCATCCCGGCGGGGAAGAGCAGCACCCACTTCGCCGCGTTGGCAGCGTGGAACCACTGCCAGAACCTCGGGTTGGTGAGCCAACCAGCCAGGCTGTGAAGCACCGGCGAGCCGGCTGGCCGCAAGGTAGGTGGCGAGTGCATCGGCATGAGTCCTAGTCCGCGACGCAGGCGGCGATCTGCCGCGCGCCGGTCGTCGTCACCACCGTGACCGTCTCCGCCGTTGTCCCGTCCGGGCACTGCGCGCCCGCCGGCCCGGCCTCACCCTGCGGACCCTGCTCACCGCGCGGCCCGGCCGGGCCCTGCGGACCATCTGGTCCCTGCGGCCCCACCGCACCAGCCGGGCCGCCGGACCGGCCGGACCGGAATCTCCCGCTGGCCCGTCAGCGCCCGACTGACCGATCTCGCCGCGCGTACCAGCCGGCCCGGTCGGACCCGGTGCACCGTCGGACCCGTCCGCGCCGTCGAGGCCGGGAACGCCGGGCGGCCCGGGTGGACCGGCGGGCCCGGCCGGACCGGGATCGCCACGAAGCTCGGCCGGGTCGACCACGCACGTGCCGCCGAGCTGGCGCACCTGCTGGCACAGCTGCTCCGCCCCGGACACGGCGACGTCGGCGCGTTGCTGCTCGGCGGTGGCCTGACGGCCGAGGGAGGCCGCCCACCACGTGACGGCAGACGCGAGTAGCGCGGTGACCGCCACGGCCACGACCGCCCGGCGTCGACCCCGACGATGCATCCGCCGCCGCAGCTGCAGAGTCTCATCCGTCACGGCTGGCCACCGTTCTGCTGCGTCCGCTCGGCCGCGGCTGCCCGGTCCTCGGCCGTACGACGTGCGGCACGCTCGGCGTCGACCGCCTGCTGGAGCCCGTCGACCCGGGCCTCGGCGGTGGCCCGGCGCGCTTCGGCCGCATCGGCGCGGGCTTCCGCCCGGTCGACGGCGTCCTGGTACTCCCGGCGATCGACGCGGTTGGCGTTGAGCAGGTACACGACGACGGCAAGGAGAGTGCCGCCGACGGAGACCGCACCGAGGCCGCCGGCTGGGATGAGGGTCGCCAGGTCCACACGACGTCAGGCAGCCAGTCGGCGGACCAGTTCGTCCGCGACCTGCTGCGCCATGGTCGGCGGGATCGCGGCGGCGATCTTCTCCGGCGTCAGCACACCGAGTAGGTCACGGGCCACCGCGGCCTCGTCGACGACGTCCCGCGTGGCCAGCGCGGTGAGCGCGGTCTGGAGCGCGGTCAGCTGCCCTGCGATGCTCGTGAGGGTGGGGTGGTCGACCTGCTTCGCGCCTTTCACGTCGTCGACGCCGCGGGCCAGCCGCAGGTACGTCTGCCCGATCGGGGTCCGCCCGTCGAGCAGCGTCAGGTTCTTGTGCACGGTGGCGAGCCAGTTGTGCTCTTCGGGCGTCATGTCGTCGTCCTCCAGGAGTCCGATGGTCTTGAGGTAGCGGCGGAACAACGGCCGCTGGTCGCGGCCCGCCTTGATGGCGTCGCGGAAGAAGCTGAAGTGCGTGTGCCAGCGGTGCGAGCTGTCCCCGGTGGTGCGCTTGCCGAGGCGGTCCCACCGCTTCACGGTCTTGCCGTCGGGGCTGTAGATGATCTCGCGGATATCCCGGGTGTCGGCCGCGCCGGCAGCGCACTGGCCCACACACCACAGCGAGAAGGTGGCCAGGGTGTGGGTGCGGTCGCCGGCGCGGACCTCGAACTGGCCGACGTCGAGCGCCGCCGCGTCGAGCGTCAGGCCGGCCCGGTCCCGGGGCGACTCGCGCACCGAGTAGTCGTCGGCGTCCACCCGGTCGGAGCCGCAGTGGTAGCCGCCCCGGTGGGCCGGGTCGCCGACGATGCCGACCTCCGCCGGCTCCAGGTCGTCCGGGCCAGGCGCGTTGTCGAGGTGGGTCAGGAGCAGGGAGCGGGCGGCCAACAGGGTGCTCGGTGCGCGGGTCATGGCGTCACGACCCGATCCGGTAGACGACCAGCGTCGCCGAGGACACGGTCGTCGCGGTCGCGCAGTACAGGTCGGCCCTGATCACCGCACCGGCGGTCAACCGGCGGATACCGGCCGCGCCCCAACCGGACTCTCCCGCGCCACCGAACGGGGTGCGGAACTCTCTATTTGCCATGACGACTTGCGCGAACGCCCGCCCGGACTGCCCGTTCGACACCAGACCCTGCACGGTCGCCGCGTACACGCCACCAGTCGGCACGGTCCACTCCGTGGTGTTCGGCTTGCCGAACCCGCCGACGTTGGAGGTGGCCGCCTGCCAGCGCAGCGGGGTGCCCGCCGCCGCGGGGATCGACTGCGGGCTGACCTCGGATGCCGACTCGAATCCGACCATGGCGCCGTCGAGGCGAGCCACCTGAAATTCAGCTCGTTCGGCGAGCGCCTGCGTGGCACCACCAATGTCCGGCGGATCAACCTCGTTCACCAGATAGGGGAACCCGTAGATGGGCGTCGATCCAGGCATGTCACTTCTCCTTGCGCAGTTCCGCTACCGTGGCGCCGAATAGATCGGGAGGCGACGATGCGGGGTGTCATCGGCACAGGCGTAGCCGCCGCGGTGCTCAGTGCGGCGGCGACGATCGTGTGGGTGGACGTGCTCCAGGACCAGCACGCCGGAACCACCGCGCCTGCCCCCGTCGCCGTCTCCTCTCCGACGCCGGTTGTCTGGTACGCGCCGCCCATCGTCGAGGTCGCTAAGGATGTGGACGTCGACCAGGCGGAGGTCGCCGCTTTCGTGGAGCGGGTCGTCAACGACCCGCGCGGCTGGCGCACCGACCTTGACCGGTTCACGTTCCGGATCGTGAAGCCGGGCTACCGGGGCACCTACGGCTTTGGACAGGACGTCGGCAGGGCGTTCGTCGGCGAAGACCTGGCGGTGATGACCGCCGACGCGTGGGTGCGGGTAGGAACAACGTTCGGGGCGACCGGGGGCACGCTCAACGACCAACGCACCCAGGTTCTGTTGCACGAAATGGGTCACCTGCTCGGCCACTACAACCACACCGAGTGCCCCGGGTCGGGGCCGGCGCCGGTCATGCGCTCCAACACCTACGGGCTGGGTAACTGTGACCTCAACGTGTGGCCAAATCCCTGACCTGGTCATAGCGGGAACACCACCAACACGCGGTCACTGAAGTCGGCAACCGAACCGTTCTGTGCGCCGTACTTCATTGTGAATGTGGTAACCCCCGGATTGAGCCCGGCGAGGTAAAACGTCGCCCCAAACTGGTCGACACGGAAGGTGCTCGGCGCACCAGTGTTCATGCCCATGTTGATGGACCGCTGTCCGGACGTGGCGATGGTGTTGGCCCCGGACGCCACGAAGGACGCCTTGCAGCCGCCCGTGGCGGTGGCCGTGGCGTAGCCCATCTGCGAGCTGAGGATGACCAAACATTTTCCCGTGGCCCGAATCGTCACGGTCGCCGAAGGCCCCACCGTCGCCAAGTCCCCGTACGTAGTGGAGGCGGTCGACTGCTGGGTGGTAACGACGCCGACGGCGATACCACTGGACACCTGCGACAGCAGAGATTCAGCAGCGGGGGTACCGGGCATGGTGACCCGGCCGAGGATCATCCAGGAGTTGGCCGACGTCCCGGTGGTCAAGATGCCCACCACGTCACCGGGAGCCAATTGAAGCGCGTCGTTGTTGGTGTTGAGGATTGGCAGATTCTCAATAAGCGTCCCGCCGACCTCGACGGTGTTCTCAGCGTTCAGTGCGTTCCACGCGCGGAGAATGCCTTGCCGGTAGCCGAGGCCAGCCGAGGGCTGCTGCGCCAGCAGTGGCGTGAGGTCGTCCGACCCGTAGGTGGCCATCACGCGCCCCCGAGCAGCGTGGTGGTCTGCTCTCGTGTCGCCGCCGAGATCGGCTGCTCGACGGTCAGCGGCACGGTCAACCGGTCGATCACGTGCACCTCAGACCGACCCCGGTACCGCAACCGCACGGTGTCGAACGGCTCCAGGGCCGGGTTGGGTACCGCCTCGAAGTCGACGCTGTACGGCAGCCCCAGCTCAGCCATGAGCAGCGAAGCCGCGGCGGTCCACGCCTGTCCGTCGGTCGTGATGAACGGGGACGAGTAGAACCGGGGGACCTTGCCGAACCGGCCGCCCCACTGAGTCGGCGAATCGCGGGTGGCGTCGACAACGAGGGCCCGCGCGGGGGCAGCGGTATCTGCGCCCTCGCCGCTCGCGATGACGCCGTTGTGCGCACCCACGCGGGTCAGCCGCCGCCCGAGGTCCAGGAGTACACCGAGCTGCCCGTGGCTGGCTTCCCACACCGGTTCGGTCGACAAGGGCGGGGTGCGCACGACCAGGACGCCCCGGTGGTCCCACCACCAGATTCGTCCGACGCTCTTGACCAGTTCGGCGCAGGCCGCGTACCGGTCTTCCTCGACGAGGATCTGCCGGCCGATCGCCGCGTCACGGACCCCGGTGCTGTCCCATTCGATCGTGGCCCACGGGTAGATCTCGGTGATCAGCGCGGAGAGCAGCGCGCCGCGGGTGGTCGAGGCCGCGAACTGGCGGGGTGCGGTAAGCCGCCCCTCGACGATGCCCGCCATACGGTCCTGACCGAGGACGCGGATCGGCCCGTCCGGGGCGTCGTCCTGCTCGGTACTGTCGATCCGGTAGTAACCCAGGGACACCCACTCCGTCAGGCCGATGGTGTACCGGATGCCGCGCCGGACGAAGACCTCGTTGCCGTACGGGGCGAGTAGGTCAGTGGCCCGGACTGGCCACAAGGTGCCCGAGGTGGTCAGCTCCAGCGTTGACCGGACCTGCGCCGTGCCGTCGAGAGTGACGTCGCCGTCGGCGATCGTGATGTCGGTGCCCGTCGGGGCGACGCCGGTCTGGCCGGGTGCCACCACGGTCGCGGAGAACACCGCCTCGTGCGAGCCGCGGATCGCGTCGAGGAAACGCTCGCTGACGGGCCTCACGGGACGATCACCTCCGTCGGGTCGCCGATCAGCTCCATGACGGAGAGGCAGGTCGGGTGCGCGGCCAGCAGCGCCGCGCACGTCGCGTAGGTGTTCAGGACGGTTTGGCAGGTCGCGGTCGCGCCCACCACGTCGGCAGTCGGCGCGGCCACCTCAGTGCACGGCAGCTCGAACACCCGGCGGGGACCGAGCCGAGACGTGCGGCGCTGTCGAGTGTCGCCCACGTGCACGTACCCGGCGGGGACGTCGGTGCCGGCCGGCGCCTGGACGAGCAGGACGTCCCCGGAGGCCAGGAGCAGGTCAACGTCTCGGGCGGCGGTGGCGTCGTTGGTGAGGACTTCGAGGGTCCATCGGCGGGAGCTGCGTACGTCGGTCACGGCGACCGGGGCGGTGCGGCCGGGCACGGTGAACAGGCCGCCGCGCGCTGGCCGCTCGATGTCGGAGTAGTCGAGGACGGTCACGGCCCGGTTCAGGAACGGACGGCTGACCGACTTCAGCCAGACGTGGCCGGCCAGGTCGGGAGTGATCGCACCGGAGAACACGGGGGTGCCGCCGATGACGACGAAACAGGCCTCGTCGACGAGCATGGTGTGGCCCACTGGTGGCGTTCCGCCCATCGAGGCGGCGACGAACGTTGCTTGCGTCGCGCTGGCCGGGGCTTGCCCGGTGACCTCGAAGTACGTCCAGACGCCGGCGGCCAGGGCCACGGTTGACCCGAGCGTCTGGGAGAGGATCCCGCCCCCGGCGTCCCGCCAGATGATGGCGATACCGGCGGTGCGGGCGACCGTTGAACGCAGCCAGGCGGCCCCAACGTAGAAGTTCGCGGCGGTGACCGGGCCGTTCGCGACGCGCGCCTGCACAGTCGCGGTGGCCCCGTCGGGGGTGAGGAGGAGCGACGCGACGCCCTCGTGTGGGGTGCTGGTCGACCGGGCTACGGTGCCGCCCACCGCCGTCCACCCCGAGGTGTCCGTCTCGATGTAGGGGTTGCTGTTGCGCGACGCGCCGATCTCGAAGTCGTTCGCCATGAACGCGCGGACCCGGTACCAGTTGGGGGTGTCGGGGGTGAACTCGTAGTCCGAGAGGGTCACCCATCCGCCGGTGGTCGGGACCACCTCGGTGCCGCCTCGCACGGTGACCCAGCGGACCTGATCGGTGGACCGCTCGATCCGCGCGTACGCGGCCGGCGACGGGATCTGCACGGACAGGCGTACCCGCGACAAGATGGGGTCGTAGGACAGGCCGGCGGGGGCCGGACCGGAACCGCTACCGGCGGGCACGGGCATCGTGCGTTCCCCCTCTCATCGGGTCACGACCGCGGTAGCGATGTGGTCAGCGATCAGCCCCTGGCCCTTGTCCGTGTTGTGCGCCTCGTCGACGTACAGCCCCAGGGCGGTGGCCTCAGCGGTGCCCTGGTCAGGGATGCGGGAGCGCAGGTCGAGGGTGGTGATGTCGGGGTCGGCAGCGGCGATGGCGTCCATCTGCGCCAGGTACGCCAACCAGGTCACCTCGGCGGCGCTGCCGCGCTTCGGCAGCTTGAGCAGCAGGATGCTGCCGGTCCACCCGGCGGTGCGGGCGTTGGCGATGAGCAGCTCCAGGCCGGCCTTGAAGGCGGCCGGGGTGGTGCCGGTGGTGGAGTCGTTCGCACCCCACGCCAGGACCAGCAACCCTTTGCCCTCGACCGCACCCAACGCCCCATGCCACAGGTTCGAGCCGGTGAACGTGGCGAGGGTCGCGCCCGACCTGCTCGCGTCGAGGACCCGCACGCCGCCGGACTCGTCGCCGTGGTACGTGACCAGCCCTTCGAGCAGCACGTTGCCCGGCGACGCGGTGGTGGTCGACGACCGTTGCACCAGCACCGTGTGCGCCCCGGCGGTGAGTGCGCCGGAATCCCACAGCAGCACCCCGCTGGAGGTGGACGCCGCGGCCCCGTCGACGACCACCTCGGCCGCCCCGTCGAGGCGGATGCCGTACTTCCCGACCGCCGCACCCTTGGTGCCGTACACCTTCGCCCGGCTGCCCGTGAAGCTGAACGTCACCGACTCGCCTGCGGGGATCACCGCTGAGCGGAGACCGAGGCCGTGGTCCGACTGGGTCACCCCGGCCGTCGCGGTACGCGGGTAGTCAGCGGGGATCGGCGACACCCGGGGTGACGCGCTGATGTACGGGTACGCCGCTCCCGCGACGCCGGCTGGTTGGAACCGGGAGCGCAGCTCGGATTGCAGCACCTGCAACCACCGGCGGGTCACCGAGGTGGCCCCGTAGCCCTCGCTGATGGAGTCGCCCATCACGACGACGGAGGCGATCGACCCGTACCGGCCGGCCAGGGCGGCGTACCACCGACGCAGGGCCGGGTTGTGTCCGACGTCGAGGCTCTCGATGAGGCCGGTGGGGTCCGCGTCGATCGGGAAGATCGGCCCGTTGCCGACCCGCGCCCACAGCCGGCGGACCCGGTCCGGAAACCAGATCAGCGACAGTTGCCCCACGGTGTCCGTGGGCACGATCGACCCACCGACCGCAGGGCCGGGTGCCGTCGACCCGTCGTAGGAGCGGATGTCGGCCGGGACGGTGCCGGCGGCGTCGGCGTAGATGACGGCGGTACGGTTCGCCGCGGGCGCACCGGTCACCTGGTCGTAGCAGTACCGGGTGGCGGCGGACGGGCCGAGAGCGCGAGCCACGGCTTACTTCCCCGCCCCGGCGCCGACGCGCCGCTTTAACGCCCTGTCCCGCTCCCGCAGTTGGACTTGCACCACCCGCACGACCTCGCCCCCGATTTCGATGTGCGCCTCCAGCACCGTCGGCGCGGCCGAACCACCCCCGCCACGGCCGTCCCACGCGACGTCACCACCCAGCCAGTCCCGGACCACCGTTTCGGCGATGCCCCGCGACCGACCCAGGTCGCCCCGCCGTGGGATGAACGCCTCCCCGCCGGTCTCCCGCTCGCCGTAGAGCACGGTCGGGCTGGTGGCGAAGTGAGCGCCGATCGCGCCGCCGCGGGCCATGGCGTAGTCGATGCCACCCCACCGGCGCAGCTGCGTACCCTGCCCGACGATCCGGTGATCGCCCTGCGTGTTGACCCTGACGGTGTAGTTGATGACGGTGCCGTTCGCCTTCTTGACCTTCTTGGTGAAGGAGTCCAACCGGGCGGACGCGGTGGCGGTGTTGACGTTGACCGGGATGTTCACGCCCTTCGGCATGGTCAACAGCCGATCGGCCAGCTCCTGCGCTTTCTTCCGCGAGTTGCCGGCCTGCTCCGCCATCTTGATCAGGGCGGCGCGGTTCGTGGAGTACGCGGCGGAGGCCTTCCCGGCGCCGATGCCGCTCTTCTCACCGGCGGCCGTTTCCTGGTTGAACGCGTCCGCCATCGACAGCAGCGCCGACATGTTCTCGTCGGCCCGCTGCCGGTTCGACATCTTGGCCTTGCTGTTCTCCTTGATCGCCTCGGCGGCCTGCCGGGTGGCGTCACGAGACGCGATCTGCGCCCGGGCGAGGGAGATGTTGCCGTTGGCCAGTTCGTCTGCCTGCTGCTTGGCGTTGGTCATCCCGGCAGCTGCGGCGTTGGCGTCGCCGGCCAGTGCCTGGAATCCGCCGGCGAGGTTGAACGCGCTGGACTTCGCGCCGTCCTGGCTGGCCGTCATCGAGTCCAGCAGCTTGCGGCCACCAGGGATCTTGGAGACGAAGAACTCGAACGCCTCGATGAGCAGGTTGAGCGCGCCGCCGACACCGAGGATGGTCAGCTTGACCAGCCCGAACACACCCTTCAACGCGAGGGCCATGGAGTTGCCGTTGTCGGACAGGTCGCCGAACACCTTGCCGACCGAGGCCAGGATCCCCTCGACCCCCTGGCCGACCTGCGTGATGATCGGCCCGGCCTTGGTGATCGCCTTGGTGATGCCGGACAGGGCCAGTTGCGCGCCGCGCCCCACCGACCGGGTCAGCCCCGGCAGCCACGTGGCGGACACGTCGAAGATCCGCTTCAGGTCGGGCAGCATCCCCTTGAAGGCGGACCGGGCCTCCTTCGTCGCCTCCAGCGTGGCGGGCACGAACCGGCCCGCCGCCGCCTGGAGATCCGCCCCCGCTTCCTTCCCCAGGTCGTCGAACGCACCCTTGACCCGGGCGTCCTTCGACGCGATCAGCACACCCCCGACCAGACCGCCCAACCCGGCGCCGCCGACCACCGCCGCGCCGACCGCCGGAGCTGCCGACACCGCCGCACCGACCAGCACCGCCGACACGGCCAACGCAACCTGCGGGCCCGCCGCCGACACAGCCTTGACGACGCTGCCGCCGACCGCGCCACCCAGCTCGGCGGCCTTACCCAGCCCGTTGCCGATGCCCCGCGCGAACCGCTTCCCCGCGCTGTCACCCGAGTTGGCCCACTTGCTGGCCGCGCCGCCGAGCTTCGCGATTCCCCGCCCCCACTGGGCGACGCCCTTGTTGAGGCTGGCGGTCATCTTGTTGGACTGGTCGGTGGCCCGCTTCAGATTCCGCTCGACCGACTGGATACCGGGGCTGGTCTTGTCCCGGACGAGGATGTCCGCCTCGACGTCTCTAGCCACGGCGGATCACCTCCAGGGCGTCATCGAGGGCCACATCAGCAGCCGTGCGCCACTGCTCCACCTCGGTCGACGGCTCGGAGAAGAACCCCGGCGTGACCGTCTGGAAATGCCAGCTGGCAGCCGTACGGTGCCCCCACGACGGCGCAGCGGCCCGGCCCTGGTCGATACGCCGCAGGTCGACCTTCGGGTCCTTGTCCGGGTAGCCCTTACGCCGACCGACCAGCTTGACGCCGGCGGCCCGCCCCTGAAGCTTCACCCGGGCCGTGACGCTGAGCTTGGACACCCACTCGCCGAACCCGCCGCCCTCGGGCAGCACGGCCAGGGCCCGCTTCCGGATGAGCTTCCGCACGGCGGGGACCGGCTTGCGGAGTTCGCGTGACAACCGGTTGGTGACCTCCTTGCGGCGGTCGAAGTTACGGAGGTCGCGGATCAGGTCGTCGATCGAGCCCATCCCCTCACCCCCTCGCCGCGCGGCGCCTCGCCGCGGCTTCCTCGTGCAGCAGATCGGAGAGGGTGGCCACATCCCTCGGATGCCAGTTCTCGAGACCGGCCGGCCCCGTCAGCGGTTGACCCGTACGCCAGGCCAGCACGACAAGGTCTAGGCGGACGGAGCCGGCTGGCCAGGGTCCTCGGCATCAGCCGGCACAGCCGACTCCTCGTCGTCGGGCATGTCGATGACCTCGACACAGGTGGCGTCGAACTTGGGCCACGTCAGCTTGGTTTCGCCCCGTCGGGTGAGCACCGACCAGGCCATGAACCGGTAGGCCGTCGAGATCCGCGACATCATGTCGACCGAAGAGCAGCCGAACTCCTGGACCTCGAAACGGGCGACGTCCCGCTGGTCAGCGACCACGTCATGCGTGGTGCCGTCCTCCATCTCGACGCGCAGCTCGAACGTGGTGGCCATCAGGCGCTCGATCCGAACACCGGCTGCCCGTCCACCGGGAACGACAGCTCCTGCTCCAACCAGGAGCCCTGCTCGCCACCGAACGCCGGCATCAGGGCGGTGATGGTGAAGGTCGCGGTCTTCTGCCCCGTGCCGGCCTTCGGCTGGAGGACGACTTCGAGCTTGCCGCCGTTCGCGGCCCGCAGCGCCTCAGCCAACCCGCCAGCAGTGTTGATCTGAAGGCCAGAGGTCTCGAAGGTCCACACCGGGGTGTCGACGTCGGTGATGACTCCGTCCGGTACGAGCGGCCGGTAGGTGGAGACCGGCTGGTCGGGCACCAGTCGCGCCACCCGCAACTGGTTGGCGTACTCCACTTCGTCGATGGTGACGATGGCGTTCCGGAAAATGTGGGCGCCCGCAGCTGGCCCTGTCATGTCATTCGCTCCTCATGGTGATCTGGGCGGCCAGCAAGTCGCCGGCCTCTGTGGTCACAGCCACCGGCAAGATCTGGTCGACGAAACCCACCGGCAGCAGCGCCTCGACGAGTTCGTCGACGTGGGCGTCGAGCCACTCACTGGCCTTGACCTCGTCCGAAGGGATGATCACGAACACTCGCCACGTCGCCGTGAACGAGTAACCGCTGGCGCGGTCGAGCGGGCCGAGGAGCGGCCAGGCATCCCCGGCCGCGAGAACCGATGGACGGCTCGCGTACCCGGTCACCCCGTCGATGGTCGACAGGACGGCGGCGATGGCAGCGCGGTCTCCGACGAGGCTCATCCGATCGGCAGCCGTCTGTGCGGTGCTTCCAGGCGGCGGACCTCCGGGTCGCGGCCGGGCAGCACAGTGGATCCGGTCTCGGCGTCGCCGCGCAGTACCGCGAGCGGCACACCCCGCAGCGCCAGGTTCCGCGCGACGCGGCGTAGCAGCGCCTCCCGCAGGTCCGGCGGGTAGATCGCGCCGACCCGGCACACCGCCGCCTGCGCGAACGTCTCGGCCGCCAGGGCGTCGCCGACGGTGTCCTGGGTAGCGCTGATCTGGCCGAGGTAGGCCACGACCTTCGGCACGTCGAGCACGGGCCCGGCGGTGACCTCCAAGGCCTGCCCGGCGAAGTCGACCACTGCCCCGTCGAGGCTGGCCCGGGCCACATGCCGGCCCGGCTCCGTCACCTCGTACGAGGTCTCCCACCGGCCGGCGCTGGTCTGCTCCGGGGTGACCGGAACCGGGTCGCCGGTGGGAGGGGTGACCACCACGCTGGGCGCGGTGTCAGCGTCGACGAGCAGCTGCCAGACGCCACCAACCGGCAGCAACACCGACGTCGACGACACGGCCCGCATGATGGTCACCCCCTTTCCCCTCCGCCCGGATTACTGCTTGTCGCGCGCCGGTGCCTGCTGCTTGGCCGGCGTCTTCGCGTGCTCCTCGGCCGACACCGCCCGCGGCTTCTCGCCGGGCTTGCCGGTGCCGAGCTGCGGGGTACCGGTGAACGGCGACGTCGTCTTGCCCGTCGCCAGCAACTCCTGCCGCTGCCCCTCGGACAGGCCGAACGACGGCTCGACCGGCCGGTTGGTCAGCCGGCCCGCCGCGCGGAGCCGCCGCTGCACGTTCTCCGGCACGGTCGCACCGCCGAAGTTGAGCGGCTTACCGTCGGCCAGGGCGTCGACCAGCGCGGTGACGTACGCCGGTTCGGTCGTCGAGCTCGTCGACGTCTTCGGCCTGGTCTCGCCCTGGTTGAGCAGTCGCTGGCGCTCGGCCTCCAGTTGCGTGACCACGCCGCCAACGCGCGTGTTCTCGGCTTCGAGTTCGTTCGCCCGCTCGGTCTCGGTGGCCAGCTGCTCGCGCAGCTCGGCAACCTCGGCCTCCAGCGCCTTCACGCGGTCGTCGGCCGGCTGCTCCGGCGACGGGGCCGGCGTGGTGTCCGTCTTCTGGGTCGGCGGGGTGCTCTGCGCCCCCGCGACCGCGATCCTGCTGGCGCCATGCGCGCCTCCCTCTGCTCGTCTCGGTCAGTCCGGTCCGGGGCTTACGGGGCCACCGGGTCGTAGGTGATCTCGCGGACCCCGGCCAGGTCCGAGATCGCGGTGGCGCCGTAGCCCCAGATTGCGATCTCCACCGACTTGACCTGGTATTCGAAGTCGAGCCGGTTCGGCGCGGACGCCCAGCCGTGCACGCTCTCCGAGTCGAAGAGGTACGAGCTGGCCACGACCGCGCCAGACGCGGCGAGCGCCCACGCCGGCAACGCGGCGATGCCGTTGATGTCAAGCGCCGACCAGCGGGCCCGGGCGGCGCCGGACGCGTTGGCCGGGCCGAGAGCCGGGTACAGCTTGCGGCCGGTGGAGTCCTCGGCGGCCGCCAGCGCCTTGTAGAGGTCGACCTGGGTGAACAAATTGTCCATCGAAAATCCGCCCCGCACGAACTGGAGCAGCACCAGGGCCGCGGTCAGCTCGTCGTCCAGGACGTCGTCCTTGACACCAGCGGTCAGCGCGATGGCGGTCGGCGTGGCCGCATCGAGCACGGCGACGGCGCGGGCCTCCAACGCCTCGTACCAGCCCTTTTCCATCTGCCGCCAGATCAGGCCAGACACCTGAGGGTTGCCGCCCTGGTCCCAGACCTCCCTGGTGATTTCCGCCTTGCCCGACACGGCGGCCGGAGTGACGGTTTGGCTCGTCACGGTGAAGGTTCCCGGGGTGGGCTCGACGCCCTCGGTGTGGTTGTTGACCAGGCCGCTGGCCGAGTTGAACTTGGGGAAGACGAACGGGGTGACGTCGGTGAGGGTGCCCTTGTTGATGGCCTCCCAGACCGGGTACCGGTAGGTCCGCTGGTCGACGTACATGTCGGGCCGCTGGCGCGACGGGTTGAGCGCGCCGGTGTCCGCCCGGTCGGTGTCGAAGGCCCGGCTGACGTCGAACCGCTCGCTCACGACGGAGAGCGCCCGGTCGTAGGCAGCCTTGTCACCAGACTTCAGCCCAGCGATCAGGTCGGAGCTGAAGTCGTGGCTGCCACGCATGATGTTGCCCTTGTGGTCGAACCGGTACGGCGCTGGCTCGGTGACCGAGGCGGTCAGCGCGACGGCGCGAGTCGGGTCGACGGTCTGCCGCTCGACGACCGGCGGCGCCGGATTGAACAGGGCAGCCAGTCCGCCCGGCCGGGCGGCCAGGGCGAACAACTGCTCGGCGGTCAGCGCGACACCGGTACCGCCGGTGGCCGCAACGAAGGACGCGAGCTGGTCGATGCTGAGAGTGACGCCCGGCTGCGCGGCAGGCGGCGCGGCGACCGTCTCGGTGGCTGCCGGCTGGGTCGGCGCGGCGGCCGGTGCGGCGGGAGCCGTGGTCGGCTCGGTCATGGTCTCCGGCATACCGGACTCCTTTGCAGATCGGCTCGCGGCCACCTTGGTCACGCGGGCGTCGTCGAACGCGGGCATTGGCGTGGTCGACGTCTCACGCCAGCTGGCGCGCTTCACGTCGTAGACCTGGTCCTTCTCGTTCCACTCGACATCGCCGGCCTTCGGATCCATCGAGAAGTCGACGCCGATCGACAGGCCGTCGTACAGGCCTTCCTTCGCGTCGTAGAGCAGCTGGTCGCGCTCCAACCGGGTAGCTGATCCCTCGGGACCGCCGAGCACCGAGAGCTTCACGATCGGGCCGGCCTTGGTCTCCTCGACCGACAGCGTCACGCCGACCGGGGTGTAGTGGTCCTTCAGGTGCTTGATTCGGCTCACGTCGCTGTACTCCAGCGACCCGGGAAGGAACCGGAACTTCAGCCCGTACTTGCGCGCCACCGCGTTGTACGGCACCGCCATCCCGGTGATCGTCCGGCTCTCCAGGTCGACGGTCGGCGGAGTAGCTGCCGCAGCGAAGTCGAACGTCGCGAACGTCATCCCCTTGGCCGGCTCGTCGTCAGCGAACGTCACGCCAGCCGGACGAAGAGCGACGACATTCCCGGGCTTCGCGGTGCGCTTGGTGCCGGCAGGCAGCGGGGGCTTCCGCTCGGCGTCCCGGATCTCCTCGGTAGTGATCACATCCATGGTCTTCGCCTTCTCGTAGACCTGCCAGCGGGTCAGCGGGTCAGCCCGCATGTAGTCGTCCAGGTCGAACCGGACCAGGTGCCCGGGCCGAGTGACGTCGCGCATCGACAGCCGGTCAGTGATCGCGGACATGAACGGCGACAGAACGTCGTTGATGCGGTCCTGCCGCCGGTCCGTGTCGTTCTGATAGGTGCGGCTCGTGGTAGATATCCCGAGGTCCTCGGGGTCAAGGCCGAGAGCGTTGGCGATGTCCAGCGCAGCCCGCTTCTGCAACTCGACCAACTGGAGGTCGGCGGGGGTGGGCTGGTCGACGGTGTTGTACTTCAGCGCGGCCGGCACGTAACCGGTGGCCCGTGCCTTACGCGCCGTGATCCACTTCCGGATCATGTCCTCGACCTCGTCGTCCGTGACGGGGTCGGCGTCGAGCGTCGGCGTGAAGTAGTCGAGGGGCCTCGGGTCGTCGGCATACAGCGCGGCGGCCTGGTCGAGGAGGATGGCCCGCCGAATCGCCCGCCCGGCCGTCTTGAGCAAGCCCGGGTTCGGTGAGTCGAAGCGGATGATCTTCGACGCCGAAACCTCTTCACCGGCGACGTACACCACTGCTCCGCGCGGCTCCTCACCCGACGGCAGCGGCGCCGGTGGCTGGCGGTTACTCGGCGGGTTCAACGACACGCTGGTGACGTCCAGGTGCCGTGCCGCCGTCGGGAAGCCCTTGTCGGTGCCGTCCGTCGTTTCGGTGATCCGCCACCAGGAGATGCCCTCGAAGAGCAGGTCTTCGATTGTCTGCGCGAGGGTGACGACGTTGGGCACGTCCGGGTCGATCTGCTCCAGCAGCGGCAACGGCTCGACCTGCCAGTTGCGGGCGTACTGCACGAGCGGAAGCGTCGAGATCGAGCAGATCAGGTTCCGTCCCCGCAGGACGGCCGGCACCGAAAGCGCCGACTGTCGACTCACCTTCGGCGCGATGCCTCCGCCCATCATCTCACCGATCACCCGATCGACCGGACGGGGCGGAGTCTCGTCGTCGGCGTCGAACTGGGCGTACCCGGGCGGAAGCGAGGGCAGCCGGAACAGCTCCCTCACCTGCGCCCACAACCCCATGACCGGCAGATTACTCGACAGTCAAGAGATTCGGTATCGAACCATCCGGCGCGGAACTAGTTTGTGACCACCACCACGCGCGGCTTGCCCACCGGTGCCGGCAACGTCCGCGCGAGATGGACGGCGCCAGCGGCCGCGTAGACCGCGTCGACGTGCCCACCACCGGGCTGCTCTTCCCCGTCCTCATCGGCCTTGGCCGACTTGGTCTCGGCGGCCTTGATCTGACGGCTGAACACCCACGTGTCCCCGCGCCGCAGCCGCTCCGCCGACCCGACCTGACGATCGAGCAGCGGGTCACCCGAGTGCGCCAACCGCCGCGCAGTGACCTCCTTCTCGAAACCCATACACACCGCCGCGACGTCACCCCTGATCGCCTCGACCTTCACCCCCGGCGGAGGCCAGCCTTTCCGCTCGGCGAGGTCGGCGGCCGACGCCGCAGCCGGTCCCGCCGGGAGCCAGCCCAGCACCTTCGGCCGCAGCCGCGCCACCAGGCCTGGCAGCTCGCGGCGCATCTTGTCAGTGCATCCCTGCCCGACCCAGTCCTTCACGAAGTCGACCCGCACCCGCCCGTCCGGCAGCACCGCCGCGGCGTAGAGCGTGGCGTGTAGCTGGTCCGGCGCGACGTCGAGACACATCGCCACGCGCGACCGGACGGCGTCCAGGCCGCCCGACCTCAAGGCACCGCTTCCACGCGCCCGGGTCGATCGCCGGGTTCATCACCTTCACACGGATGCACATGTGCTCGGTCTTGAAGCCGTTGAGCGCCCTGCCGCCCCGAGCGACCGCGCGGCGCGCGTTGGCCAGCAACTTCCGGGCGTTCTTCCGCGTACCCAGGTTCGGGTTCGCCTGCGCGAGCGCCGCCAGGTCAAACGGATCGGCGTCCTCGGGGGCGGACCACTCCGCCAGCATCACGTCCCCGTCGCCCTCACCGCGCTCGATGAAGGCCAGCGCCGACTCCCGCAGGTCGTTCAGCACGATGCTGCGATCGTCGCCCGCGTTCGACAGGGCGAAGGTCTGCGAACCGTCCACCGCGCTGGTCGCCGGCTCGGCCGCGTCCCACGCCTCGTACGAGTGGTGCTGGCGCAGCTCGTCGGCGATGAACCGGCCGATCGACAGCGACCGGCCGCCCTCCTCGTTCGCGGCGGCGATCTTGTACCGGCACGCCTCCAGGTCGTCCGGGTCATCCGGGTTCGCCGCGTCCAGCGGCACCACGACCAGTTCCTGCTCGCCGTTGGCCTTCCGCACCCCGCTGCGCTTCGGGATCTCGGCGGAGAGCTCCAGGATGGACCGGGCGAGCTTGACCGCCTTCTTCCAGGACTCCTTGGCGTAGTCGAGCTTCGTCGACGTACCCAGCACCAGGGCGATCCGCGCCACGTACAGCCAGTAGAGGGCGAGCACCACCAGCAGTTCGGTCTTCCCGTTCTGCCGGGCCACCAGGATCAGCACGATGCTGAACCGCGGCGAGCCGTCGGGTAGCAGCTCGCCGGCGTGGACCGCCGACCACCGCTGCCACGGATCGAGCGGGTGCCGCAGCACGTCACGCGCGAACTCGTCGACGTCGAACCCGTAACTGGTCTCCGGCGTCAGCGCACAGCCGCAGCCACACGGTCCGGGCGGGCCGGTCACCAGCGGCGGCGTGAACAGCCGCGGCGTCGTACTACCCCTGACGCTGCTGACGTCGAGCTCGGAGTTCGTCGAGCTTGGAGGCGACGGGGCTGACAGGACCGACACCGCCACCGGTGGCTCCCTTCGTGTTGCGACCCGCAGCCGTCATGCCGAGCGCGGTCAACGCCGCGAGCAGCTTCGGCCCAAGATCAGACGCTACTGAATGCGCGGACAACGCCGCCTCGATCTTCGCCAGGTGCTTCTCCGCGTTCGGGTCGCTGCACTCCCGCACGGCCTGTCGCAACGCCCGCAACGGCTCCTCGTACTTCGCCAGCGGCGCCGCCTCGTCAATGAGCGCCGCGTACCGGCGGGCCAGCGCCCGAGCACCACCGTCCTGCTTCGGCACGTCCGCATCCCGTAGCGCGGCGGCCACCGCCCGGAGCATCGGCCCTTGCGTCGTCACAATCTGCTCCTACCTGATTACTGGACTGCTTTCGCAAACTCGGTGAAGCCCTCAGAGAGAGGGAAAGGACACGTACATCGGGGTGTCCCGCCCCCTCAGGATGGGAAAAAACGGACATCATGACCGCCACCAGATCAGTCGAAGCCAACGATGCCGACCACCGTGATAGGCAGGCCAGCCTCGCCCCGTGCACCGCAGTGGGCCGAGGCGTACCGAGCAGCGGGGTCTCACCACTGGACCACCGCTCCTGCCTGGTGGCATGCAACTGAGCGCACGTGGCACCGCAGGTCGTTGACGCATCGGTCAGCGAGGAAGCAGCCGTGTTGCCCCTCGCCAGGGCGCAGTGGTGGCCGCTTGATGGTGACGCCGGGCCGCGCCTCGGTCTGCTCACGCCACCTTGCTGGTGGTCTCCATCCCCAGGGTGGTGGCACCTGCCATACGCCGTCGATCTCCTCGGCGTTCAGCGTGACGTCGAGGTCGTGTGCTTCGTCGTAGATCCAGATTGGCCAGGTCACCATTGGGTCACGCTCCTGCCTGGCGGGTCGGGTAATAGGGTGGGGTCTCCGATGTGGAGGTTGCACGCGGCGCACGCTGCCACGATGTGGTCCGGGTCGTCCCCTGTGACGGTGCGGCCGAGGGTGTGGTGGGCGTGCCCGGCCTCCGGTCCGGTGAGGGGTGCGAGGCCGGTGCACTGGTGGTTGCCGGGTACCTGGTCGCACCATCCGTCGGCGTGGGCGCGGCAGCGGTAGAGGTCGCGAGCGAGGACGTAGGCGCGGAGTACGCGCCACGCCCTGGTGCTGCCCTTCGCCCACGCCTCGCTCATCGCCGGGTCAGCCCACCGTGCTCGGCTTGCTGGCGGCGAAGACGTGGCAGCACATACCAAGCGTCTGATACGCACCCAGGGTGTCCTCGCGGCCGAGGTATTCGCCGAGGGTCAGACCCGCGCGGTCGGCCTCGTCCTGGGCATGCTCAATAACCCACTCATCAGGGTCGGGGTGGTCGGTGGCGTTGACGAGCACGACGTGGTCGCCCATCTCGATCAGCCCTGCCGCTCAGTCGCCTGAGCGTTGACCGGCGCTGGCGGGTAGCCGCGGTCGTAGGCGCTGTGGCCCAGTGGGGTGACGGTGCTGTGCGCCTTGTCGATGATCTGGAATCCCGTTGCTGGTGCGGTTGGCTCGGGGCCGGTGGTGGCTTCGAACAGGCTGAGCGCCGCCGCTCGTAGGGGCTCCAGCTCGCCGTCGTGGTCGACGATGATGTGCCGGCCTCCGGCGTTGATCTCGATGCGGCTCATGGTGGGGTGTCCTTTCGGGTCAGGCCGGCAGGGGCACGTTGACGACGGTCCGGCCGAAGCGGGGTTCGTCGTGGTGCGGGCGGGTCGGGGTGGTGTCGAGCCGGGCCGGCCACTTCACGGCGGTGAGGGCTGCGCGCTGGGTGGCGGGCAGCTGGGCGTCGGGGTGGTCGAGGTGGTCGAGGCCTGCGGCGCGGAGCCAGAGCGCGTCGACCTGGTTGTCGTCGGCCAGCTCGCGGTTGAGGCGTTTGTACGCGGCGACGGCCATCTCGGGCTTGCCCGCGTTGCCGCGGCCGGTGGCGTACTTCTTGAGGGTGGCGGGGGTGGCGAGGGCGTAGGGCACGGCATGGTGGCGGAGCCAGGCGCGGATGGTGCCGTGGACCATGCCGGTGATGCCGGCGGACTTGGCGTTGGCGGGTAGGTCTTCGATGACGACCAGGTCGATGGTCCGGCCTTCGATGGCGCGGGAGATCTCGGATTCGATTTCGAGGAGTCGGGCGTCGCCGTCTCGCTTCGGTTTGATGGTGTAGGTGGTGCCGTCTGCCCATGCGATTCCGGTTGCGGTCATGGAGAGGTCGAGTCCGATTACGCGCGGCTGTGTCACTGGCTTTCCTTCACGAGGTCGTCGAAGGTGAGTTGGGTGGGGCCGTTGCAGTGGTGCTCGGCGTGGATGGTGCCGCGCAGGGTGTTGGCAGTGATTCGTTCGGGGGTGCGGTAGACGAGGTGCCGATTGTTGGTGTGGGTGTAGGTCATGAGGCCTTGGATGAGTGCGTCGATTTCTGCCTGGCGGTTGGGTAGCGGGGTGGCGTTGACGCGTGCGGGGATGCCTTCGTCGAGCGCGGTGAGGGTCGGCGCGTGGCAGCGGGGGCACCGGGTCGGTGCGGTGAGGGTGCTCTTGAAGGTGTCGCTCATCGGTGTGTCCGGTTTGCCTGGCTGCCCGGGTCGCCCATGCTGCTGCCCGGGTCGGAAACGGTGCGTGAGCTGCGGTAACCCGGCTGCCCGGGTCGTTTCCCTATCTCGGCTGCCCTGTTGACCCTGCAACAAGTTGTGTTAGGGCCACCTAAGTGACTTGTTTTGTTCTTGCGCCTTACGCGCAAGATGTTGACAAGTACCTGGGCAGACGTGGGTTGCTGCTGGTCAGATGCCGTTTTCGACCCGGGCAGGACCTGGGCGCTACCCGGGTAGCGGCGGGTAGGACCTGGGCAGTCCGGCAATTCGGACACGATCGGGGGGTGGCTCATTGGTCGTTCGCCTCCAGGAGGCCGCCGCCGAGCCAGCGGTGACGCGGCTGGAATCCTCCCGGCTCCTGTGGGGTCAGTCCGTAGACCCACCGGGCGCGTACCCCGTCGACGGTCTCCCGCTTGACCTGGATGCGTCCGTTGCCCACTGACCGCAGGTCGCGAGCGAACACCATCTTGGTGCTGACTCGGTCTCGCCCCTCTTCCTCGGCGCACCATTCTCGGTAGACGGCGAAGAGATTGTCGAGCAATACAGGTGGCGCTTCCGCGCTCTCGACTGCCCGATCTTCGATGAAGCCGTAAACGGGCGAGGTAAGCCGCATGATTTCCCGTTCGGCTTCCTGACTGCTGGTCGGCGCTTTGAAGTGTCCGCGTTTAGTGAGTCGGTCAAGTCCGTCAAGAGACCAGTTCAGGATTCCGGGTAGCTCTTCCAGGAGTGTCGAGGTGAGGTGCGGGTCTTCTTTGCCGAAGAAAGAGACTCCGAATTTGACGTGAATCATGCGGCCGGCGAGCGCCCCGGATGCGTCGGTGAATTTCGGCATGTCGTTTCCGAGGACGATGAATCGGGCGTTCAGTTTTCCGTGCCACGCTTCGCGGTTCTTGCGGTGCACGTCGCGGGAATCTTCGCCGCTGATCTTTTTCAGGATTTCGACGGCTTCGCCGACGTCGCGGATGTTCCAGTTGACATCGCTCAGGACGGCGAGGGCCTTGCCGATGAGGGGCTGCTCGCCGAAGTTACCGACGAGGCTGGACAGGCTGGGTGACGCGACGGCTTCAGGGCCGAGGAGCGCTTCGAGGATGCGGGCGATGGTCCCCTTGCCGGACCGCTTGGCGCCGAACAGGCTCGCGATCTTCTGGAGGTCGGTGCGGCCCGAAACGACGTAGCCGAACCACTCCTGGATGAACTCCTGCGCCTCGTGGTCGTCGGGCAGCACCTGGTGGAGGAACTTCTCCCAACTGCCGCAGGTGGCGTCGGGGTCGTAGGCGAACGGCAGTGACGTCAGGTTGAACCGCTTCGGCGTGTGGGGCAGGAGAGCGCGCTGCTTGACGTCGAGGACGCCGTTGGCGACCGCTACGCACTTCTCCTCTTCCTCATCCCATGGGCGGGCGAGGATGGCAGGGCCGAGAGCGTCACGGAGGTTGGCGATCTTCCCGATGGTCGGTTCCCACCGTTTGATGTCGTCACCGGCGTCCCACCGGGCGTTCTCGGTGTGGAGGTACAGCCACCGGTTGATCGCGGCGTCCTGCTGATGCGCCCACTTCGCGCCGGTCCACTCGTAGAAGTCGCCTCGCCACCAGGCCATGTGCGGTACGCCGTCGGTGGTGGTGAGCCGGGAGACGAGGACCCGCGCTACGGCCATGGGGTCCCCGGGGCTGGGGAGCAGCTCACCGGTTGCTTCGGCGGCGGCGATCTGCCCGGCGAGTTCCTGCTGGCGGCGTTGCCGTGCGGCTTCCTTGGCCTGCTCGGCTTGGCTGCGGCGTTCTTCGCGGACGATGGCGTCGAAGTCGCCGCGGGTGACTGCGGGTACGACTCGGCGGATCGCGTCTCGCCAGTCCTGGCGGGCGGTTGCCTCGAGCACGGCGACGCGGCGGATCAGCTCGCGGGCGGCGGCGAGCTGTTGATCGGCGGGGGTGTCGGCGATGGCGGCGAGCTCGGTGTAGAGGTCGCCGGGCGGCTGGGGTGCGGCTGCCTGCTGCGGGGCCGGAGTGGGGACAGGTGCGGGTGCGGTGATGCCGACGGTGAGGTCGGGGTCGTGGCCGAGGATCGCGCGGAGCAGCTCGGCTTGGTCGTGGCCGGGCTCGGGCAGCGGCGAGCCGAATCCCATCCGTCCGAGGGCACGCGCTGCGGCCTTGTGGTCGCCGCCGAAGTGCAGCGCCGTGTACGCGCCGAACTTGCTGTAGGACTCGTCGCCTTCGAGGGGGCTGGCGCTGGTGGTGAAGACGTGGAGCTTGTCGGTGCCGAGGGCGTTGGTCGACGCGCTGATGCCGCTCGGCTTGCCCGGGCGGGTCCAGTAGGTGACGTCGTCGTCGGATCGGTAGTGCTCCCGCCACCCGGCCGGCGTCAGGATCTGCGACCACTCGGCCCGCTGGTTGAAGTCCTCACCCGGGGCGACCTGGCCGGGCGCCCGGGTGCCGGTCGGGCGGCGATGAGCGGCGTGCCGGCGGCCGGGGTGGGCTCGGGCGGGGCGATGCGGGCCATGGCGGTGTCGAGGGCGGCCTGGAGCTGGGCGACGGTGTATCGGTGCTGTGTGGCGCCGATGATGCGGCAGGGGCGGGCGAGGCCGGCCTTGCGGTTGACGGTGCCGGGGATGCGGAGCACGCGGGCGAGGTCGCCGACGCCGCGCCCGTATCGCCAGCCGAGGGACGCCGCGGCGTGCTCGATGACCCGCTGCCAGTCCTTCGCGAGCGTCTTCGCGGCGTCGAGGTTGCCGGCGTTGAGGTGGTGGGGTTCGGCCAGGAGCCAGATCGGGTAGAGGCCACCGCCGGAGTGCACCCAGATGGTGGGTTCGGGCAGGCCGGTGGCCGCGATGACCGCTTGGCCGGCGTCGACGGTGGGCGGGAGATCCTGTTCGGCGTGGCCGGGGCCGGCGAGGTCGATGTCGGCCCAGAGGGCGGGCAGGGCGGCGGAGTCGGTAGCACCACCGCGGCCGCCGGCGGGCCGGTCCGTGAGCAGGGTGGTGACGCGGAGGTAGATGCCCTCGCGGCCGGCGGCGTCTAGCTCGGTGACGTAGGCGGCGGCCTGGTCGAGGTGGGTGGCGGGGAACGCGCGGCCGGCCCAGTCGCCGGTGGAGCAGATGTGTACGTGGCCGGGGCTGTCGCCGTGGAGAATGCCGAGCCAGCGGCGTACGGCGGTGGTGTCGAGGGTGACAGCCGTGCCGTGCCCTGCCGTGACGGTCATCGATGCTCCGATCTTGGTGGACCGGCCCCCACCCCGACAGCGCGGGACGGGGGCGTGTTGAGCGGGTTGAGCAGGGTGGAACGGTCAGGCGGGTGTGCCACGCAGGACGGGCACGGGCACGGCGGCGTCGATCTCGGTGATGACGCCCTCGAACGCGGTGGCGATGACGTCGGTGAGCTGGTCGAGGATCACGCCGATGCGGAGCCGGCCGTCGCCGTCGATGCGGTACCGGAGTCGGGCGGTGACGGCGTCCGCGACGGTGGCGCCCTCGTAGACCGCGATGGCCAGCTGCAGGTGGTCGGGGATGAGGAGGTCACCGCGCTGGCCGCCCGAGGCGTCGATCTGCTCGACGTAGCTGAGCTGCCGCTGACCGGACTTGAGCAGGTTGCTGGACTTGAACGACACCTTGGTGGTGGCCTGGAAGGTCTGGGCCAGCTCCAGGAGGTCGGCGGCGGTGGGGTCGAGCACGTCGGTGCGGTGGTCTTCGACGAACTCGGCGAAGGTGGTCTGCGCCATGAGGTCCCCGCTGGCCCTGTGCCAGGCCTTGAACGCGTCGCTGTGCCGCAGGGCGAGGGTGACCCGGTGCTGCTGCCATTCCGGCGCGCCGCCGTGCGGGGTGTGGGCGTCGAGGATTGCGGTGACGGTGTTGCGGTCCCGGTCGGCGTACACCTCGGCGGTGGGGCTGGCGTGCTTGGCGTAGTAGGCCAGGAACGAGGGCACGTCGCGGACGGTGGCGGTGCCGGTCTTGCGGCGGGGCTGGTCGCGGTACTGGTCGCCGGTGAGGTCGATGCGCTCGACGCCGTGCGGGGTGTTGACGATCCAGTACCCGCCGAGGGCCAGTTGCTGCGGTGCGGCGGCGGTGAGGGCGGTGTCGACGATGGTCTGGGCTTCGGTGGTCATCAGGCGCTGGCCTTTCCGGGGCTTTCGAGTCCGCGCAGCGGCAGGCTGGGCTGGTTGGGGTCGTTGCGGGTGAGGTTGCCGGCGGCGTCGGGGAAGAACACCGACGACGGAGCGGCGTCGTCGCCCTCGGGTGCCTTGCAGGTGGTCTTCCCGGTGACGATGAGGGTGCTGGTGTTGCCGGCCTTGATCGGCGCGACGGTCACCTGGAGGGTGAGGGTGCCCTTCTTGCCGGTGGAGGTGACCGCCTCAACCAGGTCGGCGAGCTGCTCGGAGAGCCGGTCGTGGGTCTTGCCGCCGCCGATCTCCTGGAGCACGGCGGCGAACGGGCGGATGGTCCGCTCGGCGGTGGTTTCCTGTGTCACGGGCTGCTGTTTCCTTCCTCGGGCCCACGCCGCCGGGTGTGGCGGCGTGGGCTCTGCTGGTGGGCGGGGGTGGGTCAGAACGGGGGGGTCTGGTTGGCGGGCTGCGCCATGGCGGCGGAGATGGCCCGCTGCTGCGTCTCGGGCAGGGCCGCCCACTTCTCGAGGTCCATGCCCGGCGGGCACGGGATGGCGACGGCGGCGGGCTGGGTGACACCGAGAGACGCGGCGGCCGACGGAGCCGCGGCGGCCGGCTGGGTCGCCGGGGCGGTCTGGGCCTGGTCGCCGAGGAGGCTGCCGGGGTCGACGGTCGGCGACTGGTAGCCGCACCGGTACTCCTTCGGCCCGCCGTCCTGGGTGCCAGCGCCGGACGCCCACTGAACGGCGATGGTGCCGCCGACCGCGAGGCCCTTGGCGCCGGCCGCCTTGATGGCGTCGCGGAGGGCGGGCTGGATGCGGGAGTGGATGAAGAGGGTCCGCATCCCGTCGTCGTCGGCGTCGACGCGCTCGTCGGTCTGGACGGTGAGGACGATCTGCCGCTTGACCTGCCCGTTGGGCCAGGTGTCGAGTTCGTCGGTGCGCTCCCACCGCTTCTTCACGGCGTCCCACTTCATCTTGAAGCAGTCCTCGACCTTGGGGTCGGCGGTGATCCGGCCCCGGCAGATGTCGCCGAGCTGGTTGAACTGGAAGGCGCGGACGCCGCCGCCCATGAGCAGGTCGTTAGCTTCGTCGAGCTGGTTACTCACTGTGTTCTCCCTGGGTTGTTGATGCGGGTCGGGTTAGGCCAGGCGATGAGGCCGCGCATCTGGTACGCGGCTTCCTGGTCGAGGTCGCCCCGGCAACCGGTCTGGTCGGCCTCGGGACCGGGGCGTTTGAACGGGCACCACGCGCAGGCGCTGCCGGGCACAGCGGGGACGGCGGGCCACCGATCGGGATTCGCGGCCAGGTCCAGGCCGTGCTCGCCGATCAGGTCGTGGGTGGCGAAGTACCGGTCGACGGCCCAGTCGGCGATGTCGGGCCGGTACTCCTCGGTCCACTCCGCGCTGTCGTTGTAGTCGTGCGAGCGGGCCAGGAACACCAGCCGCACCCAGCGGACCTTGCGGCCGGCTCGTTCGTGGCCACGCCCGTACAGGTGCGCCTGGATGCGGTACTCGGGCTTGACCAGCTCAGTGTTGGGGACCTTC
This sequence comes from Micromonospora tarensis, assembly GCF_016803395.1. Classification (GTDB taxonomy): domain Bacteria; phylum Actinomycetota; class Actinomycetes; order Mycobacteriales; family Micromonosporaceae; genus Micromonospora; species Micromonospora tarensis. Next base: position 53,619 of record NZ_JAEVHL010000002.1, on the reverse strand, counting down.
TTGCGCTTGACCTGCCGCAGGGCGGTGACGCCGACGTACTTCCAGTCGACGACCGTCGCGTAGTCGTTGTCGAAGGCGTCGCCGTGGCCGGTGATCGGGTCGACACCCGGTAGGCCCGGGTCGACAGTTAGGGTCTCCTCGACCGCCCATCGGTCGCGGCCGAGCTGCCGATTGTGGAAGTGCAGCGCCTCCTCCATGAGCGTGTGCATGGCGGTGCCCTGCATCGGCGCCCACGGTGGCCGCTTGTCCTCCGGCTGCCGCACCACCCCGGCCAGCTTCATCGCGATCTGCCGCTGGCACGGGGTGCCCAGCTCGGACGGGCCGAGGCGGGTCTGCTGGCTACGGGCCCGGGAGCCGTCGAGGTCGGCGAGGACCTGGCGCATCTCTTCGACGGTCGACGGCGGGGGGCCGGCCGGGACCTGGTGAGGCTCGTTGTCCCATTCCGGAGTCGCCGGCCAGCTGCGGATTCCGTCGTCGCGCATCGGGATCATCAGCGCGTACTGCGGCGGCTGGTTGGCCATCGCGTGCTCGATCCCGGGTGCGATGTCGAGGAGGGTCGACGGCGGGACGATCAGCCCGTCGAGCGTCGGCGTAGTCGCGGGCTCGTCGACGTCGCCGCAGCACCGGCCGAGCCACCCGCCGTCACCGTCGGCGCGGATGTCGTCCATCTCTTCGGTGCGGGTGCCGCAGCTGGAGCAGGTGCCCCGGTAGCTGGCGGTGATCCACGGGCCAAGCGGCTTGTCCGACGGTGTCCGAGGCTGTCCGACAGCGTCCGACGCCAGGGCGGGCAGACAATGGGCGCACTGCGCGGCGATCAGCTCGGTGACGGCGCATCGGGGCTCGGCCGCCGGCGTGGCCGGGAGTCGGAGGTCGGCGATGAGCGCGGCCAGCTCGGCGTCGGACACAGCGGCCGTCACTTGGCACCGTCCGACACAAGCCGGTAGCCGGTGCTAGTCGGTCGGAACCGGTCGAGCCGGATTCGGGTGCGACGGCCGGGCTCGGCTTGTTGCTGTGCTTCGTGGCCGCGTGCCGGCCGGCCGCGCTGGTCGACCAGCTCGACGGTGGCGTGTGTGGCGCCAACCTCGACCACGCGGACCTTGCGGCCAGCGCTGCGGCGGTCGTTGTCGGCCCAGACCTGACCGGGCTCGACGTTAGGCGTGGGCGTCTTCATGCGAGCACCCCGTTGAGGGACGGGACGATGACGGCCTGGTGCGACGCCCGGGTCACCGCCGTATACAGCCACCGGCGGCCGTTGATGTGCCCTTCGATCGACGCGGCGGCCGACCCGAGCTCCTTGACGTGCTCCCGGTACGCCGCGTTGTAGAACACCGAGGACTCGTCGACGACGAGGACGCGGGGCCACTGGCTGCCCTGCGACTTGTGGGTGGTGATGGCCTGGGCGAACGTGGCGGCCACGACGGTCCCCCTGCCGTCGCGCTTCGCCTGCTTCTCCCCCTCCAGGTCCCGGAACCCGGACGCCCACACGCTCAGGGTCCGCTCGTCGCCGGTGTCGTCGCGGACGACCAGCTGGTAGCGGTCGGTGCGGGCGTCCTGGTGGGCGTCGAGGACGTCGAACTGCTGGCCGTTGAACACCTCGGCCTGCCCGGAGTTGGCGAGGCAGATGATCCGATCGCCGGGCTGCGGGCCACCGGTCAGGCCGCGCAGCGCCCGGAGCAGGTGGACGGCCTGCCAGCGGGTGGCGTTGCGGCCGACCAACACCTGGTCGAAGGAGAGCAGCCGGTCGATGGTGAGCCGGTCGAAGCGCCCCGACTCGCCATCGCGGCCGGCGACGTCGTACCCGCGGTCACCCGGCTGCGAGTTGCGGATGGCGGTGGCCATCCGGGTGACGGGGCTGTCGAGGGCGGACCGGTGGATCTCGGTGAGCAGGTGGTCCGGTGCCGCGTTGATGAAGTACCCGCCGCCGTCCACCGGGGGCAGCTGGGCGGGGTCACCGAGGCACAGGATGCGGGTGTTGTAGGAGAGCAGGTCCCGGGCCATACGCTCGCCGACCATCGACACCTCGTCGAGGACGAGGACGTCGGCGCCGTCCAGCTCCGACTCCTCGCGGAGGATCCAGTCCGGGGAGTCGACCTTCGCCTGCTCGCGGCGGATCTCCTGGAGCAGCTCCTCCCGCTCGGTCGGATCGTCGCTGTCGCGCATCTGCTGTTTGAGCTGTTCGAGGTGGGCGCGGACCTTTTCCACAGGCTGGTAGATCAGGCTGTGGACGGTGGACGCGTCGGCGCAGCCCTTGCCGCGGAGCACGTAGGCGGCCTTGCCGGTGAACGCGGCGTAGAGGACGCGGCGGGCGCCGAGCTGCTCCACGATGTGCCGGGCGAGGGTGGTCTTGCCGGTGCCGGCGTACCCGAACAGGCGGAACACCTGCTGGTCGCCGGCCCGGTACCAGTCGCTGATCCGGTCGATGGCTTCGGTCTGCTGCGGGGCGAACTCGAGTCCGCCGGGCCGGGCCGGCACCGTCGCCACCGTGGGGGTGGGTTCGGTGCCGACCAGGTCGGCGAGCTTCACGTCGAGGTCGGTCATGCCGGGTCCTTCGTGGTGGTGTCGATGGGCGGGCAGCCGGCGGTGGTGAAGATGTCCGCGACGGCGGCGGCCGGGTCGCCGAGCTGCTCGCGCATCTCCGCGAGCACCTGCGCGCGGTCCGGCTGCTCCGGGGCGCGCTCGGCGAGGACGGCGGTGGTGTCCATACGGCCGGTCAGCTCGCCCTCCGGGGCGGGGAGGTGCCGGTCCGGGTTGGCCCAGTGGTGCGGGGCGAGGTTGGTCCGGACCACACCCGGCAGCGGGTTGTAGTCGCGGCTGACCGGGTTGGTGATGATGCGGCGCCCGACCGTGTCGACCGGGCCGCCCTTGTCCCAGCGGTGCCGGCCACCCTGGCGAACCTGCTCGGCGGCGGTTGGCCAGGCGATGACGGCACCAGTGTTGATGTCGTGGACGGTCACCGGTCGGCCGCCTTCCGGACGTAGACCGGCTGCCACCCATCGGCGAACGGCGACGACTCGCAGGCGTCGCAGCCCTGGTCGTTGACGGGCCCCTGCGCCTTCTCGTTCCACCACTCGATGTGGCGGCACTCGTGGATGAACATCTGGGAGCCGTCCGAGAAGATGACCGGCTGGAAGGCCTCCAGCTCGTCGCAGAGGGCCGGCATGACGTTCCGTGCCTCGGCGATGAACACGGCGTTCTCGACCTGGGCGGACCCGGAGACGGGGTCCCCGATCTGCTCCGACCACACAAGCCCGTCGGGGTGCGCGGTCCACGGTGCGCGGTCGGCCTCGTTGATGAGGACGCGGAGGGCGGCGACGTCGATGCTCACCGGACCACCGCCGGGCCGTCGATGCGGTCGCCGATGAGCGCCCTGTCGAGCAGGTCGTTGGGCTGCACCTCGTACTGCCCGACCGGCAGGTCGGCGGTGGTCATCGCGGCGTGCATGAGCGCGAACATCGGGCAGTGCATTGGGCACGTCGGCGGGTGCTTCAACGTCCACACGCCGGGTTCGCTGACGACCAGGACGTGCTCAGCGGGGCCGTCCCAGACCGGGGTGTTGGTCTGGTCGGCGTACTCGGTGAGTCCGCGCTGGGCGGAGCGGAGGTCGTTCTCGGCTCCGTCGGCGTGCCGGTTCGCGGCGGTGAGCTGGGCGCGGACCTTGGTCAGTTCGTCGAGCAGGTCGTCGACGCGCCGGTTGGCCTGGTTGAGTCGGATGATCGCGAACGCGGCCACGCCGGCGAGGGCCATCCGGCCGCGGATGTTGGCCTCCAGGTCGGCGGTGAGCTGGGCGCCGTAGATGGGTTCGCCGTAGGTGGCGAGGCGGCGGGTGGTTTCCGGGTCGGCGGCGAGCTGGTCGACGTCGGCGAGGGCTTCGGTGGCCGCCTGCTCCAGGCGGCGGGTGTCGTCGGGGCTGAGGTTCACCGGTTGTCCTTCCGGTTGAAGTCGGCGGGGCGGGCGGTGGGGAGCGCCGCGAGCTGGCGGCGGAAGTCGTCGATCAGGGCCTGCTGGTCGGCGGTGAGGAACACCGTGGTGTCGAGGGGGAGCGCCTCGGTGGTGATGGCCTGGCAGGTGTCGGTGACCTTCCGGCCCTCGGCGCGGGCTTCGAGGGTCGCGTCGATCAGGACGATGAGCGCGATTCCGACGGAGACGCCGAGGGACACGGCGAGCCAGGCCAGCAGCGCGTTGAGCAGCGCATCGTTCACTTCGACCCCCCGGGGATGCGTCGGCGGGGCTGCCGGGTCGGACCGGGGGTGGTCGGTGGGATCAGGCCGAGGATCTCGGCGACCTCGTTCTCGCCCCGGTCGAGGAGGAACTTGAGTGCCTTGGCCTGCCGCTCGGCGCGGTAGAGCTTGTCCTGCTCGGCGGCGGACAGGCGGGCGGTGTTGGTGCCGCCGTCGATCCGGTCGATAGCGCCCATCACTCGACCCCGATCCGGGTGACGGTGAAGGTGCCCCCGTTGTTCCAGCCGCAGAGGATGTAGCCGGTGCCCTTCGTTAGGTCGACGACCACGTCAACCTCCCGGGACCGCAGGTGCGGCGTGGCGTACCGGTAGATGACCTCGGCGAGGTGGTTCGGGCCATCAACCGGATCGGTCTCCAGCGGGGGCACGTTGTGATTGCGGCCGACCCTGGTGAACTCGACCCGGTAGCGGGTGGCCTGCGCGGCGAGCACCGCGCGGCCGGCGTCGAGCAACCGCCAGTAGTCGCCGGACTTGTTGACGTACAGCTCGACCCAGCCGGCGGTCTGCATCTCGCGGATCGCGGCGTTGACCTTCCTGTCGCCGGAGATGTAGCTGTCGCCGATCGCGTCACGGAACACCCGGCCGGCGCGGACCTCGTCGAGCAGGGCGATACGGGTCTTCGTCGGGTGAAGGCTCACGCCGCACCGCCAAGGAGGGCGGGGTCGGTGAGCGCCTTGAGGCCGGGCGCGTGGGCCGGGAGGACGATCGGGGCGTTGGCGAACAGGCCGGTGATGAACTCGGCGCAGTTGCAGTCCTCGTCGATCAGGACGGCCCCGCAGCACGGCTTGAAGGTCACGGGGATGACCAGGTGCTGGGTGGGGACGACGGGAACGATGCACGGGCCCACGCCGCCGGTGTTCGGCCCGCCCGGCGGGATGTGCGGGGTGGATGGCTGCGTCATCACGCACCGGCCTCGGCGGGCTGCGATCCCGGCTCGGCGATCGGTTTCCTGGCGTGCACGCGGACGTTGAGACCGTCCAGCTTGAAGTCGACACCGAGGTGCTCGCCGTTGTCGTCAACCTCGGTGCCGCCGGCCGTGGCCCACGCGGTCACGTCATCAGGCGAGTTGGGGATCATCGAGAAGTTGGCGTACCAGTCGACCGGAAGCCGCTTGTCCAGGATGAGGTCGGCGAGCCGTCGCAGCCCCAGGGCCAGCTCGTACCGCTTTCCCTCGGTGCGGGCGTTGGCGATGTCCTGCTCGGTAGCGATCGTGACCAACTCGCTGGCCTTCCAGCGGACGAGCACCGGTTCCCCGCCGTTGATCGCGGTGAGGGTGGCAGCGACGCGGGGGGTGTGGTCTGCGTCGGTGTACGGGGCGACGTGGGCTACCAGCCACACCATCGGGTCGTAGTCCTGGTCGAGCTGGTGGTTGATGTGGTCGCCGGGGGTGAGGTTGTCTGCCGGGCGGTGCCGGGCGGTACGGTTGCTGGGCATCTGGACTCCTAGCTGATCGGTGGGTGTCCGGGTGGGAAGCCCTCGCCGTGGCTGCGGTGGGGGCTTCGTTCGTTCAGGCCTTCGCCGGTGTGCGGCGGCGGGCGCGCTGGCGGGTGACCCGGTTGCGGGTTTCCTCGATGGCCTTGTCGCGGTCGCTGGTCGGCGTCGGTTCCGGCGCGACGGTGTGGGCGGCGAGGAACGCTTCCAGCTGGGCGTCGGTCAGGTAGATCTCCTTGCCGATCGCGACGTGGCTGAACTGGCGCTTGCGGTCGCGCAGCCGGCGGGGCGGGATCCCGAGCTTCGCCGCGACCTCGCCGAGGGTGGTGAGGTTGGGCAGGGTGAGGGGGGTACGGGTCATCGCGTCCTCTCTTCCGCGGTGACGGTGTGGTCGTTGATCCACGTGATGAAGCTGCTGAGAGGGATGCGGACGGCCCCGTTGCGGCCGTGTCCGGTCTTCGTCGCCTTGAGCGCGCCCGACTTGATGTAGCGGGTGACGCTCCAGCGGGAGACCCGCAGGCGCTCAGCCACTTCATCGATCGTCAGGAATTGCTCTTCCACTGCGACGCCTCCACCTGCTTCACGTTGCTCCGTGATGTGCGATGCCTACGTTAACTTACGACACAACACGAAGCAACACGAAGCAGCGACAGGGTACGAAGTTGTGCCATGTCTCAAGTTGCGTCACCGTGCTATGTCCGATACGGCACGTCGTGCTACAACCTGCTACATGGTGGAGCAGTCCGAACGGGGCCCCGCGTACAACTTCTGGGCGCGGGTGAAGTCCGAACAGGCAACACGGGGCTGGTCCGACTCCGAACTGTTCCGCCAGTCAGGGGTCACACGTAACACGATCAACGGACTGAAGACGCGCAAGAGGGTGGAGGCAGCCACCGTGAACGCCATCGCCGACGCGCTCGACATCCCCCGCGACAAAGCCCACGTACTGGCTGGCCTCGTACCATCAGACGACGAGCAGCCGGACACCGAGGCGGCCGACGCCCGAGAGGCGATCCTGCGCGACCCGATCTACAACGACGAGCAGCGCGCGGCCATGCTCCAGCTCCACGACTTGTTCGCCCGCACCAACCGCGGCGAGAGCTAGCCCGCCTGATCGTCGTCGAGGAGGTCGTCCAGGGCGTCGACCGCAGCCTCCTCGGCCTCCGGCATGAGGTCGCCGTAAATCTCGGACGTGGTCGACAGCTGGGCGTGGCCGAGTCGGCGCGAGATGGCCAGGGGTGTCATCCGCCGATCACTGAACAGCCAGGCGGCGTGCGTGTGGCGGAGGTCGTGTGGGGTCGGCCGCCGGCGTAGCACCCCGGGGCAGTCGCAAGGGGACACCGCGCCCGGCTCGGGGCCGAGGTGGTCACGGCAGCGCGTCCACCCGGCTGCCGCGAGGGCGCCGCACGGCTTACCTCGGTCGTTGGTGCCGTCGTAGTCCCGACAGCGGGCCCGGACCGGACCACCCTCGGGGCGGCGTTCACCGCGGTTCGGCGGCGGGTGCTCGGCGCAGCGGCCCGCCTTGTCGAGCGCAGGGTTCCACCGGCGCTGCAAGAAGTTGCTGTAGTAGATCGGCCCACCACCGGGTGCGGTGAAGAGGAAGTCGGTGTCGGGCCGGTCGGCCAGGCAGGGCTTGAGGGTGGTCATCAGGCTGGCCCGGACCGGTGGCTGGCGGCGGCGCCGGCCTTTGGTCGTGCCGAGGTACCAGCCGCCGCGGCCGTCGCGCTTCCACGCCCGCCAGATCCGGATCCGGTCCTTCTCGCTGGGCTCGGTGGCGGGGCGGACGTGGGCGACGCTGAGTGCGGTCGCCTCGGACCATCGGGCGCCGGTGGCGGCGAGCAGCTCGACGAGCGGCCGGTCCTCGGGGGCGAAGGAGCGGAGCAGGATCTTGTACTCGGCGGGGGTGAGCCGGACCTGGGTGGGCTCGCCGGTGTCGTCGTGCTCGACCTGGTCACGCTTGTACTTGACGCCCTCGGCCGGGTTGTCGGTGATGACCTTGTCCTTGACGGCGGCCTCGAAGATCTGGTTGATGAGGGTGAAGTACCGGGTGACCGTGGTGTTGCGCAGGCCTGGCTCGTCGTCGTCCTCGGGGTCGTGCAGCTGGTTGAGCAGGGTGCCGATGGTGGTGGCGGTGACCTTGTCCATCCGCTGCTTGCCGAACGCCGGGAAGATGCGGTTCTCCAGCTGCGACCGGTAGCCGGCCCGGGTGCCGGGGGTGATGCCGGTCTTGGCCGCGAGCCACTGCGGGGCGTACTCCTCGAAGGTCGCCACGTCGGGCTCAGGCTCGGGTTCGAGGATGCCCATGTCCATGTAGATCTGGTCGCGGGTCCTCTTGCCCCGGTAGCCCTCGACGATCTGCTTGGCTTCCAGGGCCAGCTCTTCGGTGGCGAATATCGGCTGCTGCTTGCGCCCCTGGTGTCGCCAGATGACGCGCCATGACGGGCCGTGCTTCTCGATCGACGCCATGCCGGTGAACCTATGTCCCCATGGGGACAGCGGCAAGGTCCGGAGCGGTGAGTTTCCGTCACCTACCGTGCGGACCGCACATGGTGAATCGGGACAGAGCAGGACACCGACAGGTCATGATCACTGGCCGTGGCAGACTGAAAATCGGAAGGTCGGCGGTTCGACCCCGCCCCTGGCCACATAGCCTTTCGCCGGGCTACAGGAACGCCGACCAGCGAAGCCGCGGGTCGGCGTTCTGCTTTTGGCAGGCGACACGAGAAGCCAGCTTGGCTCGGACCGACCGCTGTTGGCCCCTGGCGGCCGTTGCCACACGCTCGGCCGGTGGTAGTGATCTTCGAGGCCGCCGCCCGCTGTCGTCGGCGCATCGGATGTCCTAGGGTTGCTGCTGACAGTACGAGCACCGCCCGCGGAGGGACACGCGATGGCAGCCCGCAGGACCGCGATTGCGGGGTTCGTGGGCGTGCTGATGCTGCCCTTGGGGTTCGGTGCCGTGATTGCTGGACTCGTCGCGCTGCTGGGTGGTCTGCTCAGCTCCGACGAGGGACCGGCGACGTGTGATGGAAAGGTCATGAGCCCCAGCGACTGGTGCAACATCGTCCGGGACGGACGGGGTGAGCTGGTCAGCTACGAAGAGATGGCGCGGCGCAAGGACAGCAGCAAGAGGGACGGGCTGATCATCGGCAGCGTCTTTCTCGGCGGAGGCACGGTGCTGCTGCTCGGCGGTCGGTCGCTCTTCCGCCGCGCCTCCAGCGTGTCGTGACCCGCCCGGTGATCCGGCCTTCCCCGCAGCGGGGTGGGATCCTGCTGTTTGCGGTGCTTCCGCCGCTACCCCTGCTCGACCACTGCTGAATGTCCCGTGTTCATCGTCCGCACCTACGCTCCCGCCCGTGGACAAGAGGCCTGGCGGGACCGTGGAGACCATCGGAACACTCGGCGCTGTTGTCGGCGGCGCCCTCTTCGTCATGGGCCTGACCGGCGACAGCTATCGCGGCGACCTTCTCGTGGTCGGAGCGCTGCTGGTGATCGCGGGCCTGCTGCTGCGCATCGAGGCAGCCGTGCTGGCAGCCCGCTGGCGCGGACCAAACTTCTGACCTGGCCCGTTCCAACGGACCAGCGGCACCACCGACACATGATCGACTCGACTTCCGTGATGTCGGGGTATCCCAGCGCTCGCGACACCGCGATATCAAGGAAGCCGAGTCGATCACGGTCCGGCAGCGCGGCTCCCGCGGCACCGCACCCGTAGGCGGGTGGCGCGGCGTCAGTGGTCGCGGCGACCCTGCGGGCGGTGCTGCGCCACGCCGCCCTGGATCGCCTCCCATACGCTGCGTCCGGCCTGTCGCAGCGTCTCCCCCGCCTGCTCGGCGAGCTGCGCCGCGCTCTGTGCCGCCGCCTGGGCCGCGCCCGGCAGACCGCCGTCGCCACCCCCGGACGAACCGGTGCCGGCTTCACCCGATTGACCCTGCCGGTCGCGAGACTCCCCGGCCACCGAACCCGACGGCCCCGCCGAACCCGATGGCCCCGCCGAACCCGCCGGACCATGGCCCGTCGCTGCCCGTCGTTGTTCCTCACCAGAATCCTCGGCCCGCCTTCCGTCGGGGTGACGCGGCTGCTCGGGTCGCCCGCCTTCCGGGCGGCGACCCTCCGGAGGTCCGGCCGCCAGCCGACGACCCTCCGCCCCATCGCCCCGCGGGCCCTCCGGACGCCGGCCCTCCGGACGCCCCTCGCTGCCTGACCAGGACCGCCCGCCAGCGGCCCAGGTCCCCCGGCGTGGGGCCCAGGTTTTCCGGCGGGAGGCCCTCCACCGGCGTGAGGCTCCCCACCGGCGTGAGGCGCCGGCCCTGCCCCGGCCGACCAGGACCCGGCCGATCGAGACCCGGCCGCGCCGGAGTCGGCCGGGCGCGGTCGGCGGCGGCGCCCACCCCCCGGCCCGGTTCCTTCGGTACGTCGTCGGAGTGCACTGCCGACGCCCTGACCTCGGCAGCTCCGGCGGCCAGTTGTTGGGTGCTGCGGTTCACGTCGTCGATGGCGGTGCCGGCCGTTCGAGCGAGCGCCTCGATGATCTGCGGGTCGTTGTCGAGCGTGTCGAGGGCCCGCCCCAGGATCCTGGTCAGCTGCTCCAGCCGTACCCGCAGCTGCGCCTCGGCGTGCACTCCGTTGACGTCCAGTTCGCAGCCGCTCAGATGCACCCGTACGCCGGCGTCGACCTGGAGCAGGTTCGCCACCCGGGCCCGCAACGACAGGTCGGCGTCCAGACCGTCGACCGCCAGCCGGATCGAGTCGACGGACAATTTCGGAATGTCGAGCAGGACGTCGGGGTCGGTGCTGTCGACGTCCCGGTCCGGCCCTCGCTGCTGCCTGCTCTCGCTCATGCTCTCCCGCCCCCACCCGCACACCGTCCCGGTCGTCCGGCGCGGTTACCCGCTTTCCCGCGGGCCATCCGGTGCGTGAGGGCTCAGCGACCCGCTGTCCGGAACCGGGCACCGCGCGAAGCTGCACACCCGGGCATCAGCCGGTATGGTCCGGGCCTATGGGACAGGAAATGACTGATCCGGCCGAGTTCCGGCAGGACGTCGACCGGTTCTCCTTACGGTGCAGCCTCCTCGTCCCGGGCTCCGCCGAGCACGCGTTCGCGGTCTTCACCGACGAGCTGACCGACTGGTGGGTCATCGAATACACCTGGTCCGGCCCGGATGCCCTCGTCGAACTGGGCATGGAGCCGCGAGCCGGCGGCATGCTCTACGAGATCGGCCCGTACGGCTTCCGCGCCGACTGGGGCCGGGTGCTCACCTGGGACCCACCGCGCCGGCTGGTTTTCGTCTGGCAGATCGGACCCGACCGGGCCCCGGTGCCGGACCCGGCCCGAGCCAGCGAGGTCGAGGTGCTGTTCCACTCCGAGGGGCCGGAGCGCACCCGGGTCGAGCTGGAGCACCGGCACTTCGACCGGCACGGTGAGGCCGCCGAGGGCTACCGCAAGGCGCTCACCGCAGGCTGGCACGAGCTGCTGACCCGCTACGTCGCCACGGTGTCGGGCCACCCCACCACCTCGGCCTGAGCGGCCCGCCGGGTCACCGGCCGAGTCGCCGATCAGTGCCGAAGCTGGCACCAACGCCCCGACCACCCAGGTGCGCCCGTCGACCCGCCTCCGCTCCCGAGCCGAAGCCGGTGCCGCCCAGCCTTCGCGGCGGTGCGGTGCGTAGCCGCGGGTATTCCTCGGTCAGCCGGCGCTGCACCCGGTCGGATCGGTCGGCCAGCACCAGCGCCACCGACGGTGTGCCCGACTCGCTGGCCGCCGCCGTCTCGGCCGCCCAGAGCCGGCCGCCGATCACCTCCGCGAAACCGGCCAGCCAGGAGCGGCGGAAGGCGGCGGGGTGGTCGTCCGCGGGCACCTCGGTGCCGGCCAGGCCGTGCGCCGCCTGTACGAGCAGTGAGGTGAAGAGCAGGTCGACCCGTTCCAGGTCGCTGGCGAAACCGAACAGGTGCGCGACGAAGCCGTTGCCCTGCCGCCGGCGTACGCAGCGGCAGCGCAGCGGCTCGGCGACCGCGGCAAGCAGGCCGACCTTGTCGCGGGCGTACGGGGCGACGATGTCCAGCACCCGGTCGCCGACCGGGTCGGTGGTCGGGTCCTGGGCGGCGAGCAGCGCCCGGTCCACGCCGTAGCGGGCGATCAGCTCGGTCGCCTTGGCGGTGAACGCGGCCGACTCGGCCGGCGTGCACGCCGGATCCTCGGCCTGGGCCAGCAGCTTACGGACCTTGCTGAGCATGGCCTCGGACATGCCTACAGAGCTACCACACGGGCCGGACAACAACGGGCCGCGTCGGCATTGATCGATACGTATCATCGTCACGATCAATGATCAGTCCAATACGGAAGGTCAGTTAACAGTTCTGGAGGCACGGATGCCACGTCCGACCGCTCGCCTGCTCGCCGTCGCCACGGCCACCGCGCTGCTCTTCGCCGGCACCCCCGCCCAGGCGGCGGAGACCGCACCGATCACACCGGCCAACCCCGGGACGAACGCCTTCGCCCCGCTCGCCACCTGTTACGGCGGGGCGGTCCGGTCGTACTTCGAAACGGGCCGCTACGGCGGTTCGGCCGGTCAGTACCGCACCACCACCCGCTGTCGCGACATCAACGTCCGCAACGCGAGCGTGTACGCCACCGAGGCGTGCGTGATCTTCGTCGACAAGACCGGTGCCTGCAACTACTGGACCTACCTACCGGCCAACTCGGGCTGGATCACGGTGGCGACAAACGTCCGGGACGGGGTCAACTTCCGGGTCCGCTTCGAGAACCTGCGCTACGAGTACGAGCCGCTGATCGCGTACCACGCGTTCTGAACACCCCCGCGCGGTCGCGGCGTCCGCCCCCCGACGGACGCCGTGACCCGGCGGCACCTCACCCGGCGCGGCTGCGCAGGGTGGCGATCGTCGAACCGGCGAGGGTGAGCAGGCAGTCGGGAAGCTGCCCGTCGGCCGCCGCCGCGCCGAACAGCGCCTCCCCGGTCGGTTCGTCCTGGTTGGCGTACGCGCTGACGAAGCGGGCCACCCAGCGGGCGTCGTACCCGGCCTGCTCGATGCCCGGAAAGTCCAGCGCCGCCCCGCTGGCCGCCGGCACGTCACCGAGCATCGTCGCGGCCAGGCACCAGGCGACCCCGTACGCGCCGCTCAGGCCGGCCCGGTCGACGACCGCGTCGAACGCCCCCACCACCGCGTCCCCATCGCCGGCCAGCGCCGACTGGAGCACGGCGGCCGCATCGTCGAACGTCTGCTGTGGTAGATCGGTCACCCAGCGCACAGTAGGACGGGCGGTCAAGCCCGCCGAGCGGTCGTCACTCTCCGTATATAACGCGAGTTACCTGCGCATTACCACACCTCCACGGTCCCGCCGCAGGCGTCGGCACGCTAATGTGCGCAGCGGACCTTCGCCGGAGGAAGGACGACCATGTTCGTATCACGCCGCTCGCGGGTAGCCACACTGGCCACCTGCGCGACGATCCTGCTTGCCACCAGCGCATGCGGGGATGACAAGGCCAAGGAGGCGAGCGCCCAACAGGTGCGCCTCTACGGCACGGACGGCAACATGCTCAACTCCTACCCCGCGGAGCTGAAGGAGCGTGCCAGTCTGGTCAACGGGATGAAGGGCACCACGCCACTCGTCCCGCTGCCGGACGACTTCAAGAGCCGGCTCAAGGTCGTCAATCCGGCGTTGACGGACTACGTGTATTCCGCCGAGACGTACGACGCGGTGGTGATCGCCGTGCTCGCCGCCCAGTTGGCCGGCAGCACCGACCCGGCCGCCATCGCGAAGCAGATCGTCGCCGTGACCAACGACGGGCAGCGCTGTGAGGACCCGGCCAGCTGCCTCGCGCTGTCCCGCAACGGGCAGGACATCGAGTACCGTGGCGTGTCGTTGAGCCGGGCGGGCTTCACCGACAAGGGCGAGCCGGCCACCGCGAGCTACGCGACGCTCACCTTCGACGGTCAGCAGATCAACGACGGCAAGACCGAGTTCGTCGGCGCGGGCATCGAGTCGGCGGCGAGCACCAAGGCGCCGCCGAAGCCGAAGAAGCAGCGCCCCGGTGCAGACCCCGACCAGGAACCGCTGAAGCTGGGCGGCCTGCTGCCGAAGACCGGTGACCTGGCGATCGCCTACCCGCCGATGGCCGCCGGCGCGGCGCTGGCGATCAGGGAGGTCAACGCCGCCGGTGGCGCACTGGGCAAGCCGGTGACCTGGGTCGACGGCGACGACGGGACCAACCCCGCGGTGGCCAAGGCGACGGTGGCCAGGCACGTGACGGCCGGCGTCAGCGTGATCATCGGCGCGGGTGGTTCGGGTATCTCCCGGGCGGTCCTGCCGGACGTGGTGCAGGCTGGGAAGATCCTCTTCTCGCCGTCCAACACCGACAGCGGCCTGACCGACGCGGACGACGAGGGCCTGTACTTCCGCACCGCCCCGCCGGACAGCCTCCAGGGTCGGGCGCTGGCCGACGTCATCCTCCGTGACGGGTCGCAAAAGATCGTCATCGTCGCCCGGAAGGACTCCTACGGTGAGGGCCTCCAGGCCACCGTCCGTGCGGAGCTGGAGAAGGCCGGTGTCGCCGGCGACCGGCTCAAGCTGCTGACGTACGAACCGCCCGCCGACGCCAAGGCGGCCCCGGTCGACTTCAGCGGTGGCGCCAAGGAGATCAAGGACTTCGGCGCGGACGCCGTACTGATCATCGGCTTCGGTGAGTCCGCCCAGGTGATCCGTGGCCTGGCCGACGCCGGGGTGCAGATCCAACAGTAGGCAGCAGCGCAGCCGACAACGGCCGCACCGGCATCGCGCCGGTGCGGCCGTTCCGGTTTCCGCAATCAGCGCGACCGGCGGCGGTCCAGGAACTCGGTCATCCGCCGGTGCTTCTCCTCGTCCTCGAAGAGCACCGCCTGGCTGACCAGGTCGAGCTGCGGGTGCGCGGCCGCGGGCGCGTCCACCGCCAGCTTGGTCAGTCGCAACGCCAACGGTGAGCCCAGGGCGATCTCGTCCAACAGCGCGTGCGCCACCCCCGGCAGCTCCTCGGGCTCCGCCACCACCCGGTTCACCAGGCCGATCCGCAACGCCTCGGCGGCGTCCACCCGCCGGCCGGTGAAGAGCAGTTCCTTGGCCCGACCCTCGCCGACCAACGCGGGCAGCCGGTGCGTCGCGCCGGCGCCGGCCAGGATGCCCAACCGCACCTCCGGCTGACCGAAGACCGCCCGGGCCGTGCAGACCCGCAGATCGCAGGCGTACGCCAGCTCCGCGCCACCGCCCAGCGCCGGGCCGTCGACGGCCGCCACGGTCGGCATCGGCAGCGCCCGGATCCGGGCGAAGGCGGCCGAGTTGATCGCGGCGAGCGCGTCCGTGCGATCCCGTTCGCGGAGCTGGCCGATGTCGGCGCCACCGGCGAAGATACCCGCCGTGCCGCCGGTGAGCAGCAGCAGCCGGGGACGCGCCTCCAGCTCGGCACAGACCTGGTGCAGTTCGGCGATCAGGTCGGCGTCGATGGCGTTGCGCTTCTCCGGCCGGTCCAGGGTGACCACCAGCCGGTCCGGCCGCTCCTCGATGCGCAGCCCGCTCACCGTGCCCGCCTCTCGTTCGCGACTGCGGGGCTCGCAGGCTCACTCCTCGCGCTCACTGGGCCCACCTTCCGTTTGCGACTGCGGGGCTCGCAGGCTCACTCCTCGCGCTCACTGCTTGACACCGCCGTTCCACAGGTAGAAGCCGTGCCCCGACTTCTTACCCAGCCGCCCCTGCGCCACCATCTCCGTCAGCAGCGGCGGCGGCGCGAACCGGTCCCCGTACGCGGCCTGGAGGGTGCGGGCGATGTCCAGCCGTACGTCGAGGCCGACCAGGTCGGTGAGTTCCAGCGGACCGATCGGGTGCCGGTAGCCCAGCACCATGGCCTTGTCGATGTCCGCCGGGCTGGCCACCCCGTCGGCCACCATCCGGATCGCCTCCAGCCCGAGGGTGACCCCGAGCCGGGAGGTGGCGAAGCCGGGCAGGTCGCGTACGACCACCGGGTCCTTGCCCAACCGGCCGGCGAGCGCGACGGCCGCGGCGGTGGTCTCCTCGGCGGTGGCCGGGCCCACCACGATCTCCAGCAGTGTCATCGCCCAGACCGGGTTGAAGAAGTGCAGGCCGAGGAAGCGCTCGGGCGCGTCCAGTTCGGCGGCCAGCTCGCCGATGGCGATGCTCGAGGTGTTGCTGCCCAGCAGCGCCGGGCGCAGCGCGGCGGCGTCCCGCAGCACCGCGCGCTTCAGGTCGAGCCGCTCCGGCACCGCCTCCACGATCACCTCGGGTTCCGGAGCGACCTCGGCGAGGGTGGGCCGCAGCGTCACCCGCTGCCGGTTCGTGGCGGCCTCGTCGGCACTCAGCTTGCCGCGCTGCACCGCCCGCTCCCACAGCTCGGCGAGCCGGTTCAGCGCGGTCGCGCCCCGGGCCTGGTCCACCTCTACCAGCTCGACCGCGTGCCCGGCACCGGCCGCCACGTACGCGATGCCGAGCCCCATCGTGCCGGCACCGACGACCACGAAACGATCGCTCATCACGCCTCCCTGTCCCGCCCGCCGGCACGCGGGGTCACCGCAGCACCGACCCGGGTGTTCCGACCGCTCCGTTCACTCATGGTGCGACCCTATTCAGCACGGCGACCCGGCCCATGCGTGGGGGAGCGCGGGTTCGGGTACTGACGGCCTGTCAACCGAGGGAAGGACCGCATCGACATGAGCCAGGCACCGGAGAGCGTCACCGACACCGAGACCGTGGAGACCCGGGGCGACGAGCGGGTCGAGCTGCTGCGCGCTGACACCAACAACGACGGCCAGACCGACGTGTGGGTGGTGGACACCGACGGCGACGGCAAGGCCGACCTGTTCCAGTTCGACACCGACGGTGACGGCAAGGTGGACATCACCATGGTCGACATTGACGAGGACGGCACCCCGGACGAGGTCGTCGACGGCGACGGCGGTCTCCCGCCCGAGCAGCTTCCCCCGACCGTCCAGGTCTGAGCGGTACGGCGGCCTCCGCGCTCGGCCGGTTCGGGCGCGGGGCCGCCGGTCAGTTTTCGAGGCGGAGGGTGGCGAGGTAGTAGGGCGCGTCGCGGTCGTCCACGTCGATCAGCCGCCAGCCGCTGCCGTGCACCAGCTCGGCGAACTCGTCGGCCGAGCAGACCAGGTAGTCGAACCACTCGGTGCTCAACTCCCGGTAGCGCAGCCGCAGCCGCAGCTGGCCCCCCAGTCGGCCACGTCGACGGTTGCGCTCGTGGTAGCCGGTGTGCACCGGGTCGCGGGTGCCGTAGGGGTCGGTGCCGTGCGCGATGATCCGCGCCCCGGGTCGGGCCAGCGCGGCGAGCGCGGTCAGCAGCCCGGGCGCCCGCTCCCGCCCCTCGAACAGTCCGAGGTTGTTGCCGAGCAGCAGGAATGTGTCGTAACGCGCGCCGTCGGCCAGGTGCGTGTCGACGGTGCCGTGCACCAGTCGCCGGACACCGCGACGCCGGCTCACCGCCAGCGCGCCCGCCGAGGTGTCCAGCCCGGTGACCGGTACGCCGCGCTCCTGGAGCAGCAGCGCGATCCGGCCGGCGCCGGTGCCGATGTCGAGCGTCTCGCCGTGGGCCAGGTCGACCGCGCGGTGGTCGTACGGCTGCCAGTCCGCCGGCCCGTCCAGGTAGTGCGCCGCCGGCGCGCCGTTGATCAGACCGTCGTCCCGTTCGATGATCTCGATGACCGGTCGGGGCAGTCGACCGCCGACCAGCGGTCGGGGACCCACCCCGGTGGCCACGGCGAGCGTGTCCCGCAGCAGCTCACCGACCACGTCACCGATTTGAGGCTGTACCGTCACGACGTTCACGCTATCCGGCCACTCAGCGGCCCACAGCGGCCGTATCCTGGCGGCGTGACCATGCTGGACCGGCTGTCGGCTGAGAAGTACATCCTGCTCACGACCTTCCGCAAGGACGGTCGGGCGGTGCCGACCCCGGTCTGGTCGGTACGCGACGGTGACGCGTTGGCGGTCTGGACCCGGGCCGACTCGGGCAAGGTGAAGCGGATCCGGCACAACGGTGCGGTGACCGTCGCGCCCTGCGACGTGCGCGGCCGGCCACACGGCGCGGAGGTGCCGGCGCACGCGACGATCTACGGGGGCGGCGACACCGGTCGGGTCCGCGACCTGCTCAAACACAAGTACCGCCTGATCGGCCGCCTCAGCCTGCTGGGCAGCCGGCTACGTCGCGGCGAGGGCGGCACGGTCGGCATCCGGGTGACGTTGACCGAGGGGCAGCGTTGATCCTGGACCGGGTCGGGCATGGAAAGGGGCGGCGGATCGAGATCCACCGCCCCTGACCGGAACTATCGGTGCCGGCTCAGTCGCCCTGCCGCTGCTGCGGGATCTGGCCCTGCAACAGCGCCCTGACCTCCGACTCGCGGTAGCGACGGTGGCCGCCCAGGGTGCGGATGGCGCTGAGCTTGCCCGCCTTGGCCCACCGGGTCACCGTCTTCGGGTCGACACGGAACATCGACGCCACCTCGGCCGGTGTGAGTAGCGGCTCTGGTTCGTGCGTTCGCGATGCCATCGGTCACTCCTCCACATGTATAGACATCGGCCGGGGTCCCGCCGGCCGACGCGTCTCCCATGGTCCGGCTAGTCCCCGATGTCCGACATGGGCCGAACGGATGAAGGTCCCTAGACGGACGGATGAACCATGCCCGATTTTTACGACTTTTACACGGCAGAAAGTACCTTATTCGGACTCATGATCACGGTTCGTGATGCGTCAACTACGAGTGCACTTCACCTTGGGAGCGCTCCAAGGTCGATATGCCCTAGTTGCACCGCTCCAGCAGCTGCACCGCGCGCCACCGGGCCACCAGCTTGTCGTACGCGGCGGACGCCTCCTCGGCCTCGCCGCGCGACAGCCCCGCGAGGCCGCCGGCAACCAGCTCGGGCGAGTCGTCCGCGGCGAGGGTCTCGTCGGAGAGCAGGTCGACCAGACCGCCGTAGTCCAGCTCGACCACGGACCGCGGGTGGAACTCCTCCAGCCAGCGGGCCGCCTCCTCCACCGCCTCGGTGATCGGCGCCTCGCCCACCGACTTGCGCAGCACCGACAGCGCCCGCGACGAGCGGCGTCGCGCCTTGGAGATCTCGGTGCGGTAGCGCAGTGCCCGTCGGCCCGGCTGGGTGACCAGGTCCCGCTCCGTCGGGTCGAAGAGCACGAACCACCGCAGCGGTACGCCCCAGGTGGCGATCTGCTCGTGCACGCGGGGCACCCCGTGCTCCAGCACCCGGGCACCACTGCGCCAGTCGTCCACCACCGCCCTGGCCTGGCCGGCGAGCACCGGTGGCACGAAGGCGTCGGCAAGCACCGGAGGCACCCCGTCCCGGGCGCTGAGCGCCGCCTCAGCGACCCGGATCCGCAGGTTCCACGGGCAGACCAGCAGGCTGTCGTCCGTCTCCAGGACGTACGCCTCCTCCGGCAGGTCCGGCAGCCGGGTCCAGCCAGCGCCCAGCGCCTCGATCACCGCCGTCCGCTGCCGGCCGGGCCCTTCGACCGGGGCGACCGCGCGCCCCTCCGAGACATAGCGGCGCCAGTAGCTCTGCCGGTCTCGGTCGAAGGCGGCCAACGGTTCGTACACGCGCAGGTAAGAAGCGAAGAGCGACGGCACCGCGCGATCCTCCCACGAACCGCAGCCGTACGCGGCCAGCGGCCGGAGCACGCGCGCCGTAACGTGGGACGGCGGTGGCGCGTCGACGCCGGCACGGCGGCCGATACTAGGCTCGATCACACCGGCAGCATCCCCGCCGGGGTCCACCAGGTCCGCGTCCCACAAGGGCGCACACCACCGTAGGAGCCAGCCATGGGCGTATTCGCGAGCACCGACGACCCGGTATCCACCGGTCACGAGCAGGTCGTGTTCTGCCAGGACAAACAGAGCGGCCTGAAGGCGATCATCGGGATCTACTCCACCGCGCTGGGGCCGGCGCTCGGCGGCACCCGCTTCTACCCGTACGCCAGTGAGGACGCCGCGCTCGCCGACGTGCTCGACCTGTCCCGCGGGATGGCGTACAAGAACGCGCTCGCCGGTCTGGACCTCGGCGGCGGCAAGGCCGTCATCTGGGGCGATCCGGAGCAGGTCAAGAGCGAGGCGTTGCTGCGCGCGTACGGCCGCTTCGTGGAGTCGCTCGGCGGCCGCTACTACACCGCCTGCGACGTCGGCACCTACGTGGCGGACATGGACGTGGTGGCCCGGGAGACCAGCTACGTGACCGGGCGCAGCGTGGAGCACGGCGGCGCGGGCGACTCGTCGATCCTCACCGCCTGGGGCGTCTTCCAGGGGATGCGGGCCGCGGCCGAGCACGTGTGGGGCACCCCGAGCCTGCGGGGTCGGCGGGTTGGCGTGGCCGGCCTGGGCAAGGTCGGCAAGTACCTCACCGGGCACCTGCTGGAGGATGGCGCCGAGGTGGTCGCCACCGACGTCAACCCGAACGCGCTGGCGTGGGTCCGCACCAACCACCCGCAGGTCACCCTCGTCGACGACTCCAGCGCGCTGGTCGCCGCGGACATCGACGTGTACGCCCCGTGCGCGCTGGGCGGGGCGCTGAACGACGACACCGTGCCGGCGCTGCGCGCCAAGGTGGTGGCCGGGGCGGCGAACAACCAACTCGCCCACCCGGGCATCGAGAAGCTGCTGGCCGATCGAGGCATCCTCTACGCCCCGGACTACGTGGTCAACGCGGGTGGCGTCATCCAGGTGGCCGACGAGATCGAGGGCTTCAACTTCGACCGGGCGAAGCTTCGGGCGACCCGGATCTACGACACCACCAGCGAGATCCTGCGCCTGGCTGACGCCGAGGGCGTGCCGCCGGCGGTGGCCGCCGACCGGCTGGCGGAGCGGCGGATGGCGGACGTCGGGCGGCTTCGCGCGATCCACCTGCGCTGAGCGTTCCCGGAGGCGGATCGACCGGATCCGCCTCCGGGCCTCCTGCGCCGACCCGCCTCGGTAGGCTGAGGCGGAGTCGATTTTTTGCGTGGTTTGTCCGGTGTCATGGGTGCCAAACGTTCCGCTCCTTACCCGGTACACTGGGTGACGGCCGGATCGACGCGACGCGCAGAGCCGGCCGACGGTAACCCGAGGTGCCGAACGGTGGCATCCCCATGTACCGTAAGAGCCACGAGAGATGCCTGACGTCATCGGGGCCCGCCTTCGGGCTGCCCCGCATTCTGTGCGAGGGGGTCGAGCCATGGGGCGCGGCCGTGCTAAGGCCAAGCAGACGAAGGTGGCCCGGGAGTTGAAGTACCACTCCCCGAACACCGACCTCACCGCCTTGCAGCGCGAACTGGCGGGTGCTGGTAAGTCTGAGCACCACTTCGACGACGACTCTAAAGAGTTCGTCGACGACGATGATGAGGATCACGCGGACGACGACCCGGATCCCTGGGTCCGTCCGACCCGCTGACCTCTCGACGCAGCTGAGCACGCGGCAACCCCCGCGTGCTCACGCACGTTCCGTGCAGGTGTAGTCGCCGACGATCAGGGGCCTGGCCCGACCGGAGCCACTCCGGCCGCTCGACAGGCCCCTGACGACGGCGGCTTTCAGCGCGGTCGGTTGTTCCAGTTGTAGAACGTCGGGATGTTCTCGAAGTGGTTCCACGCGCAGACCGCGCTGGCACCACCCCCGCCCGGCACCTCCGAGCGCAGCCGCCGTGCGTTCTCGGCCTCCTGGAGCAGCGCGACGAGCGCGGGAGCCGCCTCCCGTACCCGTTCGGTGACTGCGTTGTCCGCTTCGTGTTCACGCCGCCGGTGACTGGTGGTCTCGGGCATGCTCCAACACTCCCTCCAATAGGCGGATCTTGCTGTTGCGGCAGTGCTCGGTCTCCGTACCGTCAAAACGCCCCAGCTCGAAGTACCGGTTGGCCGCGTGGCCACCGCCACAGAAGCCGAAGTACGGGCAGGAGGCCCGGCACGCCTCCACCCCCGCCAGGAACTCCCCGACCCACGGCGTCGCCGCCGCACCGCCGAGGATCTCCGCCAGTGGGGTGGTCAGCACGTTGCCGCTGCTGAAATCGCCGTAACGGGGGTCGGTGAAGCCGGCCAGCTCCGGGGAGAGCACGACCACCGAGCCGTCGTGACCGATCGTCGGAATCGGGTCCAGTTGGCGGGGCAGCACCGCGTCCGCCGAGTTGTCGAGCACCGCGGCGGCGTACCGCAACGACCACTCGACCTCGCGGAGATGGATCCGGGGCTCCCGGCGCCACGCCGCGACCAACTCCGCCCAGAAGGCGGTGACCGCCGACGGGTCATGGCGGTTGTCCCGGGTGTTGACCCCTTCGGTCTCCTCGATGTTGATGCCGAGCACGTCGCAGCCCAGGTCGAGGAAGTAGTCGTACAGCTCGGTGGCGAGCCCCGGCTCCGGCCGGGACACCACGGCCAGCGCGGAGAAGGACAGACCGCGGCGGCGCAGCATCGTGACGCCGCGCAGGATCCGGTCGTACGCCGGCTGACCGCCACGGTTGACCCGGTCACCGTTGCGGGCCCGGGGCCCGTCCACGCTCACGCTCACCCGCATCTGGTGCCGGGCGAAGAAGTCACACCAGTCGTCGTCGATAAGGGTGGCGTTGGTCTGCACGTGGTGCTCGACCTCAGGCCCGAACGGCGCCATCAGGTCGGCCAGGTGCGCCCGGCCGGCCGCCAACGGCTCACCGCCGTGCCACACCACGGAGAACCGGCCAGCCGCGGCCCAGGGGTTGACCGCCTCCGCCACCGCCTCGGCCACCGCCACCGACATCGGCCGGTCGACCGCCCGAAACGGCAGGTAGCAGTACGCGCAGTCGAGGTTGCAGAGGGTGGTCGGCTGCATGACGACGTACGACGGGACGGCGGCCAGGCCGCGCATCCCGCTGAACGACTGTCCCCGAGCAGCCATCGCCCTCCTCCGCCATCCCTGAAGGGTGCCCTTCAGGCTAGGCGGCGATGGCCACTCGGGTGAAGCCCTGATCAGGTGCCCGTACGATCACCAAGAAGTGATCATCCCCGGGTGTGCTGGCCGACCATCTGCACGTTGCCGGTGCCCTCGATGATTTCGCCGGCCTGCCATGCCTCGACCCCACGGCCGGTCAGCGTGGCCAGCGCCCGGTCGGCGTCCTCGGCCGACACGATCGCGAACATGCCGACACCCATGTTGAAGGTCGACTCCATGTCCTGGTCGTCGATCCGACCCTTTGACTGGATCAGGTCGAAGATCGGCTGCGGCTTCCAGGTGGACCGGTTGACCACCGCGTCGACGTGCTCGGGCAGCACCCGGACCAGGTTGCCGGGGATGCCGCCGCCGGTGATGTGCGACAGCGCCCGCACCTCCGCCTCGGCGATCAGCTTGAGGCAGTCCTTGGCGTAGATCTTGGTCGGGGTGAGCAGCTCCTCGCCGAGGGTGCGCTGCCGACCGAAGTCGTCGATCACGATGTCCAGGCGCATCCGGGCCGCGCCGAGCAGCACGTGCCGGACCAGCGAGTAGCCGTTGGAGTGCAGGCCGGACGAGCGCATGGCGATCACCACGTCGCCGACCTCGACCCGATCGGGGCTGAGGATGTCGGCCTCCTCGACCACCCCGACGCCGGTCGCGGAGATGTCGTACTCGTCCGGGCGGAGCACGCCGGGGTGCTCGGCGGTCTCCCCGCCCAGCAGTGCGCAGCCGGCGTAGCGGCAGCCGTCGGCGATGCCCGCGCCGATCTCGGCGACCTTGTCCGGCACGACCTCGCCGGTGGCGATGTAGTCGAGCAGGAACAGCGGCTCGGCACCGCAGGCCACCAGGTCGTCCACGACCATGGCGACCAGGTCGATGCCGACCGTGTCGTGGATGTCCATCTGCTGGGCGATGACCAGCTTGGTGCCCACCCCGTCCGTCGAGGACGCCAGGATCGGGCTCTTGTACTTCTTCGTGTCCAGCCGGAACAGGCCGGCGAACCCACCGAGGTCACCAAGCACCTCGGGGCGGCGGGTCTGGCGCACCTTCGACTTGAGCAGCTCCACCGCGCGGTCGCCCGCGTCGATGGACACCCCGGCGTCGGCGTACGAGACCGAGCGTTTGCGCGCCTGACGGCCAGCGCCGGCCGTCCAGGGCTGGCGGTCACCACCGGCGCCGGTCGGGCTGCTTCCTGCGCCGCTGCGCTCGGACACGTGCGTCACGGTTCTCCCCTTTGGTTCTCGGTGCCGCGCCGGCGGTGGCCGGGCCGCGCCGGTTGGTGCTACGGGCGGTTTGCGGTAACGCCACCCGGAGTGGCGACGGACGAGCCGTTGGTGTGCGGGGCCTCCGGCGTCGAGTTCGCGACCCGTCGGCCCACCCCTTCGAGCACGTGCTTGCCGATCAGGTTGCCGGCCGGCAACTCGATCGGGTACTCCCCATCGAAACACGCCCGACACAGCCGGGTCTTCGGCTGCTCGGTCGCGGCGATCAGGCCAGGAAGCGAAACGTAACCCAGCGTGTCGGCGCCGATGGAGCGCCGGATGCCGTCGTTGTCCAACCCGTTGGCCAGCAGCTCCGCCCGGGTGGCGAAGTCGATGCCGTAGAAGCACGGCCAGCTGACCGGCGGGGAGGAGATCCGGACGTGCACCTCCAGCGCGCCCGCCTCCCGCAACATCCGGACGATGGCGCGCTGGGTGTTGCCGCGCACGATCGAGTCGTCCACGACCACC
Organism: Micromonospora tarensis; assembly: GCF_016803395.1. Classification (GTDB taxonomy): domain Bacteria; phylum Actinomycetota; class Actinomycetes; order Mycobacteriales; family Micromonosporaceae; genus Micromonospora; species Micromonospora tarensis. The sequence continues at coordinate 29,285 of NZ_JAEVHL010000002.1, read as the reverse complement.
AACCGCTTGCCCCGGACGTTCTCCCGCAGCGGGTTGAGCTTGAGCCGGATGCCGAGCTGACGCAGGGTCTGCGACGGCTGGATGAAGGTGCGCCCCACGTACGGGTTCTTCATCAGGCCGGCGCCGTAGGTGATGCCGGAGGCTTCCGCGTACCCGATCGCGGCCGGGGTGCCCGACTCGGGCACCGGGATCACCAGGTCGGCCTCGACCGGGTGCTCCTTCGCCAACTGCCGACCGATCTGCACCCGCGCCGCGTGCACGTTGCGCCCGGCGATGGTGGCGTCCGGGCGGGCGATGTAGACGTACTCGAAGAGGCAGCCCTTCGGCTCCGGCGCGGCGAACCGGGTGGAGCGCAGCCCGTTCTCGTCGATCGCGATCAGCTCGCCCGGCTCGACCTCGCGGACCACGCTGGCGCCGACGATGTCCAGTGCGGCCGTCTCGCTGGCCACCACCCAGCCGCGCTCCAGGCGGCCGAGCACCAGCGGACGGACGCCGTGCGCGTCGCGGGCCGCGTAGAGCGTCGACTCGTCCATGAAAACGAAGCTGAACGCGCCGCGCAGTTGGGGCAGCACCTCCAGCGCGGCCGCCTCGACCGACAGGTCCGGTCGGCCGGCGAGCAGCATCGTCACCAGGGAGGTGTCGTTTGTCGAGCCGTCCGCGATGAGGCCGCGCTCGGCGACCTCCTTCTCCAGCTCGGCGGTGTTGACCAGGTTGCCGTTGTGGGCCAGCGCGATGGTCGTGCCCGAGGTGGTCGAGCGGATCGTCGGCTGGGCGTTCTCCCAGTTCGACGCGCCGGTCGTGGAGTATCGGGCGTGCCCGATCGCCAGGTGACCGCGCAGACTCGCCAGGGTCGGCTCGTCGAAGACCTGGGCCACCAGGCCGAGATCCTTGTAGACCACCACACCGGAACCGTCGCTCACCGCCATGCCCGCGGCCTCCTGGCCGCGGTGCTGGAGTGCGTAGAGGCCGAAGTAGGTCAGGTTGGCGACCTCTTCGCCGGGGGCCCAGACGCCGAAGACGCCGCAGGCATCCTGGGGGCCAGGTCGTTGGGGGTCAAGGTCGTGGCTCAGCCGGCCGTCGCCTCGGGGCACCTACCGCTCCCTCATGCTGGTCTGGACCGGCCGGGCGGGATCAAGGATGGATCCGCACTCCGCTGCCGGGACCACTGTCGTCGCCTGACAGTGTACGCGAGTCGCCGTCGATACAGAAAGTCACGATTCCTGCGCGAAGCGTTACGGTGAGTAGGACATCCGGTTGACTAGAGGGGCAGGTAGGCCGAGAGGTCCGCGCGGTTCCCACTCACCTGAAGGCGACCCTCCGTGACCGCCTGATCCCAGTCGAGCCGCCCGGTGGCCAACTCCAGCCAGGTATCCGGGGCCATCTCGACCACATTTGGTGGATTTCCTCTGGTGTGTCGAGGTCCCGGTACGCACTGGATCGCACCGTATGGTGGGACACGCACCTCCACCGATCGGCCGGGGGCGCGCTCCGCGAGGACGGCCAACAACGACCGGACCGCCTCTCGGAACACCGGCCGTTCGGGCGTACGCCCCTCGTCGAGCGCCGACAACGCCGCTACAACGGCGGCGGACTTACTGTGCGGAGAGGACACGACGGGACGATACGACCCCCAGGCCAGACACCGGACGCTGGCCCTGGGTCGCGCTGACGCAGTCGGACAAGGCATAGTTGCCGACGGCGTATTCGTACCGTGATGATCCCCGGCCCGGCGCCCCGCCGGTCAGAGGGAAGTCAGCCCGGAAGGCGGTGGACGTGTCAACACACCGACGTGCCTGGAAGCAGCGGGCCGGTGTGGTCGTAGCGCTGGTTGCCGGCGCTCTGCTCGCCGTCCCCGCCACACCGGCAATGGCCGCAGACGTCGACGTTTCCCCCGGCTCGGTCACCGTAAACGCCGGCAGCGACGCCACGATCACCGTGCGCGTCACCGGGGGTGACGACGACGAGTCGGCGAAGGTCAGTCTCTCCGGCCTGCCGTCCGGCGTCAGCTGCGCCAGTGGCTGCGGCGATGTCAAGCTCTCCGGCGGCGGCCTGGGAACCAGCCCGAAAGGGTCGGTGCTGGTCCGGATCGCGGCCAGCGCCAACGCTGGCGACGCGACCGCGACCATCACGGTGGCGGTCGAGGCCGCTTCGGGTCCAGACACCGCCAACGTTGCGCTGACGGTGAAGGGCAAGGCCGCGCCGCCGCCGCCGCAGAACCAGACGGTACGGTCGATCTCCGGCAAGGTGATCTCGCAGGCCGACAGCAAGGCGGTCGCGAACGCGGTGGTCATGCTGCGGGACAGCACCGGCCGGCAATTCGACACCACAAGCGACGGCAGCGGCAACTTCCGGTTCAACGGGACCACCGAGAAGCCGATCGCGCCCGGCCGGATCGACCTGGGTGCCTCCTTCGACAACGTGGTCAACACCAAGACCATCAACGCTGCCGCTGGGCAGTCCCTCAGCGGCCAGCGGATCAGCCTCGCGCTCAAGGTCGAGGTGACGCCCTCCGCGACCCCCTCCGCCACCCCCGAGGCCACGCCCACCGACGAGGCCCTTGAGGAGGGCACCGAGGAGGAGCCGAGCGAGGAGGCCAGCCCGGGTGCCGCGAACAACGCCTCGAACAACGAGGACAGCGGCGGTGGCTTCAGCTCGTACCTGATCATCCTGCTCGGTGGCCTGCTGGTGGCCGCCGGTGTCGGCACGATCGTGCTGCTCTGGATGAAGCGCAAGGAGAACGGCGACGACGACGCCCCGGCAGAGGCTGGTGGCGGCGGTGTGGTGCCGCCGGCGCGAGGCGGGTTCCGTGGCGCGGACGACCAGACCAGGGTGGTCGGCGGTCGGCCCGGCGGCGGCGCGGACCCGACCATGGTCGGCGGTGCGGCGCTGAGCGAGGCACCGACGATGATGCACCGCCCGGTGGTCGACGACGTCCCGCCCGACCCGTACGGCGCTCCGGCGCCGGCGTACGGCGGCGCGGGTCAGCAGGGCTGGGGCGGTGCCGGCTACGGCGACGAGCCAGCGCCTGGCGGTTACGGTGCCGGTGGCTATGGCAACGCGCCCGCGTCGGGTGGCGGCTACGGCGCTCCGGCCGGCCCGGCCGGCCCGGACGGCGGCTACGGCGCTGGCGCGGCCGGTGACGGCTACGGAGCCGCACCCGGTTCCGGTGCCGGCTACGGTGCGCCGACCTCCGGCGGTGGTTACGGCAACGATCCGGCCGCCGGTGGCGGCTACGGCAGCCGTGACTACGACGCTCCGGCCGGGACCGCCGCCTACCCGCCGGCTCCCGCTGGCGGCGCGGCCTACGGCGAGCGGTACGACGAACCAACCGGCCGGTACACCGGTGACAGCACCCAGTACCCGGCACCGGCCGACCCGTACGCCACCGGCGTCTACCAGCCGGAGCAGGGGCAGGGGTACGGCCAGCCCGACCCGGCTCCGTACGGCGGTCGCGCGGCCGAGCCGACCGCGGGGTACGGCGGCGCCGAGTCCGGCGGTTACGACCAGGGCGGCTACGGTCAGCCCGCCGGCGGCGGCTACGACCAGGGCGGCAACTACGGCCAGGAGCCCCCGCAGCAGCGCGGCGGCGGCTACGACGAGCGCGGTTACGACCAGGGCGGCTACGGCCAACAAGCCGGCCGAAACCGACCGGACACCCCGCCGACCGAGCGGGGCGGCCGACGCCTCGACTGGCTGGACGACTGACCCCACCACAGCACATGAAAACGCCACCCGGATCTCCGGGTGGCCGTTTTCGCGGCAAGACCCACTCGCGATCAATGAAGTCGGGCCATCCCGCAGACCTGGATACCCCGATTTCCTGGAAGCCGAGTTGATCACGGAGTACGGGCCGCCGAATGCGGGCGGCCGGCGCGGCCGGACGGCCCGAGCGGCCGGCGCGGCCAGACGGCCCGAGCGGCCGGCGCGGCCCGAGCGGTCAGGCGGCGGAGAAGACGCCCTGGTGCAGCACCGGCACGACGTCCGACACGCCGATCCGGACGGCGATGTCCACGTCCCCGGCGAAGCCGTTCTCGGTCAGCTCCCGCCCGGAGACGCTGCCCCGCACCGCGGCCGGCACATCCGGCGTGCTCGCCAGCGCGGCGAGTGCCATGGCCGCCTCCACCGAGAGCCCACCGGGCACACCGGAGAGCGCGTCCAGGACGGAGGCGGCACCGAGCTGGTCCTCCACGGACGGGCGCAGCGAGCCGTCCGGCCACCGCTCCCCGGAAGCGATCACGCCGATCGGAGCGTCCACCGTGCCGTACCCCTGGCGGCGCAGCCAACGCCCGACGGCCCGTGCGTTACGCAGACAGCCCGCGACCACCGGCAGGCCGGTGCGCTGGCGGCGGCGCTGATGGCGGAGCCGTTCGGCGAGGGCAGCACCAGGTCCGCCACCACGGGTGCGGTGCTCAGCGCGGCGGGCGAGAGCGACCACGGATGGGCCGCTGTCACCTGCCGCCGACCGACCGCGGCGACCGCCCCGACCCGCACGGCGTACTCGGCGGCCTGCGCACCCCACGGAAACGGGTGCACCCGCATGCCACGGGCGAGCGCCACCTCCACGGCGGTGGTGAACGACAACACGTCCACCACCACCAGCGCGGCACAGACCCGACCGAGTTCGGCAGCCCCGGTCAGCCCCCAGTCGAACCGGGCGCCGGAACCGGGTTGGCCGTAGACGGTGGCCGCCACCGCCTCAGCGCTCGTCAGGCGCCGGTTCGGTGACACCGGAGTCAGACTCGGACACCGCACCGGACCGCTCGGAGCCGATCGGCTCGACCGCGCCGGTCTCCGGGGAGGGCCCCGAAGAGGCGATCGGCTCGGAGACCACCTCGGCCGGGTCGACCGGCTCGGCCGGGTCGCCCGGCAGCGGAACGGCCTCGACCGCACCGGCCACGCCGGCGGCCGGCGCGGGCACCTCGACGGCCGCCGAGCCGCCGAACAGGCGGGGCAACGTCTCGGTGTGGGCGGCGCGCAGTTCGTCCAGCTCGATCCGGAACTGGCCGTGCACCTCCAGCGCATTGCCGGACGGGTCGGTGACGCCGATCAGCTCGAACGGCACGCCCCGCTCGGCGCAGAGCGCCGCGAACGCCTTGTCGTGACCGCGCGGAACCGACACCAGCGCCCGCGTGGCGGACTCGCTGAACAGGTAGACGAACGGCATCGAGCCCTCGGCGAACTGCTCCGGCACGGCGATCCGGGCACCGACGCCGCGACGCAGGCAGGACTCGACCAGGCTCTGGGCGAGGCCCCCGTCGGAGAGGTCGTGTGCCGAGCTGAGGTGACCGACGCGGGCCGCCTCGGCCAGCAGGTCGGCGAGCGCCTTCTCCCGGGCGAGGTCGACCTGCGGCGGGATGCCGCCGAGGTGCTCGTGCGTCACCCAGGCCCACTCCGAGCCGGACAGCTCGACGTTCGTCTCGCCGAGCAGGTAGAGCTGGTCGTGGTCGCCACCGGCGCGCGGCACGAAGCCCATCGGCACCCGGTTGGCGACGTTGTCCAGCACGCCCAGCACGCCGACCACCGGGGTCGGGTGGATGGGCGCGGCGCCGGTCTGGTTGTAGAAGCTGACGTTGCCGCCGGTCACCGGGATGCCGAGCTCGAGGCAGCCGTCCGCCAGGCCGCGCACGGCCTCGGCGAACTGCCACATCACGCCCGGGTCCTCCGGCGAGCCGAAGTTGAGGCAGTTGGTGACGGCGATCGGCTTCGCGCCGGTCACCGCGACGTTCCGGTACGCCTCGGCCAGGGCCAGCTTGGTGCCGTTGTACGGGTCCAGCCGGGTGTAGCGGCCGTTGCCGTCCACCGACAGCGCCACGCCGAGCCCGGTCCGCTCGTCGATCCGGATCACGCCGCCGTCCTCCGGCTGGGCGAGCACCGTGTTGCCCAGCACGTAGCGGTCGTACTGCTCGGTGACCCAGGTCTTGTCGGCCAGGTTGGGCGACGCGATCATGCGCAGCACGGTCTCCCGCAGCGCCTGCGGGTCGGCCGGGCGGGGCAACGTCTCGGCCCGGTCGGCCTGGAGCAGGATCAGGTCGGCCGGCTCCCGCATGGGCCGGGCGTAGACCGGGCCGTCGTCGACGAGCGAGCCCGGCGGCACGTCCACGACCAGGTGGTCCTGCCAGGTGATCAGCAACCGGCCCGGACGGCCGTCCGGCTCCGGGGCGGTGACCTCGCCGATCGCGGTGGCGAGCACGCCCCACTTCTCGGCGGTCTTGAGCACCGCGTCGAGCTTGTCCGGCTCGACGACCAGCAGCATCCGCTCCTGCGACTCGCTGGCCAGGATCTCGTGCGGGTCCATCGAGGGCTCGCGCAGCGGCACCCGCTCAAGCCAGACCCGCATGCCGGTGCCGGCAGCGGCGGCGGTCTCGGTGAGCGCACAGGTCAGCCCGGCACCGCCGAGGTCCTGGATGCCGACGACCAGTTGGCCGTCGTACAGCTCCAGGCACGCCTCGATCAGCAGCTTCTCGGTGAACGGGTCGCCGACCTGCACGGCGGGGCGGCGCTGCTGGCTGGCCTCGTCGAAGGTGGCGCTGGCCAGCACCGAGACGCCGCCGATGCCGTCGCGACCGGTCTTGGCACCCATCAGAACGACAACGTTGCCCGGCCCGGCGGCGGCCTTGTTCTGCAGCCGGTCGACCGGCAGCACGCCCAGGCAGAGCGCGTTCAGCAGCGGGTTGCCCTGGTAGGAGGGGTCGAAGACCAGCTCGCCACCGATGTTGGGCAGGCCGAGGCAGTTGCCGTAGCCGCCGACACCGGCGACCACGCCGGTGAGCACCCGGGCGGTGTCCGGGTGGTCCGCGGCACCGAAGCGCAGCGGGTCCATCACCGCGACCGGGCGGGCGCCCATGGCGAGGATGTCCCGGACGATGCCGCCGACGCCGGTGGCCGCGCCCTGGTACGGCTCGACAAAGCTCGGGTGGTTGTGCGACTCGACCTTGAAGGTCACCGCCAGCTCGTCGGAGATCCGCACGACGCCGGCGTTCTCGCCGATGCCGGCGAGCAGCCGGTCGCTGTGCGGGGCCTTCTCACCGAACTGGCGCAGGTGCACCTTGCTCGACTTGTAGGAGCAGTGCTCGCTCCACATGATCGAGTACATGGCGAGCTCGGACTGCGTGGGCCGGCGGCCGAGGATCTGCCGGATCCGGTCGTACTCGTCGTCGCGCAGACCCAGCTCGGTGTACGGCTGAAGTTCGCCGGGGGTGCCACCGGCACGCGGCACGGTGTCCACGCCCTCGGTCCAGACGACGGCGGCCGGCGACGCCGGGTTGGGCTCGGCCGGCTGCGTCGGGGCGGTGTACGCCTCCGGGGTGTCCCGCACCGGATCCGGATGGGTGGTCATGACCTCTCCTCGCTGCGCTGGTGCCCGCCGGAGTCGCTCCTCGCACTCACGGCACCACTTCTGGTTCGCGACTGCGGGGCTCGCGGAACCGGCTCACTCCTCGCACTCACGCTGGCGCCCCGACCAGGTGCTTGAGGGCCGACGTGAAGAAGCCGAGACCGTCGAGCGAGGGGCCGGTGAGCGCCTCCACCGCGTGCTCGGGGTGCGGCATGATGCCGACCACGTTGCCGGCGGCGTTGGTGATCGCGGCGATGTCGCGCTGGGACCCGTTGGGGTTGCCGCCGACGTACCGGGCCACCACGCGACCCTCGGCTTCGAGCTGGTCCAGCGTCGCGGTGTCCGCGACGTAGCAGCCCTCGCCGTTCTTGACCGGGATCAGCACCTCCTGGCCGGGCTGGAACGCGTTGGTCCACGCGGTCCCGGCCGACTCGATGCGGAGGACCTGGTCCCGGTTGCGGAAGTGCAGGTGCTGGTTTCGGGTGAGCGCGCCGGGCAGCAGGTGCGCCTCGCACAGGATCTGGAAGCCGTTGCAGATGCCGAGCACCGGCAGGCCACCCTGCGCGGCGTCCACGATCGTCTCCATCACCGGGGCGAACCGGGCGATGGCACCGCACCGCAGGTAGTCACCGTAGGAGAACCCGCCGGGCAGGACGACCGCGTCCACGCCGTGCAGCTCCGCGTCGCCGTGCCAGAGCCGGACCGGCTCGGCGCCGGCGATCCGGACGGCCCGGGCCGCGTCCCCGTCGTCGAGCGAGCCGGGGAAGGTGACCACACCGACCCGGGCGGTCACGAGCGGGCGTCCGCGGTCTCGTCGGCCTCGACCAGGCGGACGGTGAAGTCCTCGATGACCGGGTTGGCGAGCAGTTTGTCGGCAATCTCCCGAGCACGGTCCAGGTCCGGTTCACCGGTGAACTCGATCTCGATCCGCCTGCCGATCCGAACCGAGGCGACATCACCGACGCCGAGCCGGGGCAGCGCGTTTGCGACGGCCTGGCCCTGCGGATCGAGGATCTCGGGCTTGAGCATGACGTCGACGACGACGCGAGGCACTGGGCACTCCTGACTGTGTACGCAGTTGGGTGCCGACCCACAACGGGCGAGCGCAGCCAGCGTACCTGGCAGATACCGCCACGGACGCACCGGCCGGCCGCAGTTCAGGCAGTGATCAACATTACCGACGCCCAAGGCGACCCGCCAGGCGCGAAAGGTGACCCGAGCAGGGCATTCAAGGCGCAGCAGGTGGCCGAATCGTTACATTGATCAATCTCAATCGGAGGCTTGATAACGATCACGGCGGGCTCTACTGTACATCGACGTAAGTCGATTGGGCGTCGGCGGGAACCCCCGCTGCCGCCCCTTCCCGCACCCGGCGACCCCGGGCCCGCCCCGTCCAAGGAGTCCACCCGATGCGCATCCGCCCCCTGCTCGCCCTGCTCGGCACCGCGATGATCGGCGTCTTCGGCGCCTCATCCGGAGCCGTCGCCGCCCCCGCCGGCCCGCAACCCATCATCGGTGGTGACACCGTCTCCTCCGCGCCCTGGGCCGCCGCGGTGCTCAGCAACGGCTCGTTCACCTGCTCCGGAAGCGTCATCGCCCCGCAGTGGGTGCTCACCGCCCGGCACTGCATCAGCGGCACCATGTCCGTCCGGGTCGGCAGCGTGAACCGCACCTCCGGCGGGGTCACCCGTACGGTCAGCGCCACCTACACCCGCAGCGACCTCGCGCTCATGCGGCTCTCCAGCGCGGTCAGCACCTCGACGGTGACCCTGGCCAACAGCAACCCGCCGATCAACTCCACGAACTCGATCTACGGGTGGGGCATGACCTGCTACAGCGGCTGCTCCGCGTCGACCGTGCTGAAGACCGCCACCGTCCGGGTGACCAGCAACAGCGTGACCGACGCGTACGGCGGGCAGGCGATCCGCAGCACCAGGATCAACGGCAACGCCTGGCGTGGCGACTCGGGTGGCCCGCAGTTCTACAACGGCCAGCAGGTCGGCGTCGCCTCCACCGCCGACGGGCAGAGCATCCAGAACTACGGCAGCGTCGCGTACAACCGGGCCTGGATCACCGCGACGGCCGGTGTCTGACGGTTAGCGCCGCGGCGCGCGGATGGTCGGTCCCGTGCCGGCCGTCCGCGCCGCGCCGTTTTGCAGCATCCGATCAGGTGAACAAGGCACCCGATCGGGTCACGCCACTCCTGACAGCATCAGAAACGTGCTGGTCGTGACGACGGAGCAACTACCTGGGTACGAGATCCGCCAGGTTCTCGGTGAGGTGGTGTCATCGATGGCCAGGACGCGCAACCCGTACCGCGAGGGTGTCAAGAACCTGCGCGGTGGCGCGTACGACCCGATGGCCCCGGACAACCTGACCCGGTGGCGCACCGACTCGGTGGCCCGCCTCGGCGAGGAGGCGCTACGACTCGGCGCGAACGCGGTGATCGGCATGCGCTTCGACAGCCGGGACTGCGGCGAGATGTGGATGGAGATCTGCGCGTACGGCACGGCGGTGGTCGCCGTACCCAAGATGCCCGAGGTGATGCCACCCGACCAGCCGGCGGTGGCGGCGGGCAGCACGCACGAGGCGGGCTTCACCGAGTCGCCAGGCGGCATCGCCGAACCGGCCAGCGCCCCCAACCTCCGCACCGCCGCCGAAACCCCCACCGGCGACTAACCCCCCACCCCACCGCGTTGATCATGAAGTTGTTGCCACTCCGACCGGCGTGTCCTGGCGATAACTTCATGATCAACAGGGGCAGGGGGTGCGGGTTAGAGGATGGGGGGTGGGGAGTAGGTGGCTGCTTCTGGGTGGGTTTCGACCACCTTGGTGATGCGTCGGGTGATGGCGGCCACCTGGGCCTGGGCGCGCCCACGAAGGCGCTGCGGTCGGCGACCAGAGCGTCGATGTCGGCCCGGGACAGGCCGAGCCGGCCGTCCGCCGCCAACCGGTCGAAGAAGTCGTTCTCCGGCACGCCCTTCTCCCGCATGGCCAGGGCCACCGCCACCGCGTGCTCCTTGATCACCTCGTGGGCGACCTCCCGGCCGACGCCCCGCCGGACCGCCGCCACCAGGATCTTCGTGGTCGCCAGGAAGGGCAGGAACCGCTCCAGCTCCCGGTTGATCACCGCCGGGTACGCGCCGAACTCGTCGAGCACGGTGAGGAAGGTCTGGAACAGCCCGTCGGCGGCGAAGAAGGCGTCCGGCAGGGCCACCCGGCGGACCACCGAGCAGGACACGTCCCCCTCGTTCCACTGGTCCCCGGCCAGCTCACCGACCATCGACAGGTAGCCCCGGATGATCACCGCGAAGCCGTTCACCCGCTCCGACGAGCGGGTGTTCATCTTGTGCGGCATCGCGCTGGAACCGACCTGACCCGGTTTGAAGCCCTCGGTCGCCAGCTCCTGACCGACCATCAGCCGAATCGTGGTGGCCAGCGACGACGGCGCGGCGGCGGTCTGGGCCAGCGCGGCCAGCACGTCGAAGTCCAGCGAGCGCGGGTAGACCTGCCCGACACTGTCCAGCACCCTTGAGAAACCGAGGTGCTCGGCGACCCGCCGCTCCAACTCGGTCACCTTGTCGGCGTCGCCGTCGAAGAGGTCGAGCTGGTCGGCCGCCGTGCCGACCGGTCCCTTGATCCCTCGCAACGGATAGCGGGCGATCAGCTCCTCCAGCCGCTGGTACGCGATCAGCAGCTCCTCCGCCGCCGACGCGAAGCGCTTGCCCAGCGTGGTGGCCTGCGCCGCCACGTTGTGCGAACGACCGGTCATGACCAGCTCGGAATGCTCGTGAGCCAGCCAGGCCAACCGGGCGAGGGTGGCCACCACCCGGTCCCTGATCAACTCCAGCGAGGCACGCACCTGGAGCTGCTCGACGTTCTCGGTGAGATCCCGCGAGGTCATCCCCTTGTGCACGTGCTCGTGCCCGGCGAGCGCGCTGAACTCCTCGATCCGGGCCTTCACGTCATGCCGGGTGACCCGCTCGCGCTCCGCGATCGAGGCCAGGTCGACCTGGTCGAGCACCCGCTCGTACGCCTCGACCACCCCGTCCGGGACCGGCACGCCCAGATCGCGCTGAGCGCGGAGCACAGCGAGCCAGAGCCGCCGCTCCATCCGGACCTTCTCCTCCGGAGACCAGAGGGCGACCAACTCGGGCGAGGCGTACCGGTTGGCCAGCACGTTGGGGATCGTCGTCACGTACCTCATTCTCCCGCACCGGGCGGGCAGCCCTGGAAGGAGCCCCGAGGAAGGGCGGCACCGGGCGCGTGCCCGGCGAGGCTCAGCGCTCCAGGATCGCCGTCACGCCCTGGCCGCCGGCCGCGCAGATCGAGATCAGGCCGCGCCCACCGCCCTTCTCCGCCAGCAGCTTGGCCAGGGTCGCCACGATCCGCCCGCCGGTGGCGGCGAACGGGTGCCCGGCGGCCAGTGACGAGCCGTTGACGTTGAGCCGGTCGGTGTCGATCGCGCCCAGCGGCGCGTCCAGGCCGAGCCGGTCCTTGCAGAACTCCGGCGACTCCCAGGCCGCGAGGGTGGCCAGCACCTGCGAGGCGAACGCCTCGTGGATCTCGTAGTAGTCGAAGTCCTGCAACGTCAGACCGGCTCGGGCCAGCATCCGGGGCACCGCGTACGCGGGGGCCATCAGCAGCCCCTCGTCGCCGTGCACGAAGTCCACCGCCGCCGTCTCCGACCAGCCGAACCAGGCCAGCACCGGCAGGTGGTGCGCGGCAGCCCACTCCTCGCTGGCCAGCAGCACTGTGGACGCGCCGTCGGTCAGCGGCGACGAGTTGCCGGCGGTCATGGTGGCCTGCTCGGCGTCCGGGCCTCGAGTGCCGAAGACCGGCTTCAGCGCGCCGAGCTTCTCCACGCTGGTGTCCGGACGCAGGTTCTGGTCCCGGGTCAGCCCGAGGTACGGGGTCATCAGGTCGTCGAAGAAACCGCTGTCGTACGCGGCGGCCAGCCGCTGGTGTGAGCGCAGCGCCAGCTCGTCCTGGGAGCGCCGGTCGATCTGCCAGCGCAGCGCGGTGCGGGCGGCGTGGTCACCCATGGAGAGGCCGGTACGCGGTTCGGCGTTGCGGGGAATCTCCGGCTTGAACGGCTGGAGCGGGCGCAGCTTCGCCGCGATCTTGAGTCGTTCGCCAAGCGTGCGGGCGGAGTTGAGCTTCAGTAGCGTGCGGCGCATCTCCTCGTTGACCGCGAGCGGGGCGTCGGAGGTGGTGTCGACGCCGCCGGCGATGCCCACCTCCAACTGACCGAGGGCGATCTTGTTGGCGACCAGGATCGCCGCCTCCAGGCCGGTGCCGCAGGCCTGCTGGATGTCGTACGCCGGGGTGTGCGGGTCGAGTCGGGAGCCGAGGACCACCTCCCGGCTGAGGTTGAAGTCGCGGGAGTGTTTGAGCACCGCCCCGGTGACCACCTCGCCGACCCGCTGGCCGGCCAGCCCGTAGCGGGCGATCAGGCCGTCGAGCGCGGCGCCGAGCAGGTCCGCGTTGGACGCGTCCGCGTAGCGGGAGTTCGAACGGGCGAAGGGGATGCGGTTGCCCCCGATGACCGCGACGCGCCGGATGCTCTGCACGATCCGCCTCCTGGAGATGTGTTTGCCCAAACCCTACTCGCCAGTAGGCTACGCCCATGACCGACAGGTACGCGAGCTTCGTCCAATCGGCCGCCGGCCGCGCGCTGGTCAAGCGCCTCGGGCTGCCCGATCCGCCCCGGCTGCGTCGGCACCACCCCGGCGACCCGTTGCTGCCCGGGCCCGCCCTGCTCGGCGCGGCCACCGGCGGTTGGCTCGCCGAACCGGTCGCCGCGATCCTGACCGGTGCCGGGGTCGAGCTACCCGACGACGCCGGGGCAGCGGACCGCTTCGGCGCCCTGGTGTACGACGCCACCGGGATCACCGACTCGACCGACCTGCGGCAGCTCTACGACTTCTTCCACCCGCGGGCCCGGTCCGTGCTGCCCAGCGGCCGGGTGATCGTGCTGGGCACCCCGCCGCAGGAGTGCCCCACCCCTCGTGAGGCGACCGCCCAGCGCGCCCTGGAAGGGCTGGTCCGCAGCATCGGCAAGGAGTTCGGCCGGGGCGTCACCGCGCAACTCGTCTACGTGACCGGTGCCGAGGGCACCACCCACACCAGCCTGGAGTCGACTCTCCGGTTCCTGCTGTCCGGCCGGTCCGCGTACGTCTCGGGGCAGGTCATCCGGGTCGGCGCCAACGCGGCGACCGCCCCGGCGGACTGGGACCGCCCGCTGGACGGGCAGGTCGTGCTGGTCACCGGAGCCGCCCGAGGTATCGGCGCGGCGCTGGCGAAGGTGCTCGCCCGGGACGGCGCACGGGTGGTGGCGCTGGACATCCCGGCCGCCGGGGACGCCCTGGCGGCGGTGGCGAACGACATCGGCGGCACCGCCCTCCAGCTCGACCTGACCGCACCGGACGCGCCGACCCGGCTTGCCGAGCACCTGGCCGGCCGGCACGGCCGAGTCGACGTGGTGGTGCACAACGCCGGCATCACCCGGGACAAGACGCTCGGCCGGATGGACGCCGACCGGTGGGACCAGGTGATCGACGTCAACCTCTCCAGCCAGGAGCGGATCAACGACGTCCTGCTGGCGCGGGAGCTGATCCCGACCGGCGGGCGGATCGTGTCGGTCTCCTCGATCGCCGGGATCGCCGGAAACCGAGGCCAGACCAACTACGCCACCAGCAAGGCCGGTGTGATCGGGTTGGTCGACGCACTCGCGCCGGCCCTGCGCGAGCGGGGGATCAGCGTCAACGCCGTCGCTCCCGGCTTCATCGAGACCCGGCTGACCGCGCGCATCCCGCTGGTGGTCCGCGAGGCGGGCCGGCGGATGAACAGCCTGGCCCAGGGCGGGTTGCCGGTGGACGTGGCCGAGACGATCAGCTGGCTGGCCTGGCCGGCGTCCGGCGCGGTCAGCGGCAACGTGATCCGGGTCTGCGGCCAGAGCCTGCTGGGGGCGTGATGGACGGCGCGGAGGACGACCTCTCTCTGCACGAGCTGATCGACGGCCGACCGAGGCGCTGTCGGCGCAGACCCAGGCCGCGGCACGCCGGCCCGAGTCGGACGGCCGCACCCTGGTGCAGCTGTCCAGGATGCCGGCGGCCGGCGCGCTGTACCGGCGGGCCGTGCTCGGTGCGGTGCCCGGCGTCGGCGGCGGCCGGCGCGGAACCGACCTGCCGGCGGTCGAGTTGGCGGTCAGCGGAGTGACAGTCGACCGGGCGCACCTGGCCGACTACGACCGGGTCTGCGGATTCCGTCTCACCGACCGACTTCCAGCCACCTTTCCGCACGTCATGGGCTTTCCGCTGACGCTGCGGCTGATGACCGCGCCGGGCTTCCCCATCCCACTGACCGGCGTGGTGCACGTCGGCAACCGGATCACCGTGCACCGCCCGATCACCGCCGACGAGACCCTCGACTTCAGCACGTACGCGGCGAACCTGCGCCCGCACGATCGGGGCCGGCAGGTGGACGTGGTGCTGGTCGGCTCGGTCGACGGGGAGGAGGTCTGGCGCGGCGTCTCGACGTACCTGGGTCGGGGCCGTACGTCCGGCGGCGGTGCGCGGGGCGAGCGTCCCGAGGCACCGGCCGCGACGGCCCGCTGGCGGGTGGAACCCCGTGTCGGCACGGGGTACGCACGGGTCTCCGGGGACCACAACCCGATCCACACCTCCCGGCTCGGGGCGCGGCTGTTCGGGTTCCGTCGGCCGATCGCCCACGGCATGTGGAGCAAGGCGCGCTGCCTGGCCGCTCTGGAGAGTCGACTGCCGGACGCGTACACGGTCGAGGTCGCGTTCAAGCTGCCCGTACCGCTGCCGAGCACGGTGAGCTTCACCCTCCTGCCGGACGGCGGGTTCGCGCTGCACGACTCGCGCGGTCGACCGCATCTGGCGGGTCTGCTGCGCTGACGCGTTCCGGGGTTGGCAGGGGCACCTTCGTACGCTAAGTTGTTCTCACAACGAGATGTTCTCAGAATGAGAGTGACATGGTGAACGAGCAGGAGTTCCTGGCGGCGTACGACCCCCGGGCCTATCCGTCGGTCGCGGTGACCGTCGACGTGGTGGCGCTGACCATCCGCGAGGACGCCCTGCACCTGCTACTGATCCGGCGCGGCCAGGCACCCTTCGCGGGGCACTGGGCGCTGCCCGGCGGCTTCGTCCGCCCCGACGAGGACCTGACCGCCGGCGCTCGGCGGGAGTTGGCCGAGGAGACCGGGCTCGGCGGCGAGACGCTGCGTCGCGTACACCTGGAGCAGTTGGGCAGCTATGGCGCACCCGACCGTGACCCGCGGATGCGGGTCGTCTCGGTCGCCCACCTCGCGTTCGCCCCCGACCTGCCCGATCCGGCCGCCGGCAGCGACGCCGACGAGGCGATCTGGTTGCCGGTGACCGCGTTGACCAGCCGCCAGCTCGCCTTCGACCACGGCCGAATCATCGACGACGCGCTGGAGCGGGCCCGGTCCAAGCTGGAGTACACCCCGCTCGCCACCCGCTTCCTGGCCGCCGAGTTCACCATCAGCGAGCTACGCGCCGTCTACGAGACGGTCTGGGGTCACCCGCTGCACGCCGGCAACTTCCACCGCAAGGTGCTCTCGGTGCCGGGCTTCGTGGAGAGCACCGGCACCCACACCGAGCGTGGCGGCGCCCGGGGTGGCCCCCGGGCCCGGCTCTACCGGGCCGGCGATGCCCGGCTGCTGCACCCGGCGCTGCTGCGCCCCGCCCGAGAGGAGACGGTGCGGTGAGGGCCGTGGAGGCGATCGGCCTGGTCGCGGCCGCCCGCACCGACGCCGACCTGTTCGGCGCGGAGCAGCCGGCCCGCCGCTACCGCGAGCTGGTAGCGGCCCTGCACCCCGACCGCCTGCCGGCCGACCCGGCGGTACGCGCCGAAGCCCTCGACGCGTTCGTCCACGTCACCACCCGGTGGCAGGCCCGACGGGTCACCGTCCTCGGCGACTACCGGATCGGCGCCCCGGCCCACTCGGGCGACCTGGCCGACCTCTACGACGTCGGCGCCGACCGACTCCTCAAGCTCCCCCGACGGCCCACCGACAACGATCTGATGGCCCGCGAGGCGCACGCCCTGCGCACCATCGCCGAGCGCGGCGACCCGCGCTACCTGCCGTACCTGCCCCGGCTCGTCGACGAACTCCGGCACCGCGACGCCACCACCGGCGCGGAACGGCGGATCAACGTCGTCGCCACCGCACCCGACCTGCACGATCTCCACGAGGTGCGACACGCGTACCCGGACGGGCTGGACGGCCGCGACGTCGCCTGGATGTGGCGGCGACTGCTGGTGGTGCTCGGCCTGGCCCACCGGGCGGGCATCGTGCACGGCGCGGTGCTGCCGCGACACGTGCTGATCGAGCCGGACGCCCACGGCGTGGTGCTCGTCGACTGGTGCTTCTCCGCCCCCATCGGCGGCACGATCCCCGCGCTGGTGCCCGGCCACCAGGACTGGTATCCGCCGGAGGTCGTCCAGCAGCGGCCCTGCGGGCCGGGCACCGACATCTGGATGGCCACCCAGTGCATGACCTCGCTGCTGGACCGACACGCGCCGCGCGAGCTGCGC
This sequence comes from Micromonospora tarensis, assembly GCF_016803395.1. Classification (GTDB taxonomy): domain Bacteria; phylum Actinomycetota; class Actinomycetes; order Mycobacteriales; family Micromonosporaceae; genus Micromonospora; species Micromonospora tarensis. The sequence goes on along the minus strand of NZ_JAEVHL010000002.1, from coordinate 12,367 downwards.
ACCTTCGCCCAGGGCTGCCGGCAACGCTTCCTGTCCCACCGGCCCGACGACGCCTGGCGACTGCTCCGCGAACTCGACCAGGTGCTGGACCGGATCTACGGGCCACGCACCTTCCGACCCTTCACCCTCACCCCCTAGGGAGTTGTCATGGGCAGTGGAATCTGGTCCACCGACGTGTACGACGCCGCCGACCGCTACCGCCGGTCCACCGGCGGCAGCGCCTTCTCCTACAGCGACAGCGGGGCACGCACCGTGCACCCCGCACTCGACCCCAGGGACGCGACCCGGGAGAGCCGCGACTCCGCCGAGCACCCCCGGTCGACCCCGGTCGCGGTGCTCTTCGACGTGACCGGGTCGATGCGCACGGTGCCGCGCGTGCTACAGACCAAGCTGCCGCAGCTGCTCGGGCTGCTGCAACGGCAGGGCTACGCCAGCGACCCGCAGATCATGTTCGGCGCGATCGGTGACGCCACCTGCGACCGCGTGCCGTTGCAGGTGGGCCAGTTCGAGTCGGACAACCGGATGGACGACGACCTCGGCCGGATCGTCCTCGAAGGCGGCGGTGGCGGCCAGATGACCGAGTCGTACGAGCTGGCCATGTACTTCATGGCCCGGCACACCGTCACGGACAGCTGGGAGAAGCGCGGCCGGCGCGGCTACCTGTTCGTCATCGGCGACGAGCTGGCCTACCCACGGGCGAAGTCCCGGGAGGTGTCCAGGGTGATCGGTGACGACCTGGCCGAGGACCTGCCGCTACGACAGATCGTCGACGAGGTGACCCGCCGCTGGGACACCTACTACCTGCTGCCGGCCGGCAGCCACTACGCCGGCAACGCCACTGTGCTCGACTTCTGGCGTGGCCTGCTCGGGCAGAACGCCGTGGTCCTCGACGACCTCGACGCGGTCTGCGAGACCATTGCGCTCACCGTCGGCCTCGGCGAGCAGGCCATCGACCTGGACGAGGGTCTGCGCCACCTGGACCGCGCCGGCTCCAGCGCCACCGGGACCGTGTCGAAGGCGCTGGCCCGGCTCGGCCGGGGACGGCGGGCCGAGGTGTCCACGCTGCCCACCCTCACCGACACCACCGACGGGGTGACCCGGCTGTGAGGCACCTGGCGGTGGTCGACCTCGGCTACGGCGACGCCGGTAAGGGCACCGTGGTGGACTGGCTCTGCGCCACCCGTCCGGTGCACACGGTGGTCCGCTTCAACGGGGGCGCGCAGGCGGCACACAACGTCGTGCGGCGCGACCGGCGGCACCACACGTTCGCGCAGTTCGGCGCCGGCACGTTCCATCCCGGTGTGCGTACGCACCTGTCCCGGCACGTGGTGGTGGACCCGCTGGCGCTGGCCGCCGAGGCCGACCACCTCGCCACGGTCGGGGTGCCCGACGCGCTCGACCGATTGACCATCGACGGGGACGCGCTGCTCGCCACCCCGTACCACCGGGCCGCCAACCGGGCCCGGGAGACCGCCCGGGGAGCCGACCGGCACGGCTCCTGCGGGCTGGGGGTGGGCGAGGCCGTCGGGTACGGCCTCGCCACCCCGACGACGCGCCCCGGGTCGTCGACTGCCGCGACCCGGCGCTGCTGCGCCGCCGGCTGACCGTCCTGCGGGACCGGCTGACCGCCGAGCTGGGCCCGCTGGACGCGCCACCGGTCGAGGCCTGCCTGCCTGCGTTCACCGGGTTCGCCGGGCGGGTCGCGATCGTGGACGGAAGCTGGCTCGCCGGGGCGCTGCGCGCCGGGACCTGCGTCTTCGAGGGCGCGCAGGGGGTGCTGCTCGACGAGTGGCACGGCTTCCACCCGTACACCACCTGGAGCACCACCACGTTCGCCAACGCCGACAGCCTGCTCGCCGAGGCGGGCCAGGCCGGTGAGCTGACCCGGGTCGGGGTGCTCCGGGTGGTCACCACCCGGCACGGGCCCGGCCCGCTGGTGACCGAGGACCCGGCCCTGCCGCTGGCCGACCCGCACAACCCGACGAACCAGTGGCAGGGCCGGTTCCGGTTCGGTCACTTCGACGCGGTAGCCCACCGGTACGCCCTCGACGTCGTCGGCGGCGTCGATGGCCTGGCCCTGACCCACCTCGACCTCGCCGGTCCCGGGCTGCGGATCTGCCGCCGCTACGACACCACCGACCGGCTCACCCCGGGCCCACCCGGCGACCTGGACCGGCAGGCCGCGCTCACCGCCCGCCTACTGCGCTCCCGTCCGGTCTACGACGACCCACCGGCCGACTGGGCGGCGGCGGTCAGCGCGGAGCTGGGCACCCCGGTGGTGCTGACCTCGGCTGGTCCCACCGCCGGGGACAAGACCCCGCTCGGCCCGCTGCTCACCGCACCGGCGCTGGTCCGCGCCGGCTGACCGGCAGAGCCGTGAAGGGCGTTCCGGCGACTCGACCACCGGGCGGCCCGTCCCCGGCGAGCATGAGTGCATGGACGCCCTGCTCGACCTCCTCCGTGGGACGGTCACGTCACCGTGGGTGTACCTGCTGATCTTCGGGCTCACCGCGGTCGACGCGTTCTTTCCCGCGGTGCCGGGCGAGGCAGCGGTGATCACCGCCGGGGTGCTGTCGGCCAGCGGCGGCCACCCCGCCCTGGTCCTGGTGATCGTCAGCGCCGCCGTCGGCGCGCTTGTCGGCGACCACGTCTCGTACGCCATCGGTCGGGGCGGCGGCGCGCAGCGGCTGGCGCGGCTGCCGAACGGCAGCGCCGACGGGCCAGCTCAGAGTGGGCCCGGCGGGCGGTGGACCGGCGCGGCGGAATCATCCTGACCACCTCCCGGTACCTGCCGGGCGGCCGGACCGCCGTGACCCTCACCATGGGCGCGGTGGGCTATCCCCGCCGGGCGTTCCTGCTGTACGACAGCATCGCGACCGTCAGCTGGGCGGTGTACTGCGGGCTGCTCGGCTACTTCGGTGGGCTCGCCTTCGAACGGGAGCCGATCAAGGGACTGCTGGTCGGCGTGGGGATCTCGGTGATCGTCACCTTCGGCCTGGAGGGAATTCGTTGGCTGCGCCGCCGGGCACACCGTCGCGCGGCGTCGCACCGCTGACCGGTGTCGGCCGGTCACGTCACAGCAGGTCGGCGTCGTGCACCAGGATCGCCAACTGCACCCGGTTGCCCGCGTGCAGTTTCGCCAGCGCCCGGCTGACATGCGCCTTCACCGTGGCCTCGCTCATCGTCAGCCGCCGGGCGATCTCCGCGTTGCCGTGCCCGAGCGCCACCTCCCGGACGATCGCCAGCTCCCGCTCGGTGAGCGCGGCGAGCCGCTCGCGCGCCGTGTCCCGGCGGCCCGGACCACGCTCGGCGAACGAGCTGATCAGTCGCCGGGTCACCGTCGGGGCCAGCATCGCGTGCCCGGCGGCCACCGTACGGACGGCCGCGGCCAACTCGCGGGGTGGGGTGTCCTTGAGCAGGAAGCCGACCGCGCCGGCCCGCAGCGCCCGGTGCACGTACTCGTCGAGGTCGAAGGTGGTCAACATGATCACCTTCGGGCCGGCGGCGACCACCTCGGGCGCGACGGTCAGCCCGTCGACGCCCGGCATCCGCACGTCGAGCAGCACCACATCGGGGCGTAACCGGTGGGCCTGCTCCAGCGCGCCGGCGCCGTCGGCCGCCTCACCGACGACCGTGATGTCCGCCGCCGCCTCGAGGATCAACCGCAGCCCGGCCCGGACCAGTTGCTCGTCGTCGACCACCACCACCCGGATCACGCCGCACCCGCCAGCGGAAGCAGGGCCCGGACCAGGAATCCGCCGTCCACCGCGGTGGCCTCCAGCCGGCCGCCGAGCAGCTCCACCCGCTCACGCAGCCCGAGCAGCCCCTGCCCGGCACCGGGCAGCGCCGACCGGCGGTCGGACGGGCCGTTGCGGACCACCACCTCCAGCCCGTCGGGCAGGTAGCGCAGGCAGACGACCGTCTCGGCGTCGGCGGCGTGCTTGCGCACGTTCGTCAACGCCTCCCGGACCACCCGATACGCGGTGCGCCCCAGGGTCGCCGGTAGTGCCGGCGGCACGCCCTCGTCCTGCCGGGACACCCGCAGACCGGCGGTACGGGACTCCTCGATCAGCTCGTCCAACGCGTCGAGTCCCCGCTCCGGCACCACGGCCGGGCCGGCCTGCCGCAGCACGCCCAGCACCTCCCGCAGGTCGGTGAGCGCCTGCCGGCCGGTCGCCCGGATCAGCGCGGCGGCCTCGACGGTGGCCGAATCGGCGGCGGTCACCTCCAGCGCTCCGGCGTGCACCACCATGAGCGAGACCCGGTGCGCCACCACGTCGTGCATCTCCCGGGCGATCCTGGTCCGCTCCTCGGCACGAACCCGGTCGGCGTGCGCCTCCCGCTCGCGTTCCAACCGCTCGGCCCGGTCCCGCAGCGCGGCGAGGGTGTCCCGGCGGGCTCGCACCCAGAGGCCGAAGACCAGCGGAAGCCCGACCAGACAGGCGGCGAGCAGCAGCACGTTGCCGGTGGTGGCGGTGGTGATCCGACGCGGGCCACCCACCGCCAGCCCGACCAGCACCCCACCGGCCAGCACCACTGCCACACCGGCGAGGTAGCCGGCGAGTCGCCGGCCACGCAGCCGCAGACCCGCCTGGTACGAGGCGACCACCCCGGCCGCCGCCGCGGCGAGCACCAGCCATCCGACCGCCGCGGCCAGGAACAACGGCCAGCGGCGGGTCCGGACGGTGGCGGTGGCCCAACCCGAGGACACCGCGAGCACCAGCACGACGGCACCGGGCAGCGGCGAGCGGACGCCGATGTCACCGGCGGCGCTGGCCCAGACCGCTGCCGCGACCGTGACGGCGAGCAACAGTGGGGCGTACCGCTGGACGGCCCGCCGGACGGCGGCGGGGCTGGAGGCCACCCAGCGAGCGTAGGGCTTCGCGAACGGATCGGCCCGCCCCGCGCCGCCGGACCGGGGCGGGATGGGGGAAGACCCCGAGCCGTCGTCCGGGCCGGCCGCTACCAAAGTAGTGCCGCCTGCCTGACCACTGGCCGATGGCGGCGACCGCCACCCGCAGCAGCATCAGCATCATGGATCTGCTCGACCTGCTGCACCAGACGATGTCCTCGCCCTGGGTGTACCTGGCGATCTTCGCGATCGCGGTGCTCGACGGCTTCTTTCCCGTCGTGCCGAGCGAGACGGCGGTGATCACCGCTGGGGTGTTCGCGGCCGCTGGCGCGCCGTACCTGCCGCTGGTGATCGTGGTGGCCGCCGCCGGAGCGCTGGTTGGTGACCACGTCTCGTACGCCATCGGCCGCAAGGGTGGCACCCGCCTGCTCGACCGGCTGCCGCCCGACGGCCGACGCCGCAGGGCCATCGACTGGGCCCGTCGGGGAATCGCGACCCGGGGCGGCCTGATCCTCACCGTGGCCCGCTACGTGCCGGGGGGCCGGACCGCTGTCACCCTCACCATGGGCGCGGTGCGGTATCCCCGGCGGCGTTTTCTGGCCTTCGACGCGCTCGCCGCCGGCTCCTGGGGGCTCTACTCGGCGGTGGTCGGCTACGTCGGCGGGCTGGCCTTCGAGCAGAACCCGCTGCGCGGCCTCCTGCTCGGTCTGGGTCTCGCCCTGACCGTGACGCTTGTCGTGGAGGTGGTCCGCTGGCTCCGCAACCGTCGTCGATCCGCCCGGCCGACTCCCGCGAGCCAGCCGGTGGCGCGGACCCCGGTGCGGTGATCCGGGTCGGTCAGTGCGTCGGCGGTCGCCAGGTCACGCCGTGCAGGAGCTGGGCCGCGCCGAGCCAGGCGACGTTCATCATCCGGGTGGCGGTCTTCTCCGGGTCGGCCTCCGGGTGGTCGGCGAGCCAGTCGGCCAGCGACTCGCTCGCGCCGACCAGCGCGTACGCGACGACCTCCAGATCGACGGCGGCGATCTCGCGGCCTTCGGCGCGCAGCGCGTGGTCGAGCATCCCGGCGACCACCTCGACCAGCCGGGCCCGCATGGCGGCCAGCTCACCGGCGAACGGTTGCTCGCCCCGGGCCTGCCGGTAGAGCACCGCCCAGCCGTCCCGGTGGGCGCCGACGAAGCCGAAGAACGCCCGTAGCCCGCGCCAGAGCCGCTCGTCGGCCGGCAGGTCGGGGGCCGCCGCCCCGGCGATGGCCTGCATCATCCGGGTGCCCTCCCGGTGCAGGCAGGCGACGAAGAGCTCCTCCTTGGTGCCGAGGTACGCGTAGACCATGGGTTTGGAGATGCCGGCGTCCTCCGCGATCTCGTCCATGCTGGCGGCGTGGAAGCCGCGCCGGGAGAAGACCCGCACGGCCGCGTCGAGCATCTGCTGCTCGCGGACGGCACGTGGCAGGCGCTTGAAGGCGGGGACGGTGGACACCTTGCGAGCATACCTACTCGTGCGTAGGGTTACGCGCGAGTAGCCAAACTTCCGGAAGGCGCACCTGATGACTGACTTCGACCCGGCCACCTTCGCCAACGTCGGCCCCAAGGAGTTCGCCCAGCTGGTCAAGTCCACCCCGGACGACAAGATCGCCAAGGCGATGTCCGGTGACCTGCGCGGCAAGATCCTCGGTGAGGTGTTCGGCCGGATGCCGTCGCTGTTCCGCGCGGACCGGGCCGGTTCCACCAACGCGGTCATCCACTGGATCATCACTGGTCGCCCCGACGGCGGCAACGACACCTACGAGGTGGTCATCGCCGACGGCACGTGTGTCGTGAACGAGACCCCGCAGCACGACCCGAAGCTCAGCCTGACCATGGGCCCGGTCGAGTTCCTGAAGATCGTCTCCGGTGGCGCCAACCCGGTGATGATGTTCATGACCGGCAAGCTGAAGGCGAAGGGCGACCTCGGCCTCGCCGCCAACATCGCCAACCTGTTCGACATCCCCAAGGCCTGACATGGCTGAGTTCTCGCTCGACCTGAACGAGGAACAGCGGGATCTACGCGACTGGGTGCACGGCTTCGCCGCCGAGGTCGTGCGCCCGGCCGCCGCCGAGTGGGACGAGCGCGAGGACACCCCGTGGCCGGTGATCCAGGAAGCCGCCAAGGTCGGCCTCTACGGCTTCGAGTTCCTCGCCACCTGCTGGGCCGACCCGACCGGGCTCTCCCTGCCGATCGCCAGCGAGGAACTCTTCTGGGGTGACGCCGGCATCGGCCTGAGCATCTTCGGCACCTCGCTCGCCGTCGCCGCCATCTACGGCGCCGGCACCCCCGACCAGATGATCGAGTGGGTGCCGCAGTGCTTCGGCGACGTCGACTCGCCGGCCGTCGCCGCGTTCTGCACCAGCGAACCCGAGGCCGGCTCCGACGTCGGCGCGATGCGCACCCGGGCCGTCTACGACGAGGCCACCGACGAGTGGGTGCTGACTGGGCAGAAGGCGTACGCCACCAACGGCGGCATCGCCGGAGTGCACGTGGTCACCGCCTCCGTCGACCCCACGCTCGGCTCCCGAGGTCAGGCGGCGTTCGTCGTACCGCCCGGCACCCCCGGCCTGGCCGCCACCCGCAAGCTGCGCAAACTCGGTCTTCGCGCGTCACACACCGCCGACGTCTTCCTCGACGGGGTACGCGTACCGGGCCGTTGCCTGCTCGGCGGCAAGGACTCGCTTGACGAGCGGTTGGCCCGGGCCCGTTCCGGTCAGCGGTCCACCGGGCAGGCCGCGATGCGCACCTTCGAGCTGTCCCGGCCCACCGTCGGCGCGCAGGCGCTCGGCGTGGCCCGGGCCGCCTACGAGTACGCCCTGGACTACGCGAAGGAACGGGTCCAGTTCGGACGCCCGATCATCGAGAACCAGGCGGTCGCGTTCGCGCTGGCCGACATGCGGATGGAGATCGACGCGGCGCGGCTGCTGGTGTGGCGTGCCTCGTGGATGGGCCGCAACAACCGCCCGTTCACCGCGGGCGAGGGGTCGATGTCCAAGCTCAAGGCCGGCGAGGTGGCGGTGTCGGTCACCGAGAAGGCGGTGCAACTGCTCGGTGGGGCAGGTTTCCTGCGCGACCACCCGGTCGAGCGCTGGTACCGGGACGCCAAGATCTACACCATCTTCGAGGGCACCTCGGAGATCCAGCGGCTGGTCATCTCCCGGGCGGTCTCCGGGATGCAGATCCGCTGACCCGGTGGCCCGGCCCGCCTCGGCGAAGCCGGGCCATCCGGTCCGCCTCCGCCGGGGGCGGGCCATTCGGTCCGGAGAATCCCACCACGTGTGCCGTCTTCGTCACCCCATGCCGACGCCGACTGGGCCGCCGACCGCGCCCGGTGCATGATCAAGGAAAGAAGCCCTGGTGGGCGGGGAGCCGCGTCGCCCCGTCCGCGCACCACCCCGAGGAGGTCTGCGGCATGGACCTGCCGTTCATGGTCGCCACGCTGACCCGTCGCGGGCTGCTCACCCCCGGCAGCCCGATCCGGGTCGCCTCGCAGCTCAACGCGTTGCGGACCTGGGGGTGGAGCCTCGCCGGCGAGCTACGCCAGGCAGCCGCCCGGGATCCCGGCCGGCCGGCCGTCATCGACGAGGACGGCGTCGAGCTGACCTACCAGGACCTGCTCGACCGGGCCGAACGGATGGCCCGGTCGATGCGGGCCGGGCTCGGCGTGCAGGCCGGCGACCGGATCGGCGTGCTCTGCCGCAACCACCACGGGCTGATCGAGACGATCGTCGCCGCCACCCTGCTCGGCGTCGACGCGGTACTGGTCAACACCGGGCTCTCCGCCGCCCAGCTGGCCACCGTCGCCGAGGAACAGCGACTGCGGGTGCTGGTACACGACGACGAGTTCGCCGAGCGGGTCCTCGGCCTCCCCGCCGAGCTGCCCCGACTCGACGAACGCGCCCGCGAAGAGTTGGTGGCCGGGGCACTGCCGGGTGACCTGCACCCGCCGGAGCGCGACGGCCGGATCATCGTGCTGACCTCCGGCACCACCGGCACACCCAAGGGCGCCCGCCGGCCGACGCCCGGCGGCTTCGGCCCGCTGGTCTCCATCATCGACCGCATCCCCCTGCACGTCCGGGACCGGGTGCTGATCGCCGCCCCGATCTTCCACACCTGGGGACTCGCCGCCCTACAGGTCTGCCTGGCACTGCGGGCCACCATCGTGCTGCACCGCCGCTTCGACCCGGCCGCCACGCTCGCCGCCCTGACGACGCACCGATGCGACGCGCTGTTCGCCGTACCGGTGATGCTGCAACGGCTGCTGGAGGTGACCCCGCCGGAGCCACGCCCCCCGCTCACTGTCGTCGCGGTCAGCGGGTCCGCCCTGCCCGGCGGGCTGGCACCGAAGTTCATGGACGCCTACGGGGATGTGTTGTACAACCTCTACGGCTCCACCGAGGTCTCCTGGGCCTCCATCGCCGGCCCGCAGGATCTGCGCCAGGCACCGACCACTGCCGGCCGACCACCGCACGGCACCCGATTGGCGATGCTCGACGACGACGGCCAGCCGGTGCCGGACGGGCGGGTCGGGCGGATCTTCGTCGGCAACGAGATGCTCTTCGAGGGCTACACCTCCGGTGCCAGCCGGGAAACCCACGACGGACTGCTGGACACCGGTGACCTCGGCCGGCTCAACGCCGACGGGCTGCTCTTCGTCGACGGCCGGGCCGACGACATGATCGTCTCCGGTGGGGAGAACGTCTTCCCGTCCGAGGTGGAGGACCTGCTCGCGCAACTGCCGCAGGTCCGCGAGGCAGCCGTGATCGGCGTACCCGACGACGAGTACGGCCAGCGCCTGTCGGCGTTCCTCGCCCTACACCCCGGCGAGACGCTCGACCCCGAGGCGGTACGCGAGTACGTCCGGCACTACCTGGCCCGATTCAGCGTCCCCCGAGACGTGGTCTTCGTGAAGTACCTGCCCCGCAACGCCACCGGCAAGGTGCTCGCCCGCGAGCTGCGCCGCTACTACGGCTGAGTTGACCCGCCGGGAATGGTGATCCGGCCGTCGATCGCGGTTGCGGCGATATCGGTACGGTGCTGCGAGCCGGCCAACCGCACCCCGTCCACCAGCGCGTACGCGGCATCCCGGGCGGCGGCCAGATCGGCGCCGGTGGCCGTACCGCAGAGGACCCGGCCGCCGGCGGAGAGCAACGCGCCGTCGTCGGCCCGGCGGGCGGTGCCGGCGTGGATGATGCCCGGGCCGTCCGCGCCGGTGATCACGTCGCCGGTGCGCGGCGCGGCCGGATAGCCCCGCGAGGCGAGCACCACGGTGACCGCGCTGCCGTCCCGCCACCGCAGCGGCGGATGCTCGGCCAGCGTGCCGGTGGCCGCCGCGTGCAGCAGCCCGCCCAGTGGAGTCTCCAGCAACGCGAGCACCACCTGGGTCTCCGGGTCACCGAAGCGGGCGTTGAACTCGATCACCCGAGGGCCGGCAGCCGTGATCGCGAGCCCGACATAGAGCAGCCCGGCGAACGGGGTGCCCCGACGACGCATCTCCGCGAGCGTCGGGTGAACCACGTCACGCAGCACGTCGTCGACCAGGCCGGGCGGGGCCCACGGCAGCGGTGCGTACGCGCCCATGCCGCCGGTGTTCGGCCCGGTGTCGCCGTCGCCGAGTCGCTTGAAGTCCTGGGCCGGCAGCAGCGGCAGCGCCGCCTCGCCGTCGGTGACCACGAAGAGGCTGACCTCCGGGCCGGCGAGGAACTCCTCGACCACGACCCGCCCGCACTCCCGTGCGTGCGCCAGCGCGGCCGACCGGTCGTCGGTCACCACCACGCCCTTGCCGGCGGCGAGCCCGTCGTCCTTCACCACGTACGGGGCACCGAACTCGTCCAGCGCCCGCGCGGTGCTCTCGTCGTCCGTGCAGACGTACGCCCGGGCGGTCGGCACACCGGCGGCCGTCATCACGTCCTTGGCGAAGGCCTTGGAGCCCTCCAACTGGGCAGCCGCACCGGACGGACCGAACACGGCGATGCCCTTGGCTCGGATCGCGTCGGCGACCCCGGCGACCAGCGGCGCCTCGGGCCCGATCACCACCAGGTCAGCCGCGGTCTCCACGGCCAACGCCGCCACCGAGGCCGGATCGGAGGCATTGACCGCCCGCACCTCGGCAACCCCGGCGATGCCCGGGTTACCGGGCGCGGCGATCAGCGCGTCAACAGCCGGATCCGCCACCAGACCAAGGGCGAGCGCATGCTCCCGCCCGCCCCCACCAACCAAAAGAACCCGCACGCCGAGATCCTACTGCCCCCCGCGCACCCCTCGTTGATCATGAGGTTATTGCCAGTCGCGCCGGCGTTTCTTGGTAATAACTTCATGATCAACAAGGGGTGTGAGTGGTGCCGTTAGAGGGGGGTTGGGGGCGGTGGGGGGCGGCGGCGATCGCCTGACGGACGGTCCAGGGGATGTAGTCGGGGCGGAGGGTGTCCGACCAGGTGAAACGGAGAACGGTCCAGCCGGCGTTGACCAGTCGGTTCTGCCTGCGTCGTCCGCGAAGGCTGCTTCGGGAGCACCGTGCGGGCCGCGGCCGTCGGCCTCGGCGATGATCCGTGGCCCTCGCCAGCCAAGGTCACCAATGCCCAGCAGGTACCCGTCATCGTCGCGGACCTCAAGTTGCAACACATCGGGCGGCACCCCGCCGTCGACACAGCGGAGACGGGTCCGCGTCTCGAGCGGCGACTGCGCACGCCCATCAGCCTCGGCGAGGTAACCACGAGCCGCGAGCGCACCGCGACGCCCCCGTACGAGGCGCGGGATGGAGAGCAGGTCATCGGCGTTGACGATTCGACGGTTCAGCGCGGAATCCAGCACGCTCACCGCCGAATACCGGTCAGTTCGCAGACACAGGTCGGCGAGGGTCCGTAGCGGCGCGGTGACGGTGATTCCGTCTAGCCGCACGGCGTGCTCCGGCGGGATGACGAACTGGTGGACCAGCACCTCCGGCTGGGCAGGGCGAGCCGGCCTGGCGAGCGGGCCGGGAACCGATAGGTGAATCTGCTCCGTCGCTCGCAAGCCGGCCAGGCCGTGCAACTCGGCGGCAGTGGACAGCACGGCTGTCGCCGCTGGGCCGAACGAGGCGACCACCGCCCTGATCTTGGCGCGGCGGGGTGTGCCGTCGTACAGATCGGCGTCCACGAGATAACCACTCCGCGCCACCGCCCGCCAGCGGCCAGCGCGGCACAACCGCTGCACCTCGTGCGCGGTCAGGCCGGCGGATCGCGCCTGCGCGAGCGTCACGATCCCGTCCCTGGCGGCCGCGATCCGCCGCACCACGTCCAAGGCGTCCACCCGACCACCCTGACGCCCCCAGAGGCCCCAAAAAACCCCCTGTGGACAAACCCCCGCCCCCTGTGGATAACTCAGTCGCCCCGCCTGGTTGATCATGAAGCTATTGTCCCTGGCGGCCGCGATCCGCCGCACCACGTCCAAGGCGTCCACCCGACCACCCTGACGCCCCCAGAGGCCCCAAAAAACCCCCTGTGGACAAACCCC
>NZ_JAEVHL010000001.1 GCF_016803395.1 Micromonospora tarensis | reverse complement strand
GTGTCGCTCCACTGCACGATGCTGGCGCCGTTGGCGGTCGAGAAGCCCGAGACGTCCAACACCTTGCCGGACAGCCGCGACTTCAACCGGTAGTAGCCACCACCGGAGTCGACGAACTGCCACTGCTGCTGGTTGCCATTGTTGCGGGTCCACTGGGTGATCCGCGCACCGTCGTTCGTGGCCAGGTTGTACACGTCCAGGGCCTTGCCGCTGTTGCGGTTGACCAGCACGTACCACGCGGTCGTGTCGACCGTCGCCGCGGCGGCGGGTGACGACACCACTGTCACGGCGGCGCCACCGACCATCAGTGCCGCCGCGCCGGCGGCGAGAAGCCGGGGCAACCACCGGCGCCGCCGCGCGGGCGGTGCGATCGATGGAGACCTATCGAGGGCAGACATGATCCTCCTCCAATGACCAAGAGCCGAACGGCCTGCCCGGAGCTGGGCCCACCGCGACGCGTGGCCGGGCCCAGGTGCCTCAGCGTTAGCGTTAACAAGACGCCTGGATGCCCTAGCGCACGCCTGATTCGAGATCGACGAAGCAGGGCTTGCCCGGTAAGCCGCGATGTCGTCGTCCTTAGGCATCGACTGTGAGCGATAACATGTCGTTCGTCAAGACGTAATGTGCTGGGAACATCGACCGGTGCCACCGTACGACTCGCAGCGCGGTCTCGGCTCACCGAACACCCGCAGGCCATCGCCTCGCTCGACAGGATCGGGACGGTCACGGTGGGCGCTAACATCGACGCTAGCCGACGTCGGCGGGCGCCTGAGGTAGGTGACGTCGCCGGAGATGCTGGCGCCGGCCCTCCGCCCGGTCAGCCTGAAACGGCACTCACACTGGTAACCCTCCACCGACTCGCTCGTTGGTCGCCGTGTGCGGCAAGCCACCGGCCACGGGTGTCGAGGCGTCGCCTGGGCAATCGTCGCGACCTGACCTGCGAGCGCCAGCAGGTGCGACGGGAGCGGCGGACTGATGAGGAGCACGGACCGGCCGGGCCACGACGTGATCCCAGAGCGTCGAGTCGCGCGACGCTACTGGAGTTGTTCTTCGACGTCTTCTACGTCGCCATGTTCGCGCAGCTCTCCATGCAGCTGCCCAGGAACCACAGCTGGGGCGAGCTGGGACAGACCCTCATCCTGCTGCTGGCCGCGTGGTGGACCTGGTCGGTGACGGTGAACGCCACCGAGTTCTACGATCCTCAACTCCGGGTGATCCAGGCCGTGGTCGCCGGCACCGTGTTCGGCGTGGCCCTGATGGCGGTCGCCGTACCAACCGCCTACGCCGGGCAGGGGCTGCTCTTCGCCGGCGCGTACGTCGGCATCCACCTGCTCCGGGGGGTCGTGCTGATCGTCGCGCTGCGTCCACGCCGCGCACACCCTCGGGAGGAACGGTTCCTCTTCTGGTTCGTCGTCTCCGGAATTCTGTGGCTCGCCGGCGCCTTCGCCGAAACAGCCTGGCGCACCGGCCTGTGGGCCGGCGCGCTCGCAGTCGACTACCTTGCTGCCGCGCTGCTACCCGACGCCTCGACGGGGCCGGTTGCCGATCGATCACTACACCCGGTTGAGCGTCCACTTCGGCGAGCGCTACCAGCAGATCGCCATTCTCGCCCTCGGGGAACTGGCACTGACGGCCACGTTGACGTTCAGCCGCGCGGCGTACACCCCCGCGCGCGTCGCCGCGTTCCTCACCGCGCTCGTCACCGCGTTGCTGTTCTGGCAGATCTACGTGTTGCAGAGCAACAAGCTCGTCGACCGGTCGGCGCACCGGCGTCCGCGAGAGTCGGTGGAGCTCGCGCCGTACGTCTACGCCTGCCTGGTGACCGGGGTCATCGCCACGTCCGGCGGCGTGGATCTCGTTCTCCACGATCCCCACGGCACCACCCCGGTGAGCTGGGTCGTCCTCATCGCCGGCGGACCGGTCCTGTTCGTGCTCGGACGAATGAGCTCGGAGTACGTGCTCCTCGGCCAACTGCCGCCCACCCGCCTGGCCTGGCTGGCACTGCTGCTCGCCGCGACACCGCTGCTGACCACGCTGGCCCCGGTGCTTGTCATGATCGTCAGCGCGGGTGTTCTGGCCGGCCTCACGATCACCGATGTTCGACGTCTCCGACGCGGCGCGTCAGCGAACTAGACCGCCTGTCGCCATCGCTGGAGGGGTCAGCGGCCGTGACCCTCAAATTGTCAGCTCGGGCAGTAAGAAGGTGATAACAGCCGCGGCGGATAAGAAAAGCCCTCTAGCTGCCTGACGGCCTGCTAGAGGGCTGTTTGTGCGCCCGAAGGGACTCGAACCCCTAACCTTCTGATCCGTAGTCACAGGCTTTTGGGCGGTCTCCCACAAATACCACTCTACAGCAAATAGAGTCGGCCCGCAACCTCCCTAGTCCAACCCCGTCCAGCCACGTCCTTGCTGGTCCAGGCGCTGCAGGCGACCGCCATCGCTAGCCATCGATTATTGCGAGGGCTCGCGGTAGCTGATGAAATCCGGCTGCGTCCCGGTAAATCCACGCCCGTCCCCCGTCGCCCGAGCAGCCACCGAGCAGCCACGGATCAACCGCTGCCCTGGCCGACGTCAGCCAGCCGGCGCTGGGTGTCCGATCGATCGGCTCGTAGATCGACCGCCTCGGCCAGAAGTCGCCTTACGCCGCGCGACGGGTCTAGACACGCAGTGTGGTGGTCCGGTTGGCTCTACACGTGACTCAGGTGATGGTCCGGCACGCCAGCCTCTGGCAAGACGCGGTTCGACTGCTGTTGTTGATCGACGCAGCCGCGAAACCGGTGGGCGAGGACAGCGAGGCA
Source organism: Micromonospora tarensis (assembly GCF_016803395.1). Classification (GTDB taxonomy): domain Bacteria; phylum Actinomycetota; class Actinomycetes; order Mycobacteriales; family Micromonosporaceae; genus Micromonospora; species Micromonospora tarensis. The sequence goes on along the minus strand of NZ_JAEVHL010000001.1, from coordinate 113,738 downwards.
CCACCGAGTGCCGTGGGCATCGTTCGCACTCAGGTGCGGTTGCAGAAGCTGGACTTCTGGGTCCGTTACCCGGACTACCTCGCCAACGAGCTTCTGAACGAGTACGAGTCCCACCCGGACTCACCAGGACTTATCGACGAGGCGGAGCGCATCCTGTCGTCGCAAGAGCCCGACCTACGCCGTTTCCCCATGCTGCGGCACCGCTTCGGCGCCTTCGAGCAGCTGGACAACGCCCTGTCGGTCCTCGTCGAGAGGGGCCTGGCGCGTAAGCATGACCGGCTCGGCGAACGCAGAGTCCTTCAGCACAACTATTACCTGCTCGAAAAGGGGCAGACGACCGCCGTCGACCTCCTGAGGGAAGCACCCGTGCTCGGCTGGTACGGCGATAGGACCCGAACCGTGGTGGCCCTCGTGGACAGCTTAGGTGGCAGCCATATCAAGGCTCGCCAGTACCTGCAGCGCGAATACGCCGACACCCCCATCGGCTCCTACATCCCGCCGATCACGGAACAGGCCCGCCGCCGGCTGGCCGAAGTCCGAGCGGCTGTCCCGGCCCCCACGGCCCGAGAGGAGCTGGTCCGGTGACGGCCACTGTGAGCCCGACGGCGGTGCAGACCTGGACCCCACCCAGCCCCGGCGAACTGCTAGCGACCGCTGCGACAAAATCCTCGGCGACGGTGGCCGATGTGGAGACGGTGCTGCGGGAATTCGGTATCACTCTGCCCAGCCCGATCCCACCGCATCGGCGCATCAGAGTGCTGCGACTGCGCGTCGAGGGCGTCAAGAAGACCGGCGAACAAATCAGCATCGACCATCGCTTGGACGCCGGCGTCTGGGCGATTATGCACCCGAGCAACTCCGCCGGGAAGACAAGCCTGCTTGAGTTCTTGGTATGGGGACTGCGGGGCCGAACACGCGATCTGCCTACCCACGTCAAAGCCTGGGTCCGACGCATCGCTGTCGACGTCACCGTCAGCGGCCAGCACGTCCGCGTGGTGATCAACCAGGACGTGTCGAGCGGGCGACCCCATGTGACCGCCGTGCTGCTGTCGGCCGATACCGAGGGCCAACTGCTGGCCGCGACCGACGGCGAGCTGCGGATGCTGGTCAGCGCCGACGGCGAGGAGCCGGTGGAGCAGCTCATCGGAGCCTTCATGCGGGAATCGCTTGGCTTGGATTCCACGGAACTCTGGAACAAGAGTGGCGGGCTAGACGGCGCGGGTGCCGCTCAGGTGCACGGCTGGCCGGCGTACTTTGGCGCCGTCTACCTCAACCCGGGCGGAGACAAACAACTGCTCGGAGACGTACCAGGGGCGCTGCCAGCGAAGTTGCTAGAGCTGTTCATCGGGATCCCGTACACCTCCCTGCTGACTCATCTCTCCGCCGCGAAGAAGCGGCACACAAAGTCCACGAACCAAGCCGCTCACCGTGCCGATCAGGACCGGACGATTCGCGGCCAAGAACGCGCGCAGTGGAAGCGGGAACTCGAGGACACCCGCCGGCAGCTGGCGGCAGCGCAGCGGGCCGTCAGTCCATTGGCCGAGGTGGCGCTAGCGGCGTTGATGCCGCGCTGGCTGACCTGCGTGCCGCCCGGGATGCCTACACGGCAGCCGAGGATGCTCAACAGGCCGCCGAGCAGGTGTGGTTGCTGTCTGAACAGCAGCTGATGGATGCCCGGGAGACGGAAGAGGCTCGGCGGGTGCTGGGTCGTTTGTCACCGACCTGCTGTTCGCGCTGTGAAATGCCCTTTGAACAGGACCGGTACTCCGTTGAGCGCCAGGACGCCTCCTGTGCTGTCTGCACCCGCCCGCTACCGCCGGTGGATCCGGAGCTGACGGCCGCCAGGCTCGTCGAGCTGGAGGAGCAGGTGCGCGACTCTCGAGAAACACGGCAGCAAGCCAAAGCGCACCTCGATGCCTGCGCTGGAGAAGCGGCGGATGCCCAGCGTCGCCATGAGGCTGCCGTCCTTGAGCTCAACAACGTCAGCGTGGCGCGGGCGTATCAAGCGATGCGCGATCTGGACCTCAAGGCGGCGCGGTTGGAGGGCCAGCTTCAGGCGACCGGCTCTGACGATGGCGGCGAGCCGGCCCAGCCGAACCGCTCGGAGCAGATCCTCCTCACGTTTCACTCCGTGGTCGAGGGCACGGTCCAAGAGGCGGCGAAGAACCTCTTTCCTGACCTGAACCAGCACATCGTCGAGCTGGCGCGGACCTTCGGGGTCGCAGACCTCGACTCAGTGAACATCCAGCGCAACGGACGGATCAACGCGATCAAAGACGGCGAAAAGACGCCCTTTGACGACTTCAGCCGCGGCGAGCGCCTGCGGATGCGGATCGCCACCGTCATCGCCATGTTGCGGATCAGCACTCGGCGAGGCGCCGCCTCCCACCCAGGGCTGCTACTGATCGACGCCGTCGGCGCCGAGGAAGTGACAACGGAACCAGGCCGCAAACTGATCATGGCTCTACGGGACCTGGCCGAGGAACTTCCGGCGCTCCAAATCATCCTGACAACGGCGACACCGCCGCTGATTGACGGCCTACTCTCCGACGAAAGGATCATTACCAATGATGGTGATCACATGTTCTAGCGCGAAAGTGATCTACTGAGCCAGGGCCCGAGCACGGCCGGTGCCACACTGACCGGGGAGCGCAGGATGACCACGGTGGAAAACGCCCTCGCGGAGTGGGCTACAGCCGCGACCCAGGAACAGCTCGATCAAGGCCCGAGCATCTCGGACCTCGGCGGCCTGGACGCCGTGCTGGTGGAAGCACGGTCCCTGGCTAAGGGCCCGCTCTTTCCCTACCTGCTGCAAGCGGTGGCACAGGACGCCTCGCAACCCCCTGCTACCCAGACAGAGCCGCTCTTCGCTGCGATCAAGGCCGGGATCCATGAGCCTCACGCAGCCTGGGTCCTGGCCGAAGCCCTCGACGTCCTCTATCAACACCCCGAACTGCTAGGCACGTTCGGCAAAAGCACCGCACAGTCTTTGGCTCGTCACGCCACTGACGCGCTGCAGGGCGGCCTCGACCCGGCCTACGCCCACACTGCGATCGCTGGCCTGCTGCAGCTGTCCATCAGCGAGCACGCAAACCCCCACCAGATCCTGTGGATTCTGACCGAGATCGACGGCACCGAGCCTCCTGAGGCATTGAAGCGCCTGCCCCTGCTCATCGGAGTCGCACACGACCACTACGACGACGAGAATCTTGTCGCGGTGTTGCAGACCCTTGAGACACATCTTGATCTACCACCAGCCACCCGCAACGACGCTCGGTACGAATTGGCCGTGATTGCCCTGCGGGCCGGCCTGCAAGCATCTGACCGAGCCGAAGTTACGCGGCTGCTCCGTGACGCAGCGATGCTCATGCACAGGGTAGACGGCGCCCAGGAGGCGCGCCTCGACGCGCGCGCCTACGCCCACGCCGTCGACGCCGTGCTCCTGTTCACGGATCTCGCCTCGGGGCCGGACCCCGCAATCCGTGACCGCATCGCTGCCGCAGCCGACTCCCTCGGTGCCGTGGTCATGCAGCGCGGCGCCTGGTCCAGCCGTACGCATCAACCGCGTTGGCTCGAAGCACGAGGCCAGACCGATGCCGCCTGGGCCCGGCTCGTCACAACCCTGACTACCACCGCCACTCACCTGCATGAGCCGAGCTGGTACGACGCCAGTGCCGTGCTGACCAGCGTGTTGCAGGTCTACGAAGCCAGCCGGGCTGTCCACACACCCGCAGGCGCAGGAGGGCTTGAGCGGCTGGTGCCCCCCTCAGTTGAGGCCGCTTTCATTCACGAGATGGGTCTACTCCATCATCTCGAGCAAGCGCTCCAGGTCGATCCATATATCGCTACACATCCTGACGCCAACCACCTGCACGCCGCCATTAGCGCTCGCCGAGCGGCCCTCGGCGCTGGATCACCAGCGGAGCCGCCGGGAAAACCGTCGGCTGGGCAGCCGGTCCTGGAGCTGCTCGAAGCCGTCGAGGACCCTGACCTTCAGGAGCACCTCCGCAAGATCGTGCTTGACCACGAGCGCGGCTACGCCCTCACCGGGAACGTCCTACTTGACCAGAAGATCGAGCGCGTCCTTGAAGAATTGGGTCGCAGTTCTGCCTGGAAGCACCCAGTAAGCGCTCATTTCACCACACTGCTAAGCCACGTCCTGCAGTTCCTTCACCATCGCTTCGACGCCCAGGCTGACTACCTGGGCACCGCGACCGCATACCTCGGCCCTCCCCCGCCTGGGAAGCAGTGGCCGGAGAAGGCTCTGCAGAACGACTGCCTTCAGCACCTGATCTCCAGACTTCCTAACGGGACGGTGCATCGCGAGGTGGTCGACGTTGCCTCTGGGCGCACTGACATCACCTACACCCCGTCGCCGGGAATGCGGTACAACGTCGAGGTCAAGCGCCACACCAGCGGCTGGACCGCACCAAGCCTGGAGAACAAATACATCGCCCAGGCAGTCAACTACACCGCCACCACCCCACCTTTCGGCATCCTGCTCATCGGGGACCACAGCAACCACGCGAGCGGCTACACGAGCTTCGACGACAGCGTTTGGGTGGTGTCGCGATCCCGAACACCCACCGAAACTCCCCGGCTGATCGTCGTGGGCGTGCTCCCAATAGGTCGTCCCACGCCGTCCGCTCTACGCTGAAACCTCTCCGACGGCTTGCATGACCAAAGCCCCGTTGCAACGGCAGCCGAACAGGGCTAGATGCCAAACGTCAGGGCGCCGATTCGGCGCGCCGAAGATCCGGCACGAGTTCGTGATCATCGCTGATCTTGTAGATTTTCGCGAGGTAGGGTTGACCGCTACGGAGGCGCTCGATCGCACTCATGGCCAGCACGGCACTCCAGCCTAGTGCGAGGTTCTGCTCAGGATCACGGCCGCCGACTCCGTCCGGCCGCAGTGCGGGAGTCTCGCGCTCTCCCCGCCACTCAAGGTAGGTGGTGAGCGTAGCGAGGCTGACATGCACGGCGCCGCCGAGTTGCCGGTGCAAACCGTAGATGGCTCCAGTACCGCCGTCGAACCAGTCTGAGATGGCGGGGATGTGGACCTGCGGCTCGCCTGGCGGATGGTGAAGATCCGATTGCATCTGCGGCGGAATAACCGTTCCGCCTTTCTGCAGATCCCTGACCATGTTGCGGTGGATCCTGTTCATGGATCCAATGACCTCATCCTCGCCGTCGTTGCTGTGCACGATCCATTGGGCGGCGAGGGCATGTTCGAGCGCTACGCGCGCGTTGACGCGCGCAGCGTAGGTCAAATGATGGTCATGCAGAGCGAGGGACGCCGCGACCTGAGCCATAGAGTGGACAACTAGGGAGTACGTCGCGTTGAACTTCCTTAGCAAACCACGCTCCACCTCGAACGCATCCCTAGTGCGCCAGTGCTCGAGGGTGGCGCGAGCGGCCGACAGATGAAGCCGCGCAAGCCGATCCAGCTCGAGGTCATCTCCTGCGAATGCCATCCGGCTCACCTCCGTGTCTTACTGAATAGCCTAGTTTGGCTGGCATCTGACGGGCGCGACGACGGGGTCTGGCCGGAGGACCGCGGTTCAGCGTGTTCGATTCCAAAGCGGCAACGTGCTCAATGCATCGAGCACTGCCCGCTCCAGTGCCGCAGCTGCAAATTTGTCCTCCGTTATAGCCCACCGCACGTGCAGATCAGCCCAGGCGATGGCGTCCTGCGCCCAAACCGTCGCCCGCTTCGCTGTTCCGCTCACCAGTTCGTCAAGGCGTCTTCGCACGAAGTCCGAGTCAGCAAGCGCTCGGTCGAGGGCCGCCTCGCCCAAGCCGCTGACGGCACCCTTACCTCGCTGGTAGACGGTCAATCGTCCTCGGATGCCCCGCCCGTTTCGCTCGCCGGCCATCCCGACGTAGACCAGCCCTCCGTCGGCATCCTGCCGGACAAGATAGACGCCCGGCAGGCGCGGTGCGCGGACGACCGCGTCAGCGAACGGCAGCCAAGGCGACCACGTCGCGAGGCGTTCCACCAGATTCTCATCCACTGCCACGGGAAGCCTGCCGCCCTTTGTACGCCGCTCGCCGCCAGATCGACGAGCGATGGCTGCTGCTCCTACGGGATGCCGGAACGTGCCGCCGAGTCATCCGAGGACGACCTCGTGGCGGTACGCCTGCACACGAGCGCCGTCTCCGAGCACGACCTCGACCCGACCAACGTTGTCGGGTTGCCTCCCCACGGCATGGACCGGCTTGCCGGCATGCTCATCTGGCCGATCGTGGTCGGTCTCGGCACGGTCAGGCCGGAAGACCCAGACCAAGTTCACAGGCCTACTGGACACGAATATCCCCCAGATTTAGCACGCTTGTTCGAGCGTCGAGTCTAGTCATATTGAGTCCGGCATGAGCCTGCGACACGACGTTTGTGCGCTCGCGAGCCAGTAGTGGCGACCCACGCCCGCAGCCGCCGCAGTTTCGTGATCGCCGGACGTTGGCGAGGTCGAGGGGCACGCCGCGGCCGGGCTACCTTCGCATCCGATGTCGTGGATCTTCGCCCCTGCCCCTGCCGCACTCCCCCACAGATGCAGGCATCCAACCTTCGACCGGATCGTGGTGGCTCCGCGAGTTCGATCTGCGCCTGTTCGATCCGCAGCTCAGGGGCCAAAGGTCACCGATCGCAGCAGGGCAGGAGATGCTGCGGGGTGGGTAGCGTGACATCCGCCGGCTCGGACGGGTCGTGCATGTGGCCCCATGCTGCGGCAGCACTGAAGCTTCCGGCCGCCTTCGCGGCTTGCAGGTCGAGCGGAGAATCGCCGATCAAGATAAGGCGCTCGGGTGTCGTTCCGAGCAACTTCGCGGCGAGCCGCATGCCGTCCGGAGCGGGCTTAGGGTTCTGCACCTGGTCGCCGCCGATGATGATGTCGGCCTCCAAGCCGGCTGCGCTCAGGAGGATTCTGGCCGCCCTCGTGCTGGTGCCGGTGAACACCGCCACTGGTAGACCCTCGGTCCGGAGAGCATCAAGAGTCGCCACCACCCCGGGATAAGCGGCCACCTGTACGCCGGCCAGCTCACGGTAGTAAGCGTCATGTTCGGCCGGACCCAGGTCACGGCCGACCAAATGCGCCAGGATGACTTCCGACGTGCCGCGCCAGTACGCTGCTATCACGTCGTTTATGTTCACCTCCGGGCCGTTCAATGCGGCTACGGCTCTCACGAAGGCTTCCGGCACCACCCTGGACGAATCGATCAGAGTGCCATCCATGTCCCAAACCGCATGATCGAACTTCATGAGTTCGATTTGATCACGAAGAACTCGCCCAGACATCCACTTCTCGGCACATGCGCGTGCTGGCGACGACGCCGCCCTCACCTCGGTCACGACCGCTTAGCGGCCATGAGAGTGTTCCCGTGAGCCCGTCCTCATGAGAAGGTCGTCTGATGTTGCGTGGACGACTACTAACCGAGAGCCTTCGCGTGGGCGCCGACGTGCGTGTACCTTCGCTACGCGTCGTCCGAGTCGGCCGACACGATATATCAAGTTCAACGTCGGCCGACCAGCCGAGTGTCTGGACTTTTCTGGACTTCGAGGCCCCCGATGATGTAGCCGACGAAGTAGCAGCGGCGCTGGCTGAATCCCTGGCTAGCGATCAAGGCTGGTACGCGGACTTCGAGGTCGGCGATGATCACGTCGTCGTCTTTCCCGGTCAGGTTTTCCGCTACACCAGAGGTGATCGCGCGGGAAGAGACGCCGCCGTGGAGTACGGCCGGGCCGTCGGCGTACCTCGCCATCAACTCGACTGGGGCGAATAGGAGCGTCGCTCGAGTCCGGCCAAGAGGTATCAGGCAGGCAAGCGGGATGGCGGAGTGCACTGTCACGACAGATGTGGGCACCCGCACCTCCTACCAACGCAGCGCCCGCTCGTCGGTACGACAGGACGGTGCCGGACGCGCGGTCAGCGGCAGATCCGGATTTTCGATCCCGCTGGGGTCGGCTCATTGGGCCAACCGGCGATGGCGAGCTGGCGGCAGATGACGTTACGCCAGGAAGCTCCAGGGGTCGCGAACCTCGTTGGTTCATTGGATCCGTAGCCGGACGGCATCTGGGTCGACGAGCGTCACGCCGGCGGCAGTGCGCACGTGCAGCTTGCAGCCGGTGGGATCGCCCCGATCGCTGGGCCACCACACACCCCAGACACCGTTTCTCACCGTGGCGGTCACTCGCAGGCCATTCGTGAGTACAACGTCGACGCCGGTCACAGCGGGGCCGCTCAGGCCGTACATCTGGAAGGCTTGGATGCCGCCGGGCGATGTCTCCGAGATGCCGCCGAGCACCAACACAGCACTGCGTTGCGGCTTGGCGAAAGGTTTGTCGGAGACGGTGGACTGCATGAGGTTGAGGCCATTGAATCCCTTGGCCTTCAGGCCGGACAGGGCGATCAGCGGATCCGAGGAGGTGCCGCTGCCCAGCGCAACATCGACGCAGTAGGTAAAACCGCCGCGCCGATCGACCAGCACCTCTCGGCGAGCTGCGGCTTCCGGGCGCGCCGGGACGCCTCCGACGCCGACCCCGCCGACGCCGAGGTCGCTGCACTTCGAGGCCCAACTCTCGACTTCCTCATCCGGAGCGGTCAGTGGTGGAGCGGCCTGTGGAACGGCCGTCCAGGCGGCATAGGCCGGCGGCGGCGGGTCGGGATAGACGGCGAGCGCAACGACGCCGGTAGTGACGACCACCGCAGCGAACGCACCGGCGAGGGCGATGCGGCGGCGGCGGCGAGTCACCACAGTTGTCTGCGTTGCCTGCTCAACTAGCAGTCGCCGGATATCGGCCTGGCGCTGTGGGTCCAGGCGGGTTCGCAGATCGCTCATGACATCTCCCGTCGCTGTGCTGAGGCGGTCCTTGGGCAGGCCACGTGGGGTGTGTTCAAGGCTTCTGTCCCGGCCCCGAGCCGGGACCGCGCCCGGGACAGCCGCGATCGGACGGTGCCGACTGGTACGCCGAGCGCTACCGCCGCCTCGGCGTAGGACAGGCCCTGCCAGACGCAGAGCAACAGCACGTCCCGGTCGGGCGGCCTCAGTCGCTCGAGGGCCGCCCGCAACTGGGCCAGGTGCCGCTCGTCATCGAGCCGGCCGGCGACCTCGTCGGCATGGTCGGGAGTGGCCGGCGCGGGTGTCAGCCGCTCCAGCGCCCGCCGATGCCGCAGCGCGGTCCGCCAGCGATGCTGCATGGTCCGGCGTGCGATGCCGTACAGCCACGGCAAGGCGTTGCCATCAACCAACTCAACCTCACCCCGCCGGCGCCAGGCCTCCAGGAACACGATGGAGACCACATCATCGGCGGCGTCGCTCGAGCCGGTTCGGCGGGCACAGAAAGCCCGGACGGCCTCCCCGTGCCGGTCGAAGAGCACACCGAAGCACTCGGCCTCTCCCTGGCGTGCCCGCCGCCACAACTCGCCGTCGTCGGCCCAGGTCATGTCCGCCCTATCCCTCACATCCACTTATGACCGCTGCGCCCGTCGAGTTCCATAGCGCTACCGGACAAGGTGGGCGTAACCAAGATCGGCCAACGGTTGCGGACCGAGGCGCTCCGCCTTGTGGAGTACGGAACTGGGGCCCGAAAGGGCACAGCTTCATCGGCACGAGCTCGCATCGAGTGACATGGCCGCCGACTGGGAGTTCGCCTACCGAAGGCTACGTCCATCCGTGAGGTTCCGCGTCCGCTTCGCCGCAGACTAGTGAGTTCCGAGGCATCGAGATGGTTGTTCCTGCGCAAGGGCTACCCGTCGGAGGAAGTCAGGGCTGGCGCCGAAGAAGCAACTTCAGCAACTGGAATGCCCGGGTTCGGCGAGCATTGTCCCGAGACCAGACGTACACACCAGCAAGAATCCACATTGGCGCGGTAGCCAGCAGAACCGCGAAGTTCACAAGCTCCATCACTAAGGACCTCCTCGGCGCCAAGGGGCAAGCATATGTTGAGCGGACGACCGTGTCAGGTAGGAGCCGCTCACGGACTGAACCCAATCCTGGTACCTCGTAAAAGAGGTCTGACGCCGCGCAACTTATCCGGACGATCGAAAACGGGGTCTGACGAATCTTTACCGCCGCTTACGTCCTTTGACAGTGAAGTGGACCAGGGGATGACTTGTTTGCTCAGCAGTCATGAACGGCCGTAGAGTGATGTGGATGTCCCTCGACCTTCCCTCCATCGACGACCTCGTAGGAGACCTACGCGCCAAGGTGAAGCGCCTTCACCGCCTGAACGGGGAGCCGAGCACCCGCGAGCTAGCCCGGCGGACGGGCGGGGCAATCACGCACACGACCGTGCACGCAGTGCTTCGATGTGTTCGGCTGCCACGTTGGGGCCCGCTCGAACTCGTCGTGGAAGCGCTCGGTGGCGAGCAGAGTGAGTTCCGTCAGCTATGGGTGGCGATACGTGATGCCATGGATGTTGTGTCTGCAGCAAGCGCACAAAGTGGACTTGCGGCCTCCGGATCCGGGCATATTGCGCAAAGCGGAGACGCTGACAAGCAAACTGAAGATCGCGAGATAGGTGTTGCATTGCGCGACAGTGCGCTCGCCGTCGTGGCGACTATGCTCAAGACCACGCCAGAGCAAGTTCCGATGGACGCCGATGGCGACATCAACATTCATTCCGGTTCCGCAATGGTATTCGTGCGCGTGCGTGACAATCCGCCACTGGTCGACGTTTTTTCGCCAGTTTTAACCGAGGTAGCATCAACAGAGAAGCTGTACGCGCAGTTATCTGAAGTCACAAACCGACTGCCTATCGGCAGGATCTACTATGCAGATAGTACAGTCTGGGCCTCCATCCCGGTGTTTGGCCGAAACTTCCAAGCAGTGCATCTGATGCTCGCGGTTCAAGTCATGACAGGGCTGGCCGACGAGTTGGGCCACCGACTGCATGGCGAGTTCGGCGGTAAGGCCTTTTTTCAATAGCTTGGTGGAGCTCTTGATACTCTGAGCCCTGCCACGATGTCCGACGGCAACACGCGCAACTCGACAGATGCTTGCGTCGGCTCATCCAACGCCGTCGCCATCGGGGTCTACGGGGAGTCGCTGAGCGGCCCGTGCGCTGATCACCTCCAGCAGTTCGTCGCCAGCGACATCCTTTGAGTCGGCCAAGCGGAGAAATAAGTTGGTCGGCTTCGGTCAGCGTGGTGGGCGAGGCAGGCGAGTGACGTTGCGGGCGTGGTCGAGTGCTTCGCGCAGCTGGTGGACTTCGAGGGTGAGTTGCTGGATGTTCGCGATCGCCACTTCCAGGTTCGCCGCAGGATTGTGGTTGTCGCGCCGTAGTCGGGCGTTGTCGTGGCGCAGGCTCGTGATGGTGGCGACGTCGATCTCGGCCCGTGATGATGCCGGTCACTGACTGGGTGTACACAAGCGGGTGGTGACCAAACGGTTGACCGGCCGCTACGAACCCGGCAGGAGAGGCTGGAGGAAGTACCGCACCCGGATCACCACCGAAGCGGTCGCCGGCGCGGTGACGGGCAGCCTCCGCCACCCGAACACCGTGCTGCTTGGCCGGCGCGACCGGCGAGGGCGGCTGCGGTACACCGGCCGCACCAACCCGCTCAGCGGCGAGCAGCGCGAGGAGCTCGGCGGGGATGCTGTCGCCCCTGCGGGCGGCGCAACGCCGCGGTGCCCCAGTGCTGCACCCCTGGCCGGAGCCGCTGCCCGCATCCTGGTCCGGACAGTTGGAGCGGCCGGAGCCGCTGCGGTACATGCAGGTCGAGCCGAACGTGGTCGTGGAGATCGAAGCTGACGTGGCGTTCGAGCACCAGCGGTGGCGCCACCGCGTCCGCTACGTTCGGGCGCTGCCAGGGGTATCGGTGTACGACGTGCCGCTGCTACTCGGTGAGGAAGAGGGCTATTTCGGCGAGCCGTGAGCGGCTGCGCGTTGCCTGCCCGCCCGAGGCCGAACGGCAACCGCACGCCGATCGTCATGAGGCGCTCCCCGCCAAGGCGCACCGGTGTCGCAGTCAGATGCGCTCAATGCGTAGCCGCCGACGGTCAGGGCGGCCTCACCCGTGGCCGCCCTCATCAGCCCTTGCGGTGGCGCGACTGGGTTGATCGCCCCGCCTCGTGGCCACGCCGTCGTGACCTGGCCCGCACGGCAACAACGGCTACCGCCTGACCCTCGATCGAGGTCACCGGTCCGCGAGTTCGGCGGAGAGCACCCGGCGCAGCGCCTGCACCACCGCGCCGGGTGCGAACCGCTCTCCAGCCTGGCGTTCGGCCCGCGCCACCGCCGCGAACAGCCCTTCGGTTGAGACGACCCGTAGCGTGGCGACCAGCCACCCCTCCAGGTCCTCCAGCTCGGTCGCAGCTCTAACGCCTGCGCGGTCGGCTCCGGGCGCCGCGCCTCGAGGTCCGGCAGCGGATCACCGGCCGAAACGTAGCGACCCGACGGCATTCCCACTCGGTACGGGTGCACACACACCGGCTGTCCAGCCGGTCCCACCCGCCACCCGGCGGCCGGGTTGTAGGCGTACTGCGGTCCCGGACGGTCGATCACATCGAACTGTCCAGGGCCCAACACCTCCGCCGGACACACGACACACGTGTCGGCCTCCCACCGCGGCAGCGGACCACCCTGCATACCCGTCATGCTACGAGCACATGGAGGCCCCATCCATGACCGTCTTCGCCGCGCCTCGACACCCCCACATCGCGCGCGCACTTGCCGACGCCCGCACCTGGTGCGCAGGACGAAAGATCGACGAGCGATCCGCGTTCGTGCACGCCGTACGCGTCGCCGTCACCCTCGCCCGCCACTTACCTTCTACTCCCCCGCGCCTGGTCGCCGCAGCACTGCTGCACGACGCACCCGAGTTCGCCCCGCCCATGATCGACCTGCCCGTGTACCTAACCCGCCACTACGAACCCGAGGTCACCCGAATCGTCTACGCCCTGCACGCCGAACACCTCGCCCTCAACACGCCGGACCCACCGGTCGACACAGCGACCGGGATGTAGTGCCCATCTCCACCGCTGACACGATCATCGCCTTCGGGTCGCTGGTCCGACGCGCCCACGCCAGCGGGGACACCGCCACGTTCTTCGCCGCGCGCCCCGCGTTGCGGCGCCTCATGCCGCACTTCCAGGCCGCCCGCAACGCCACCCGACCCCATCTCCCTACCGGCATGGCAAACAGCCTCGATGGCAGCCTGGCCGCCCTCACCCACGCCGTCACCGGGCCATGTTGACCGCTGCCGCCACCGACCTTCTCGACCAGCTCACCGACGAACTACACGTGACGGCCACCGCCCGCGAGCCAATCCGGGTGTGGTCCCGCTCTTAGCCGAACCGCCGGCACCGGGCGGTCGATCAGGTCCGCCCCGTGCTGGATTCAGCGGCGGTCGACGGGACGGCGGCAGCAGAGCGTTGATCAACATGTCGATAAGTGTCGGCGTCACCGCCTAGAGTGACATCGACCGAAGTCGCACGTCCGGCCTTGGCGGTGATCGACGAAGGTGGTGCAGCCTGTGGGCAGACCGGATCTGGATCATCATGATGAAGCGGAGCGGCTCCACCAGGTGCTGCGTACGAGCCACGAAGAGCTTGCAGCGACGGAGTCCGGGACGACCGCGTACCGCTCGCAGCGGGCGGAAGTTTTCGCCGCCACGACGCAACTGCTGGACTTCGAGGCGCGGATCCCGGTGTTGATCGACGAGCAGCGCAGGCGGATCAGTAGCCGCGTCGTCTACGTCGGCGGCGCAGCTGCGCTTACGGCGATGCTCGTCATGGGCGGGCTCGTCGTGGACGGCCGGTTCAGCCGTTGGTACCTGGTGCCGGTCATCGTGGTGTGTCTGCTGGCCGGTGTCATCACGCTGAGCGAGCCGCGCGCCCAGCGCCTTGGACACCGCAGCCGGGCCGTCAGCGCGCTCATCATGGTGGCCGGCGCCGCGTTGGTGGTCGTCGCGGTGCTTCGGGTGGTGTCAGCGATCTGGCTGATGGCACTGTTGCCGCTGCTGGTGGCGGCGCTGGCTTGCTGGCTGCACGACGGCACCGAGGCGGAGGACAGGAAATGACGTACTCCACCTACCAGCAGCCGGACCTGCGGACCTTGACCGACACCGTGGAACGGCTCAATCGCCAGGTGTCCTCCACGTCCAACGATGTCTATGAGCTGCAGGAGAAGCACGAGTCCCTCGACGGACAGGTCCGACTGCACGACGAGCGGCTCGACGGGCTCGACCAGGCCACCCAGGAGATGCGCGAGGCGCACGACGGGCTGCGTGAGGAATTGGCCGACGACGTCGCCGAGGTCGAGGCCGCCGTGAAGTCGCTGACCGCCACGATCGGGTGGCTCGAACGGCGGGTCCGCGCCGAGCAGAACATCACCCCTGTGGACATCGACCACGCCGACAAGGCCATGCGGGACCTCGCCGAGCGCGCGCTGCGCGGCCGGCAATCCGCATCAGTACTTCTTTCGCCCCACGATCGAGCGATCTACGAGCGCCAGGTCGAGGCACTCGGTCGGCTCAGGCAGCGCATCCGTTCCAGTGGCGAGGACGCGTTGCGACACAGCGCGACGTTGGCCACAACTGCACGCAACAGCGCTGAGCACCGCCAGGCCGGGGCCGCTTTCCGCGCCGCTCACCAGGGATGGAACACGGCCAGGGCGCAGCTGACCGCCACGACCGAAGCCGCCGAGCAGGCGGGTCAAGCGCTGCAGAACGACGACGAGCGGCGGGCAGTGCACGGGCCGAAAGTGATGACCGGCGAGGCGGCCCGCGCCACCCTGCAGAGCAAGCTGCGGGAACGCCTGTCCACGGCGATCGCGGACGCGGCGCTTCTACCGTCATGGTTCACGATCGTGCTCGGCCACCAGCCATCCGCCACTGACACCCAGCGCTGGCTCGACACAGCAGTGTCGTTGCTGATGTACCGCATCATCTACGCGGTGAAGGACCCGGTCGTCGCCCTCGGGCCCCCACCCGGCGACGACGAGGATCGCAGAGCCTGGCACCGCAGTCTCACCGAGGACCTCCGCAAAACTCGGTACTAGCGGAAGAATCTGGCAGTGTTGAAGCTGTCGAATGCGGCCGTAGCCGGGTCCCGAGGTCATCGCGCGGATGGTCAGCGACAGTTCTGGCGGTGGGTCGCCGACTGATGGCGAGCAAGGGGCCGCGCGGACCCTGCAGTGTTCTGCAGCAGGTGGGCGGACGGCGCAGGCTCCGATAACAGGCCGTCAGTCCGCCGCGTCAAGATCGAGGTCGAACTGCACGAGCCATTCGATGTGTCCATCAGCCGCGGTTGCCACCATGCCGGCTACGAGCCACACCAGCGCCGGCAGGAACGCGTCGCCCAGCCGGTCGAGGGCTTCCTCCATCGTCAGGTTCGGTGCCAGCGGGCTGCCCAACAGGCCGGCGAGCTGGAACGCCTGGTCGGCGGGTTCGTCGTCCAGGTGCTCACGGATCCACTGCATGGCGGGGCCGGCAAGGTCAGATGCGGCTGCCTCCTTGGCGCCGATCAGCCACGCCATCAGAACGGAGACCAAAGCGGCACCAGCGAGGCCGGCCTCATCGGAGTCGCCGGTGTGGTCGAGGGCTTCGGCCAGTCGCCAGGCAGGCTCCTCCATCCCGCTGGTGATCGTTTCGTCGATCAGGTCTCGAAGCCCGTCGGCTGACAGGTCGACCGTTGCGCCGAAGTCGAGGTCGTCGTCCTCATCGACGGCTTCGCCGCTGTGTCGGGCGACCGCGGCGGCGTACGCCTGAATGTCAGCCGCGCTGAACAGATGCTGGTTCTCCTGCGTCACGAGGTAACCGACCTCGCGCCATGCATGTATGGGGGCCGCGTCAGCTCCGCTGTCTTCTGCGGCTTGCAGTAACTGGACCATCATTTCGTCGAGGTTCCGCTGGCCCAACGGCGTCGGCTCGTCAGCATCCGGGTCGAAGAACACCGGGTCTGTCGGCCCGGGTTCACGGCCGAACTTCGCCCGAAACGCCTCGAACTGAGCCTGAAAGCCGTCACGCAGTTGCGTGCCGGCCTTTGACGCGGCATCCCACGTCAGACTTACGGTGCCGTCCGGGCCGGTGACGCGCTGCACGAACCGAGGGTCTCCCGACCGCTCGAGAACAAGACTGGCGTGCTGCTCATGGAACCGCTCCTGCCGGGCAACCTCCAACCGCTGCTGCAGACGGGTCCGCTGCTGAGCGGCGCGTCGCTGACGAGGTGTGCGCTTCTTCGGCATGAGCCGGCTCCTCCCCTCACCCGCCGATCGGGCGGCACCGAAATTATCGCGCACCCCGGTCGATCCGACGCCGCGACACAGCCTCATCGCTGTCGAATGCGAATTGACGTCAACGGTCGAGGCTAGCCGGCTGCGGGTGGATCGCGTCCTGGCCGATGTCGGCGTAGCGAAGGCGCGGGCTTTGGAAGCCAGCGGCGCTCGGTCCGACTAGCGATCCTGGTTCCGACGGTCTGCCATGGACGGCATCCTATGCCTTGCGAGCAGGCAAAGGACCCGCACCGGGATCCGTGAAGCCGGTTCGTATCCTCGGAGGAACGACTCCCCCGTTGCTGGAGGTCCTGCCGCGTATGCCTCTCCCGGTCATCACCCTCACCGTCGACCGCCGGCCCGGCCTACAGGTCTTCTGCGATGTCGCCGGCTGCGTCAAAGTGCCGGTAGCGGCGTGGCAGGTCACCCGATCCGGGAGGATCTTCGGAGAGCGGTGGATCGCGGGGGAAACGGTCGAGTTGTGCCGAGAGCACGACGAGCGGGCGGCCCGGGTCACCGGCGCCGAGGACGGCCGCTGATCGGTTCGTTCGGCAGAGCGCGTTACCAAGACGCTGCTGCCAACGGGTCTGAGGGCCGATCCGAAGCCGGCAAGGCCGGTACGATCAGCTCAGTTCGACCCGCGTTCGGCGGCCCCCAACCTGACGCGGGTTGGGGGCCGCACCGCATTCATCGCTTGCCTGACGGTGGGGTGGGCCGAGTCGCTGCCACCACCGCAGCGGTGACCCGCGCAGTCGGCCGTCGAGCCGCGGTCAACAGGTCGCTCAGCGCCTCCTGCAGAACCGTACGGTTGCTGGAGCAGTGCTTGGCGGCTCATACCCCCTGCTAGCAAAGCCTCGGCGTCCGTTCCCAGGCCCATACGCGATGCCAATCGGCTGTGCGGGCAAGCCCGGGCGTCGTAATCGCGGATGGCGGTCCCGCAACCGGTAGTCACCACCTGAAGGGTGCGCAGGCGGCGCCTCCCGCAGTGCGCCTCACTGTCGAGCCGCCCGACCTGGCGGCGGTCTCGACCCTCGGATCATGTGCCCTTGCCGTCCCGGACCAACGTGATGACGATGTCTTGGCCCGATCTACCCGCAGTGGTGACCCGATGCTCGAACCGCGAGAGGAAGTCCCGGAAGGTACGGCATCCGTAGTTGGCCTGGTCGAACGACGGGTCAAGGGCGAGCATCTTGTTCTTGACTGTACCTGCGGTCGGTGTGTCGGTCGTGAGCTGCTCGAACGCCCGGATAAGAAGTCGCTCGGCGTCTTTTATGTCGAAGGCTGCGGTGACGGCGGGACGGCTGGCGGGTTCGACGGCAGCGACGATGGTGCCCCAGAACTTGTACTCCGAGCAGACGGACACCAGACGTTGACTGGCGCTGGCTTGAGTGCCGACGCCGACGACGTGTTTGCCGAATTCCCGCAGGCGATGCACGAGTGGCGAGTAATCGCTGTCGCCGGTCACGAGGAGAAACACCGCCACGTCTGGGTGGGTGATGAGCACCTCCATGGCATCGACGGCCATCCGAATGTCTGCGGAGTTCTTGCCGGTGCCGCCGATGCGGGCGATCTGGACGAGGTCGACGCCGTTGTTGGCCAGCGCCTGCTGATACTTCCCGAAGCCTGAGTTGGCCCAGTCAGCGTAGGCGCGGCGAATGGATGCGTTGCCGTGGAAGCCTCGGCACAGGTAGGTCAGGGCAGAGTCGGGAATGGGGTCGCTCTGTCCGGGTAGACCCTTACCGGCACCGCACACCAGGTTCTCGAAGTCGATGAAGACCGCGACACGCTCCTGCGCCTGGTAGGTCACGAACGGCTGAGACCTGCGCCACCGAGCCAGCGAAGAAGACTTACTGTCCAGCTCTTGAGTCATCTCTCACCAGCCGGTCCGTCACGCTGATCCCGCATGGCCGGAACCGGCGGTTCATGGGCTCCCTCGTCCGCGCGTAACGTCTTGGCGCAGGCGAAGGCAGCCCAGTCCGCGGGGTTGTTCGTCGCCCACGCTCCTGCGCCGGCAGAGTTGACTGGCGCACCCGTGTCTCCGAGATGGATGGCAAGTCTGATCGCGATCGCCTCGGCCACTACAACCGGTTGGGTAGAGGCCGCATCGCTAACGAGCCTATGAACGGCCCTGTCTCCTTCCTCTACCCCTGTCTGAGGAAGCCAATCCACCGGCAGGGGCGAGTAGGTTACGGGACCGCCGACGACCTTGGCGCCGGTCCGATGCATCGCCATGCCGTGTCCATGGTCGGAGTCCTCACCGATCCAGCTCCGCTCCTTCCGCAGCCGTTCACGCCAACCGCCCAGGCCGGTCCCTACACCGATATAAAGGGCGGCCCCCTGCATGGGATTGGCCAACTCCTGCCCGAACCCGGCAGCCACCCAGCAGTACAGGCCGACCTCGGTCCCAGCCTCGTGGCGGTCATCGCTCTGCGCCGACCAGCGGAGGCCGAGTAGCGCAAGTCCGTTGCGAAGGGCGGTCGGCGTCGCGAGCCGCAGAGTCACCAGCGACGTTAACGGTGCAGAAGCGGCAGCTTCGTCGGCGGCAGTGGGGGGCAGATTCACCAGAACAGTATGCATACGGTCGGCGATATTCTCGACACAAGCAGTGAGCGGTGATGCTCCTAGTCCTGCCCCGCATCCAAGACGCTCATCGACGATGTACTCCGACCGACGGCTGAAGGAGCTCCAGCAGAGCGACTGGCCCTCCGGTTGGGCCACCGGTGACGGCCGCATTGTCGGGAAGGCGGCTGAAGGCTCGCGGAGTTGTCACGGTGCCGGGTTGTTGAGCCTTTCGAGGCGGGCGAGTGTGTCTGGATCGTGTGGGAAGCGGCTGGCCAGCGTCGTGGCGACGCCTCGGGCTTGCGGTGTGTTGTCGAACCGTAGGTGCAGGTCGACCCAGGCGGGAACGGCGCCTGGGTCGGTGACGTCGGGTCGCAGATGGCGGTATGACGTCCATGCCGCGTCCCACCGGTTTTGGTTGAGTTGAGCGATGATCAGCGCCCAGGCGTGATCGTGATTGGTTGGTTCGTCTTTGAGCGCTGCCCGGCAGCACGCCTCCAGGCCCGCCCAGTCGTTTCGCGTGGCTCTGCGCTCAATGAGCCGGCGGTGCAGGGCTCTTCGCTGCTCGGCTGCGAGTTCGCCGGTGGCGAGTAGATCCTTGGCGCACTCGTCGGCGGCGTCGAGGTCGCCCCGGATAGCCAGGATGTTGACCTTTTCCTGGAGCGTTTTCAGCGCCCCGTATGCCGCCCAGATCTCGTCGCACACGGCGAGGGCCTCGTCGTAGCGTCCCGCCTCACGAAGGATCTCGATCAGGATCTCGCCCGCAGCGGGTGACCAGGCAGACCGAAGCAGCGTGACAGCTCCGTCGAGGTCACCGCTCCCAGCGGCGTTGCGTGCGGTGAAAACGACGCGGTCGCCGTCGTCGAGATTCGCCAACGCCTGCACCTGGTCAAGGTCGGTGGCGTCGAGTGCGCCCCTGGAGGCGAGCTGGTTCAGGCAGATCCTGGCCGCGAAGGCGGTGTTCGCGTTGTCGAGCGCAGTGCGCCACATGGCGACCGTAGCCGTGGCGGGTTGGCGCGGGTCTGCAGCGAGCGCGCGAATCAGAGGCTCGGCGGGTGTGTCGCGCATGGCGTCACCGAACCGGACGGCACGAATACGGTCATCCAGGGCGATGCTGGCCTGGGCGCCCGCGATCGCAACGACGGGGTCGCCCGCTTCTCGGTCGGTTGCCTGACCGCCGAATGCCGTGGGCGTGGCCAGCTCGACGACCTCCTCGAACGCGCCGACGAGCATGCGCTCCTGCACGAGAAGGCGATGCATGGTCTCGCTTGGCCCAGCCCATTGCCGTACGTCGTCACGGACGGACATGGCGAGCGCTGTCACCTCCTGCTGGTCACCGAATGGTAGGGCCGTGGCCCCGCGCAGTGTGCGCTCCATGAGTGTGCGTGCCCGGCCGAGTCTGCCACCGGTGCTGGTTGGCTGCCGGTCGCAGACGCGTTCGTACAAGGCCAGCGCCTGGGCCAAGTCGCCCCGGCCAGCAGCGCGCTCGGCGAGGAACAACAGGCAGGTCGGTTCCGCGTCGAGCTCGCCATCAGGCCGATCGCGCAGAAATTCCTCCAGCAGATCCTCCCTGCCCGATTCGTCGGCGTCGAGGGCGCAGACAGCGACGTCCATGAGCAGGTTCGTCCCTGGCTGTTGCGGGGCCTCGACCGGACGGAGGAGGCCGGCGGCTCGGCTCCTGTCCCCGACGGTGATGGCCATGATCGCCGCGACAGCGCGTAGCCGTAGCTGATTGTCCGGGTCCCGTTCGGCCGCCCGCGTGAACGCTTCCATCGCCAGGTCCCGGTGGCCGTGGTCGTTGGCGTATGCCCCGACGGTCGCCAGCCGCGCCGCTGTTGCGTGAACCCAGCCCCGGCTCGCCCTAATGAGCGGTTCCACGACCGCCCTGGGGTCGTCGCGGCTCCCGCTGAGCATCCGCGCGAGACGCCGTGCGCCCTCGGGGTCGACCAGTCTTAGTGCCGACAGACCCGCCACGGTGGACGGCGACAGCAGCGGCAGGACCTCCGCGACAGGATCCGGGTTGGCTGAGGGAGCGGCGAGCGCGATGTCACGCAGGGTGGCATGCGATGAGGCGTCGAGGACGTTCGCGGACGGCACCTCGATCGACCAGCCGCGGTCGGTCTCGTGCACCGCGTCGGCGGTGATCTGAACCCAGTATCCGACCCGGGTCTTCGGGTCAACGATGACGAGCACCACGGGCATCAGGTTGGCCAGCCAGTACGTGAGGTGCCGAGGCTTGCCGTTGAAGCGCCACCCGTGTCGGGTCCCTCGTTTGAAGAGCGTCGGCCCGCATTTGATCTGGACGGCGATGTACCGGCCGGTGGGGCTTGTCAGACCGTCGAGCTCGACTTGAGCGTCGATCCCCTGATCCGCTTCGCGTTGCTCCCGAAACGCCCAGTCCAACCTGGTGAAGGCGAGTTGCACCTCGGCGACGCCGCGGCGTTCCATCCCTACCGACGTCGTCGTCACCCTTTAGCCCCTATTCACTCCGTTGCCGGCCTCCACGGCCGGCTGTCACCGAGTGCCTCGTCGACATTGCCCACCCACGTCACGCAGGCGGCCCCGTCACCGTCTCGGTCACCCGGGGCACGGCGTCCATCATCGCCCGTAGAAGCAGCTTGCGGACCCCGTACAGCTGGGGTGGAAGCGCTGCTGGCGGGGGTACCGCTGCGCGGCACGACGCTGAGGAGGTATGCGCTTGTTCGGCGTAACCCGCTCCTCCCGCTACCTCTTCGACAGGCGACCGGGGCATTATCCCTGTGCGACAGCCCGAGCCGATTCCGCGACACAGGCTCTGCCGTATCCGCCTGCCTGTTCATAACTCGGCTGCAGATCCGCTTCGTTGCGAGCTTCCTGGTTGCGCAGGCACGTGCCGGCTAACGTGCGGATGGAGCACCCCCTAGGAGGACGCGTGCGTCGGATGACGAAGTTCCAGGAAGCCGTCGATCGGCTGCGCGAGGAGAGCCGCCGCCGAGGCCTGGACATCTCGGAGGTCACCGCGCAGGACATCCTCGCCGATCTCGTCACCAGCACCGCTGCCACCCTCGGCGTCCGCGAAGAGACCTACGTCCGCTCGCACCTTCCGAACGTCGACCTCGCCGACCTCGTGACCCACCTCAGCCAAGCAAACGACGCGCAGAGACGCGAGGTGGCCGAAGCTTCCCCCGCGATTGTCAGCATGCAGGACACTGGCCGGCTTATCGCGTCGCTCGCCCAAGCGGTGCGGTGCGTCAGCCTCAACCACGAGCGACTCGCGCAAGGGCACCGCGGCAAGTGGGAGGCCGTCGGCGTCCTCGACGACGCCAGCAACTGCTTGACCCTGCTCGGCGAAGCCGTGAGCAACAGTCACACCTCAGCACAGGGCACTGCCGTGCTGTGGAGCGACGAAAGCGTCGTGTACGCACGGCGCGCTCTCACCCAGGCCATCAGCAACATCCGCGACGGCGGCTGGACGTTCGCCCATGGCCCACAACTCGACGCCGACGTCGCCACCCGCATGAACGCCGACCTGAAGCTCCTCCCAGCGGAGTAACCACGCCAGGCGCTTCATTTCGCGCAGCCCAGCGTCGCCTCAGGCCGCGGTATCGGCCCCAGGGTGCGCGTCCTGCCTAGCCGTAGCGGTGTTGTGGGCAATCAGCTGGGCAGGGTCGCCACGCGAATGTCGACACCAGCCTCACGAAGGCTTCTGAGGTACTCGTCGAGCCAGGCCAGGGCCGCCCTCTGCGGATCGTCGTCGTACTCGTAGATCGTCCACGTCTGCGAGCCCACCCGAACGCGCTGCACATCCATCCGCCACTGCCCGGCGGCGCGACCCAACGCCGGATCGGCGTCGAGGATCTGCTGCACCTGGGCGTGCGCCTCATCGCGAGTGAAGTAGCCGGGCCCAACTGCTGGTCGGGCCAGCAGGTCGTCCAACGACACATCCACGTGCAACGTGTTCCACATGCCAACCAGGAGATCACACCGTCGCCCCACGTGCGTGCACCCGGAAGAGTCGATCAGTGCGCACACCTCAGCGTGACTCGATGCCGCTGGTGCTGGCGGCTGCGCGACGTAGGACCAGCCAGCACCCAGGATGAAAGTTCACAGGTGTGCCGTCAGCCGGCGCGCGACGTTGTCCGATGCGCGAGACGGTGCAACGCGGAAAGAATGTGCTCTTTTTCGGCGGAGGTGGTGCGGGGATCGATGAATCGGTCGCGCACGGCGATAAGAAGCACCTCCATCGCCGTCGCCGCGGGCACCTCCGGCGATGGCGGTGTCTTGTGGGTCAGCGGGGTAAGGGCGCGCAGGGCAGCACCGAGCGGGAGGTCCAAGGCCGCGCAGAACGCCCGCACCTTGGGTAGCTCGGGATGGTGCTGCCAGTCACCGGAGAGCCACCGGAAGATGGTGGAGCGTCCGACGCCGCTACGTGCCGCCACCTGCGTGATCGACCAGTCATGCTCGTCCTGAGCGGCATCGACTGCATGACGCACGAACTGAGCGAACGCGTCCTGCGCTGCCCGTCCGGCGTCACTCATCTCCTGGGCCGCCGCCCACCCGGTTGTCGGTACTCAACTGGCTCTTCCCACCCCCTGTTGTCGGCTGCACCGCAATACCATCGACTCACCAAGGCCGCAGGCCTGAACTCACAGTACGACCGGGGGCAACCGGACCCTCTGGGAACGCCGGGCAGCTCACGGAGATCCCGAACTCCACGATCAGCGGACGGTCGCGCGATTCGGCTTGCCACCCACCCGTAGCTGATCCGGTTGGGCGCGCTGCCCTCGACGGTGGACGCGAGGACCGTCGGCCTCGCGATCGCCGGGGCGGCGCGCATCTCCGGTGGTTAGCTCGGCGGATCGGGATCGATGCCGCGCCTAGGGACGTCGCCGTCGCGGGCGCCGCGGCCAGGGACGTGAACGACGGTGCTTGGGATGATGCCGCGCCGGTCGGGCCGGACGACTGGTTCCGCCGGCCCGGCGCTACCAAGCCCGCACAACCAGTGCGCCAAGGGTGGTGGTAACCCGCCGAATGCTCGTTGAGGGCTGCACTCTGTCACCGCCTTCTCGCATGATGTATAGATGGCGGGTGCTCCGCGCTGACCCGGCGGACAACCAAGCTGCGCGGAGCACCCTGACCGACCAGCCAGTCAGCACCGATCGGCGCGGATAACCTTCCTCGACGTCCCTAATGTCGGGAAAGGGTCCGGACCAACTCCCGACAACATCGACCGCTGTCGGGCCACCCTCGTGCACCAAGGACGACCGCATGAGCACCGGCCAGCACCCTGCGCCGCGCCGCAACACCCGCCCGTACGCCGTCGACGAAGTCACCATCCGCAAGCGGTGCGCCAACCCCGACGCCGCCGAGTACACCCTTTACGTGCGCGGGCTCATCGACGACTACCTGGGTGTCGGCGGGCAGGCGAAGATCCTCGAACACGCCCGCAACAGAGGGCTGCACTACCCCGGCCTCAACCGGCAGAAGCTGTCTGAGCAACTCAGCCGCTACCGCCTCGGCCCGACCTGGGAGATGACGGAACTGATCATCGCCTGCCTACCCGACAGCTGCGACACCGCCGGCATCCGGGCCCTCGCCGCAGGCTGGTACCAGTGCGCCCGCGGCCAGCTCCCTGACGGCTATAACGGTCCGGTCAGCCGCCCGCCGGGTAAACCCGGCCAACGCAACGTCCCGGAAAGCCAGCCCGCGATTCCGGTCCTGCAACGCCAGGTCGCCCGCCTGCAGGAACGCCTCAAGGCGGAAGCAGAGCGCCATGTGACCAACCTGCGGACCTCAGAGAACGCCCGCAACCAGGCGGTCCGCCAGGCCAACCAACTCGAAGTGCAGTTCCACCAGACTCGGGAGGAGCTGCTACGGGTTCGCTCCATCGCCGCGGAGGTCGCAACGATCCGAGAGGAGTACGCGCGCCAGTGCGTCGCGCTCGAACTGGTGGCCGCGCCCGGCCTGCGCTCGACGCCGGTCATCGACCTGCCGGAACTGCCCGCCACCAGCCGCCGGGTCCGCTTCGGGCTCCTCGTCGCCACGATCGACACGCAGGCCTCACCGGTGCGCCGGGCGCTGGCCCGCTATCTGTGTGTCTACGCCGAGCTCACCGGCATCTCCCCCACCGAACTCGCCAGCAGGGCGGACATCGCGACCACGGTGACGATGGACATCCTCGCTGGGCGCCTCGTCCCCACCGCCGCCCACGGCACCCGATTGACCAGTGTGCTGGGCTGCGATCCGGACACCATGCGCTATCTCATCGGCGTCGCCAGCAGCGCCACTGCAGTCGACGAACACTTCTGGAGCATTGCCGGCACCGTCGACCCCACGAGCTCTCCAGGTACGGCGCCGATCGTCGAGCACGTTGTCGGGTTGGATCCCGACAACCGTGTCGCGCATCCATACCCCGACCCGACAACTGCACCGTCCAGCCCGATCGCCGATCGGCTCCGCCAGGTCGCCGCCGTGTATCAGCAGGGGTTGATCAGCGATGGCGAGTACGCCGAGCAACGCACTCGCATCCTGGGCGAGTTGTAGGCGGCTATGCGGTCACGCACGCGCGAGCCGACAGGACTGCTCGCGGGTTGGGCGCGCGATCGGCGGGCCCTCCGACGCGGTTGCAGTTCCATCCCGACCATCATCTTCGGCGGCACCCCGCTGGAGAACGCCGGGTGATGGTGACGTCCTGCGGATGAAGATCAAGCCGGACTCGGACCAGGCGGCCACGGTGCCGAACTCGACCGAACGGGCCGTCGAGCGCAGTGTCGACTTCCACCTCGGCGACCAGGGTCGGCTCTACCGGGATGAACGCCACCGGCTGCCGCTCGGCGAAGTTGCCGGTCCACGCGGCCGGCAGCGGACACGGCCACGGGTGGCCGGCGTCGGGCCCGCGGAACGGCAGGCCGCGCAGCGCGCGGGCCACATCCTGACGATCCTCGGTCTTTACCGGGTGCGTCTGGCCGACGAAACGGAAAGTCCCGCGCTCGTCGAAGCGGCCGAGCAGCAACGTCACCGGCCGATCGAGGGCACCGGTCACCCCACCGATGACGAATTCCGCGGTGTCACGAGCGCGGACCTTCACCCACAACCCAGCGGCAGGGCGATACAAACTGGCGGCGGGCTTAATCACGAGGCCCTCCACTCCGGCGACGCCGAGCTCGCCCAGCCACCCCAGCGCAACTTCCCGGTCCTGGGTCTGCGGGCAGACGGCGATTTGCGCAGGCGCGCCGCGCAGCAGCTGCTCCAGTTTCGTCCGGCGCGTCGCCAGCGGCTGAGCAAGTAATTCGACGCCACGCCCGTCGCGGAGCAGGTCAAACGCGACGAGATGAGCCGGGTGCTTCCGGACGATCTCCGGCAGCCGGTGGCCGGCCGTCAGCCGACGCTGCAGCAGCGAAAAACTGGACCGGCCACGCCGGGTGTCCCAGACCAGCAGCTCCCCGTCCAGCACCGTCCTAGCCGGCAACGCATCCGCCAGCGGGGACACCAGATCGGGGAAGAACCGGGTGAGATCAACACCTTGACGTGACTGAATCCGAACGCCACCGGCAGCGCGCCAGACCACCGCCCGGAACCCGTCCTTCTCCAGACTGGGGATGTCTCGTGAGACACGGGGTGGGTTTTGCCTAGCGCATCCAGGTGACCAGATCGGTGGGTCGCCGCCGTTTAGCAAGGTGGGCGTTGGCCACTGCTGGGTCTTCGGCAGCGTGGCCGAGCGTCATGATGCCGGTGAGTGCCGTGTCGGTGGGTGGGCTGGCGACGATGGTGTCGGCGTACGGGTTCCAGTGCAGATGCGGCTACGCCAATGTGCAGAGGTCCGAGACGCTAAGCGCTCCATACGCCGCGACGGCGGCGGCCCTGGCGACCTACCTCCGCCACTCACGATGAGTAACCGGTGGACGCGGGCCGTCGCCCGAATCGCGGCATGAGCGTGCGGCTGATCATGTTGGCGCGTCACCCGCTGGCAGACTCATTCCGGGCCCGTAGACGTGTGGCCGCGAGCACCTCGTACTCGGCGTCAGTCGGCGGACATGCAAGGTGCCCGTCGTTGTTGATCCACTGACGTAGGCTGTTGGCCCGGTTGACGGACTGCTCGACTCGGATGATGGCGTACTCACACGGTCCGCCGCTGGTCAGTCCCTCGACTGCCCGAGCCATCTCCTCGGGATCGGTCACGTTGGACACGCCGTACACCGCGTGCATTCCCTTCCTCCAGCCGTAGTGATGGCGCTCCCGGTCCAGACGGATCTGGAGGGCCTGCTCATCGGCCCGCCGCTTTTCGGCCTGCTGGCGATCCCGCCAGTCACTGAGTGCGGACTTACCGCCCATGAAAGCGAACACCGCAAGCACTGTCGTCGCGAAACCACCAACGCCGTCGCCGAGATTGCCGAAGTCATCGAACACGCTTCTCACGATAGAGGCCCGGCTCAACCGTGAGAGCGAGCCGATGCCCGAGCAACTGATGGGACAAGGTCTGCAACCACGCGGAGCAACTCGGCGTTACGGTGAACTCTCACTGATCAGGCGCGGATGGCGGCAGTTGTGCGCGTGGGCTTGACCGCAAAGACCATCGAGACAGGTTCCGGTAGCCTCTCTGACGGAGCCGCATCTTCAGGTGGCGATTTGGGTCGACCTACTGATCTTATGCAATATCCTGGAACCAGTTATTGCGTTCGGCTAGTGAGGAGATTGGCTCGACGGACGCCATTTTTTCCGCGAAATACTCGACCGCGCGCTGCACAACGTCCGGCGGCCAATCATAGGGAGAGCGCAAAATTTCCGCTGCCTTGGGCGCTGCGATAGCGCCGAGCTTGACATCACTGGCCCATCCCCCTGTGGGGACTATCGTCCTCGTGCCGCGAAGAGCATCGATCTTCACCGTCTTTTCGGGGCCTACTATCCGGAGCAACGACCGCATGTCGCCAGCACCGGTTTCTAGTAACTCGCTGTACTTTGCGACGAGCTTCTTGTCTATCTGCTCGACACTGCTGTGAGTCACCATCGGCCGAAGTAGCCAGAGTGAACGCGGAGAGTAGTTGACGAGATTACGTCTAAGTTGGTCCTGAATGACCAGTGCTGATCCACCGAGCCGCCTACCGGACGTCTTCAGCGCCTTCTCAAGCAATCTCAGATACTTTGGCTCAAGTTGATTGGCCGCCGTGTTGAGCTCGCCAACAAGTTCGATTAGCACATTAGAGCGCGCGACCGTCAGTAAAGAAAATATACTGTAATGGAGGTCGATGTTCGTCTTTGCTGTGTGCAGACGGTTTCTCCACCAAACGACGTCGCTCTTGCGCGCGCGGGCTTGGCCCTCAGTCTCGACGATACTGGCCAAAAGGTGTTCGGTGCGCTCGTCCGTTGCGATCGCGGATAAGTCAACACCGGGCGGGACGGCCCCTACTGCTTGTCGAAGAACCCAACCATCGCCCCAGAAATTGGCAATTTTGGCGAGACGATGGTACCAGCCACGGTAGTTTTCGATGGATCCTGGGCTCTGGCGTAGCTCCTCGATGAGCGTGATGGAATTCGTGCTGGTGGAGCCCCTGCGGCGTCGGCGAGCGCTGGTCCGCAGGCCTTTTGAGCCAGATGTCTTCTGCGTCGATTCGTGAGGTCCCTGATCGCTGCAGGCAATCGCACATTCGAGTAGCAGACCTAGGGGATTCGTTGGCTCGGGCGGCCTTACTAGCTCCGCCGCGCCGTCGTTGATGTCAGCCACGCAGGCTCTGAGGACGCTCTCGGCCAGCCCGTCATAACCGCCCTTGACCAGCAGTTCGCTGATCCAGCCTGTCGAGAGATTCAAGCGTGGCAGGACTTCGACGAGTTTAGCCGTCTGTTGCGCGTTCAATCCGCCGAGCACGGTTAGCGTCGCCGCAGTCTCAAGCCATGACTGCGATGGCGTGAACAGGTTCCACCACCACGTGGCAATGCCGTCATCCGGTTGCGCGTGGCGATAAAGGCTCTCCGCGAGAAGCATACGCAGAGGTGCCGGATTGTCCTCACACAGTCTTTGTTGAAGGTGTCGGACCGCTTGCTTACGTCCGGCCCCACCACTGAGCGCGAGCGGAGTGCCGGAGGCTTCGAGAAGGCCGTCCTCGGCCAGGACCACGCCTGGGCCGTCCAAGACGAAGTCTACGATCTCCTGGATTGGCTCATCTGGCTGCCCCTGAAAGGTTCGGTCATCAAGAAGAAGCGTCGCCGTGGAGCGGAGTAGCGGATGTACTCGCAATAATTGCTTCGTGCTCAATCCGCGCAGATTATGCCGGATGCCACGGACTTCCACGCCTGAGAACATGCCAACGAAGAACCGGCATACGTTCGACCAGTATGGCCGCTCAAGAAGGGCATTGAGGCAGTCGTCACGTGAATTTCCTCGACCTCTGGGTGGGGCGTTGTCAAAAATGTACAGAGCCGCGAAGTATTCGCGCAGAGACTGAACCTCAAATTCAAACTGATTGGTCTCTCGCTCGACGAGACATAGCACACGCGACGAGATAGCCGAGAAAAGGGCCTTCGCGAGCTCTTGTCCACCTTCACGACCCTCCAGGCGGTCGTGAACGAGCTCCTGTATTTGCCGCCGGCTGATCGAGCCTGCCCCAATCCCTTCCTCGGCTTGCGATTGAAGATGCCAGCCGAGAAAAGCATGGATATCTTCGATAACTTTGCGCTCTTCCGAGAGTAGCGGTTCTTTTTCTTCGGTCTGCTCGCGGTCGAGGAAAGTCTTGAGATATTCGCGGTACAACTCGGTACGCTGTTGTGGCAGGAGTTGACGTCGATGCAGCAGATGGAGCAGGATGGCCATCTGCATGGGATAAGAGGCGAGTTCCCGGATGTGTGGCACATGCTGGTTGTCGAGGAAAACTCGTTGAAGCTTTTCGGCCGATTCATGCGTTAAGCGCGCAACCGAGCTCCATTTCTGCAGATACTGCAACCGGAGGCCGTAGGTGAGGCGCTGTAGGTAGAAAATCGGAAAACTCTGCGACGACCACAGGCTGGCTGTCGTCGCTCCTGGACGAGTTGCCGATACGATGACAAGATTATAAGCGAATGTGCTCAGCCGGTCATGAGTGCCGACAATCGCCTCACTTACCAGGGCTCGGTCTTTCAGGTTGGCCACTTCATCGAGGCCGTCAAAAGCCAGAAGCACAGGCTGTGTGGCCACCAACACGCCGAGGTCTTCAAGGCTGAAACCTTGGCCACCGCTATGTTGCTTAATATGATGAGCGATGTATTCTTCGAGACTGGGGAGTTCGCGCTGTGAGGCACTTTGCCGCCGCGCTCTCGCTTCCTCGGCCGCGCGTGGATTCAGCCGGGATGAGGCCCAATCCACATAGCGCCTCAGATCGATGCGAATCGGTGTTCTGATATGTTCAGTGACTGGCTTAAGCTGCTGGTCGCCGCCCGTGTAAGTGTCACGGCCAAGTATCCGTGCACGGTGGAACTGGCAGATGTACTGCAGGAGGGTGGACTTGCCCGCTCCGGGACCACCTACCAGGAGAGCGTTGCCCGTCCACTCTGGATGGAGAAGTGCTTGGGCTGCACCTGTGACGACGTAGCCCTCGATGGGCGTGATGTCCCCTGGATGACTGGCTGCGATGCGTGCCATCAGTTCAGCCGGTGCAGCGTCGAGGCGGCATCCGAACGGAACGTCAACGAACATCGCGTCGACGCTTGGGCCGCGCAGCTCAGCTTGTTCGAAGAGAACCCTGTCGTCGGCTGCGTACTGGTCGCCGACGTATGCTCGAACAGTTCGCTCGATGTGCTCGGTACGCTGCTCCTGGCGCTCATGCGCCCGGCGCATTTTTACGAGAGTTTCGACATCGTACCCACGGCCGCCGTCGGCGTCGACCATCGTGTGGTGGACAGGGCACAGCAAGATCAGGTTCTCGTACTCGTCGACGTTCGCGAAGTCAGGCTTATGTCGAGGGCCGTCGGAACGTGACGACCGGATGTGCGCCTCCTCGCCAACGACGGTCGCAAAAGTCTCCCCGGTGTGGGCGTCGATCTGGTCGGTCGTTAGTTCCTGCCGACACTGCGGAAAGGCGCATCGATTGTGGGCACGTCCCCACAAGAGCTTTCGTGTCCTGACCGAAATCCCCACGCGCGACCCTTCACCCGGTCCGTGATCACCTGTTGGCTGCTGGCAGCATTCTGCCAGACCAGAGCCGGCCCCCTCGTCGGCTGCTGCGCACTTTTCTCGGCATGATCGAATGCGCGCTCATCGGCAGATCCGGGCACCGCCGTCCCCGCTTGCGGTGACTTAGCGTAGTCGACGAATGCTCGCGGCCTGCCCTCGCGGACGTACCGACGTCAATGGCTGCTGTGTACT
This sequence comes from Micromonospora tarensis, assembly GCF_016803395.1. GTDB lineage: Bacteria > Actinomycetota > Actinomycetes > Mycobacteriales > Micromonosporaceae > Micromonospora > Micromonospora tarensis. Next base: position 82,665 of record NZ_JAEVHL010000001.1, on the reverse strand, counting down.
TCATGGCGTACGCGGCTCTGCAGTTCGAGGCGTACGCGGACAGGTGGCGAGCGCGGAGATCGTCGGGTCGCGCGGGGCTGTAGAAGCCGGTGGCGAGGCCTTCATTGGCGGTGGCGAGTTGGAGCAGGACGAGCATGGCGCCGGCGGTGAGATCCGACAGTGCTCCAGGGCTGGAGGCGGGTTCGCGGTGATTGGAGTCGTTCAGGTCCTGCCGGGATACTCGGTGCTGCTGGTGAATGATCCTGCTGTGCAGCGACTGTCGGAGCTCTTCCGCGTAAAAACTTCGCACGTGCCGCCCTCCGGATGATGAGGTGGCAGGGTGATCAACCACGATGAGGCGGCGGCTGTCCTGCCGTTAACGCTGGCTTGGGTGAGTCGGCACCTGGAGGTCGGCGAACGGATTGTCAGGACCGAGGCGCTGCACGGTGGCATCACTGCCGAAATGCGGAGGCTGACCATCAGCATGCGGGACGGAAGCACCCGTGAGCTGGTGCTACGGAGCTTCGTAGACCCTTTCTATGTGGGACACGCCGAGGACTGGCTGCACCGGGAGGCCGACGCCCTGTCCCTGCTCATGGGGACCGGCGTGCCGGCTCCTGAGCTGGTCGCGGTCGATCCGACCGCCGTGCATTGCGAGTATCCATCGCTACTGATGACACACCTGGCCGGCCGGACGGTCCTCGATGACGAGGGATTGGAGACGCGCGTTCCTCTGCTGGCCCGTCAACTCGTGGCGATCCACGCGGTGCGGCCCGCCGAGCGGCCCCGAGAGTATGTGGCGTTGACGACCGCCGAGACCGTCGTGACTCCGAAGGGCGCCGACGCGGCGGCGTGGGCCGCGGCGATCGACGTGATCCGCAGGCCCGCGCCGGCCTATGAAGGACGATTCCTGCACCGGGACTTTCAACCGGGCAACGTGTTATTCGACCTGCCTCCCCGAAGGGCGGCAGGTGCTCGGATCACCGGCGTCGTCGACTGGGCAGCGACCTCTTGGGGCCCGGCGGATCTCGATGTGGCGCACTGCTGCACCAATCTCGCGCTGCTGCACGGCCCGGCGTGGGGTCTGCGGTTCGCTCAGGCGTATGAGGAGGCCGGCGGGGTGCTGGCCGCGGCCGCGAGCGAGCGGCTGTACTGGCAGGTGCGGGACGCGCTGGCGTGCTCAGAGGAGGTGCAGGTGGTGGCGCAGCCATGGCGGGAGGCGGGGAGGACGGAGCTGACGACGCGAGCCGTGGAGGAGCGGCTGGATGCCTATGTCAGCGCCCTGATGGACGCGCTGGGCTGAGCCAAGGCGGCCCGGGCGCGGCCTGGACCTCATCGTCACCGCTTAACCAAGCGGAGAATCGAGGTTCGGCAGCGGCATGTCATGATCGGTGGGCGACCTGGGCGTAACGGGCTCACCTCAAGGACCTGAAGCCTTGCAGCGGGATGACGGAGCGGATCGCGGAGTCGGCGGCCTGCCGACGCATCGCGGCGTTCTCCGCGGCGAGGGCGGCGATGACGGTCGCCGCAGCGTCGAGCTGGTCCTGCAACTCGCGGAATCGAGTTCGGCTGGCCGTCAGGTCGCGGCGTAGGCGGTCCAGCTCGTCGTCGCATTTTCTGGCCGTGACTGCGGCTGGACTGTCGCTGACCCGGGTGTCCCACTCGGCCAAGATGTCTCTCGCGCGGTTCATGGTGGCGCGGCTGACCTGCGCCTCGCGGCAGAGGTTGTTCTTGGTCAGCCGCCCGTCGGTGTGGTTCGGTGCGCCGGCGAGCAGGCGCTGCATTGCGTCGAGCAGCCGCTGCCGGGTGGCGGGGGAAACGGATCCGCTCATCGGCCGGTGAGCGTGAGGACGTGGTCGACCTCGGTCAGCTCGGACTCTATGCGGCGCCGATGGTTGGCCGCGAGGGTGCCGGAGTCCAGCAGCCGGTGCAGCGAAGATCGTTCGGCGGTCCAGATCGGGATGTGTTCGGTGGCGATGATGCTGTTGGCGCACCGTGCGGGCTGGCAGCGGTCCAGCAGTGGCCCGCGGTGCCCGGCCGGGGTGATCGCGTCTTCGAGGCATTTCGCGCCAGCCGGGTCGTCGTCGTTCATGGTGCAGTGGTTGAGTTTGCCGAAGCGGATCGAGATGCGGGTGCGGCGTAGAAGGTCGTGCTCGACGCGGATGTCGCCGCGGCGGGCTTGCCCGGTGGCGCGTAGCTGTTCGGCCTGCGCGCGGACCGTGGAGAACGCCTCACGCAGGCGATCGGCGCCGGGGCCGTAGCCGATAGGCTGGCCGCTGGTGTCGGCGTTGAACAGCTCGGTGAGTCGGTCGAAGCGCCGGTCGCTGATGGCGGTGTCGAGGTGCTGGGCCCAGGACGGGTCGGTGTCCATGTAGCTGCCGGTGACCCGATTCGCCAGTGCCCGGGTGGCGACGTGTTTGAGCTGCATCCCGACGGCGATCTCGGAGCCGGGGAAATCGCGGGTGAGCATGGCCATGGTGCGCCGGAACATGTGCGGGGTGACTTTGCCGTCCGGGATTTCCTCGAGGCCGCTGAAATGCCGCCATCGGTTGATGTGGTTGATGAAGTCGACGATGGCGGCGATGCTGGCGAACCCTTCGCCCGCCCGGGCGCCGGTCACGGAGGCGAAGGTGAGCTCGCCGTGGCGCGACAGCTGGCCGGCCAGCGCGATCGCGTGGGCGACCGGCTCGGTGATCCACCAGTGCTTGACGGGTAGGTCCGGGTCGAGTTTCTGCCGGACGGACCTGACCGCAGGGCAGCCGTAGTAGTCGACGACCGCATCCTTGGTGATCATGCGCAGTTCCGACTCGCGCATCATCGACAGGGCCGCGGTGAACACAAAACACGCGTTGCGCAGCATGACCCGTTCAATCGCGATCTGCCGAGGACCCAAGCTGTCGTGCCAGGGCCCGCGGCTGCCGTCCGGCCGGGTCACCATGGCCAGATCCGGCAGCAGGCCGGGATGGCAGCGGCCGTCGGCGATCAGCCCGGCGAGGGCGTCCCTGCGGCTCTGGCCATGCGGCTTGCCGGGTCGGAAGAATGTCGGCCCGACACCGATGATGCGGGCAATCACGCTGAGGTGGGCAACACTGCCGCCGCCTTCACCAGGCCTGGCGCGGCGCATCGGCACGGTCGTCGCGGGATCGGCGAGCCAGACGTTCAAGCGCTGGTCGCCGCCGATGTCGGTGACCAGCCGCGTCTGCAGGTCGTCGCAGTAGGCGCTGGCGCGCGCGATGTCGGCGGCGAACACGTTGATGTAGGTCGAGCAGTTGCGGATCAGCGGGAACCAGGTCTGCGGCGGGATCGCCGGGGTCCGCAGCGGCGCGACGATCGGCTGATTCGCCACCGCGTTGGGTGAGCGGCCGGGCCAGGGGTCGTCGGCCAGGCCACCACCGGTCAATGCGGCGCGTAGCCGGTGTAGGGCCTTGATGACGTGAACAACATTGCAGATGGTGCCCGGCTCGCAGGTCTGCTGCCTGATGACGACGTAGGCCTTGAGGTCGTCGTCGTTCCATTCGCAAAGATCGGCCGGCAGCCGACGCTCGGCACCGAACGCGGCCAGCGGACGCAGCTGGGCGACGCGCTGGGTGACGGTCATCGCCGACAGCGGATCAGTGCGCAGATGAACGCCGGCGGCCAGCACCGCGGGATGGCCGGGGTTGAGCCAGAGCATCGCCAGTTCCCGCGCCAGCAGGTTCCAGCGCCCGGGCAGGTCGTGCAGCAGCACCCGGAGCGCTGAGCGGGGGTGATGGGGAGCTTTGTGAACCACGTCGTTGAGGTCCCAGCCGACGGTGTCACCGAAGCGAGGGACGGCCGCGCCGGCCAGCAGAGGGTGCGACTGGATCACCAGTTCGTCGTCGCGGTAGAACGCGGACCGGCCGGCGAGCGGCGAGGCGGGGCTGGTCATGCGTCGAACTCCACCCTGCTCGCCAAGGGCAGTTGAAGGACGATGCCGTCCTCGGCAATCTGCCGCCGCGCGTCGCGCAGCTCGGTGTCGGTGCGGGATCGCAGCACCTCCAGCAAGTTCGCGCGACTCTGTCCCCACAGCGCGTGGAAATGGCTGGGTGTCAGTCGCAGGGCGAGCTGGTCGAGGTGCTCGGCGAACAGCAGCAGCTGCGGCAGGTTCGACGGCAGCACGAACGCGTTGCGGCATTCCAGGCAGCGCAGCGGCGCCACCGGGCAGAGTTGCCCGGGACGGCCGAACGGGGAGGCGAACGGGTCCGAGCAGTCGGTAACGCCCATATTGAGCTGCCCGGTCCGAAGCGCCTCGATGTCGGCCGGTTGCAGTCCCAGCGCCGACGCCGAGCCAGGATCGTCCAGCGACCGGGTCGCCTGCTCGTCCAGCACCGTCGGGCCGGCCAGCGCCGTGTCCAGCCAGCGCCGCTGCGCGGTGGTGATCACGTCCCCGGCGATCACCCGCAGGGTCGTGCCGTGCGCGTAGTGGCTGCGGAAGGTCTGCTCCGAGTGATCGTCGGCGATATCACTGATGCGCCCACCGAACGCGATCGCCTTCTCCACCTTGGTGGACTTGCGCAGCCGGCGGATGTCGGCCGGCCCGGACACCGTTATCCCCTGCAGGCGCAGCCAATGGGCGAAATCGAGACCCTTCGACCTCGTCAGCAGCCCGGCCACCACCGCCGAGCCAGGAAGTGACGCCCGCAAGAACAGCGGAACCGGCGAGATCCCCATCCGGTCGGCGAGCGGCCGGCTCAGCTCCAGCAACGCCCGGATGATCTCCGCAGCGTCCAGCCGCAGGCCCGGCGGATGCAGCTGCCCCGCCGGGGCAAGATCGGAGGAGAAAGCTTGACGCGCTCGGACGTGGGCGCGGGCTTTGCTGAAGGTGATCGTGACGCCGCGTGGGCCGAACTCGAGGTCGTCTTCGGTCAGTCCGGTGATCTCCTCCGGGGCGCGCCCGGTCGCCGCCATCAACAGGATCCGGTAGGCGTGCAGGTCCATCGCGGTCAGGAACAGCTGAGCGATTAGGAAGCGCATCAGGCCGCGGGTGCTGTGCCAGGCCCCGTCGGGCGCGAGCCGATGCAGCACTTCTGGCAGCTTCGGTGCGCTCGGCAGCCGAGCCGGGATCTGCTCGCACGGGTAGGCATCAGCCCAGATCACCCACAACAGATTCTCCGCCGCAAGCCACCCGCCGCGGGCCGGATCGGTGCCGGTGGCAGCCAGCTCACGCCCGGCCCGGATCCGGGCTTCCGTCGCCCGGCGAGCCGCTGACGCGACTCTGATCAGCGTCTTTTTGTCGGCGCGGCTGAACTCGTCCAGCTCGCTGCTCGAGCCGCGGCGAACCCCGAGAGCGCCGTCGATCCAGCCGCTCCAATGCCCGGCCACCGGCCGGTCCGGGTGCTCGGCGCGCCGGGCGATCAACGCCCGAACCCGCCCGGCGTTCCAACCCGGCGTCCGCGATCCTGCCCGATGCTGCGACGGCAGGACGCGGACCCATCCGGTGACCGCCTGACGCAGCTCCGGGTCGTCGCGGGCCAGGGACGCCGAGCCGGCGCCGGGGACCTCAGCGTCGACATAGGTGAGCAGCGCCTTGATCGCCGTCAGATAGGCGCGGGCTGCGCCCTCGCGCAGCCGCGCGGCCTGCGCCAGCTCCACCCACTCATCGGCGAGCTCGCCGGCCAGCCGCGCGCATCGGAACGCCGCCGGATTGAATGACACCGCCACTGTCGCCGACCGCAACCCCGACGTGCCGCTGGCCGGCACCGTCACCTGCCGCACCCCGATCCGATCGACGCCCGGCTCCACCCGGCGTTCGGTGGGGAATCCGGTCGTGTGTTCACCCCTGCGTGGCATGGCCGTCCCTCGTTGTCATCAGCTGCCGGGCGATCTCGGCGTAGGTCGCGCCGCCAGCCGCGGTCCAGCTGCAGAACGCCTCGTGGACATCACGCATCGGGTCCTTCAGGTAGCGGATGTAGCGGTAGGTTGTGGCCGGGCTGGCGTGACCGAGCCGCCGCTGCACCTGCAGCAACGGGTTGCCGCTCATGTGATCCAGCAACGTCGACATCGGCACCCGCCGTCGCCGGTACTCGTCCAGGGCCACCTCGGTCAGATAGATCAGCAGCCGCAGGGCGAACGTGTGCCGCAGATCGTGAAAGACCCAGCAGCGGCGCGGCACCAGCCCCGCCGACTCCTCGTCCGCGTGAGCCTTCATACGGTTCCACGCCGCCCAGCGCACCCGGTCCCAGCCCGAGGCCGTGAGCATCCGCCCGCCGGTCCCGACGAACAGCGCCAGCGGGTCCAGGCCGTCGCCGGTCTCGCGCACCGCGATGCGGCGCAGCCGCGGATCCATCTCCCGGATCGACCTGTTGACCATTCCGCCGTCCAGCACCCCGCGGACCTTGGCGCCATCGGCCTCCAACCGCGAGACGACGAACAAGTCGCGGTGCCGGCGCCGCAGCGTCGGCTGCGCCTTCTCGACAATCTCCGGTCGTTCCAGCAGCAAATACGGATCGAGAACGTCGACCGCGTCGGCGGGGACGTAGACAGTCCGCGGATGCCCGAACTTCGCGCACGCGCCCAGCTCAAGCTCCACCGCCCGCGGCCGGCCGCCATCGAGCAGCCCCAGCTCCGGCAGCAGCACGGTGGACCACTCCTGGATCCGCATCCCGGTCAGAAGGGCCAGCTCACAGGCCGCACGATTGCGATGCGGCCGCCAGCCCCGGAACCCCTCGTCCAAACCTGCACCTGGGGCAAGCCCGCCAAACCCGACATCGCGCAGGAACAAATACTGCTCAAGCTCCATGTGCCGGACCCGAAGATCACGACCGACCCCGTTCGACAACGACCGCCGACCACGCCCGGCAGAGCGCCACGGCCGACGCTCGACGATGCCCTGCCGGACCATGAAGTCATACAGGCAACCGATCGCCGCAGCGTCACGGTCCCACGCCGCTTCCCCGATCGTCTGCTCGGCATCGTCAAGGCGCCACCGACGAAACTCCTGCAGATCGGCCTCTGTGGCCGACGCCAGATTCGCACCACGGGCCAGCAGAAACCGGAGCAACATCACCACGGTGTAGGCATAGGCCCGCATCGTCTTGACGCTGCGACGATCCAAACCCAGCTCCCGGAACCAGCTACACAGCGGCTCCACCGGCGTCATCGACTCCGACAACACGATCGGCGTACCCACCGCCGGAGCCCATCCCGCCAACAGGCCAGACAACTCCACCGCGTCCAGGCCGGGGATCTCGCCGACCTTGCGCACCTTCTGCACATCGGTGAAGAACAAGTGCATGGAAACCCCGCGAACGATCGACGACCATGCCAATCACTCAACGGAGCCAGGGCTAGAGAGATACGCGTCGATCCTCAGCTGAGACACGTAGGTGTCTCTGGAGAACCGTCCCACTTCATCTCATACAGGGACCCGCTGCGCGGCGCGGGCACTGACCGGGCCGCGACCGCGCGAACCGGGTCCACGGGCCAGCTCAGCACGACGGTCCCCCTCACGGTCGGAACCCTCGACGCTAACCGCAGCAGAACGTCCCTGAGCTGCCAGAACACCGAATTCGCTGACCCTGAGAGGACGGCCAGACGGCGCGCACCGCCCCAGCCGAGCAATGACATGCACAAGGGTGCCGAAGGGGCTGAGACGCCACCTGGCGAGTCACGAGGACCAGACGACTCTCCGCTGCCCTGATCAACGGCGAATCTGACGGCGGTCGCGAAAATTCTATGAATTACATATCCGACATAGCCCGCCTACAGAAGGTGACGGACTGCTCCGGCCGCCCTGGGCCGCAAGCGACGCGGGACGACAACGGCATCCGTCGGTCGCCGACCATGACTGAAAGCGATTTGCCGGGCACCTACCGATGACGATCGGATTACGCGACTCGCAATAGTCGCCTCTGCCGTACCACTGCGAGGTCCCCGCAAGGGGACAGCAACCTGGTCTTACTTTCGGAGGGAGCAGTTTTCGGGTTACTGTTCTCTTAGTTACCCGCCGACTCGGTTCAAAGGAGTATTGACGTGGCCAAGCAGATCATTCACAAGCTGCTCGATGACCTGGACGGCGGGGACGCTGACGAGACCGTCAGGTTCGCCCTCGATGGGGTTCATTACGAGATTGACCTGTCGAGCGCTAACGCCGGGAAATTGCGCGAGGTCTTCGGGCTGTACACCTCGAACGGGAGCAGGGTCGGCCGGGGCGGTGTCGTTGGTGGCGGACGGGCACGCGGCCCTGCAGGAGCTGGTGACGGACGGGTCACCGGAGTGCGGGTCAGCGCGGCCAGCTCCCCGGAGCAGAACAAGGCAATTCGGGCGTGGGCCAAGCGGGCCGGCAAGAACATCTCTGACCGAGGACGGATTCCCCAGGAGATCGTCATAGAGTTCCACGCACAGGCGGGTCGTTGAGCTGCCGCACGTGCGAACCACGTTGTTCGAGCCACCACCACACCGACTAGCAGCGTTCCTGCCGTTGCGGCTAACTGGACGTCGCGAGTCGCTCTGATATTCGAGTCCGGTCGCGTGGTTGGCGAGCCGGGGACGTGTTGCACTAGGCCAGTCGCTGCTAACAGGGCTGACCCTGACTGAAATCGCCTTGCCGCAGGCAGCTCGGCAATTCGATGCAAGTTTCACACGTCCCCGGGCCCCTTTGCCCCAGCTGCGTTAGAAGCACCACGGAAGAGATTGCATCACTACGGCTTCGCTGTGGTGGGCCGTAGGGAGACTTCGTGCAGGACACGACATGCCACCGCGCTCAGCGCCCGTCATACGCCACGCTCACGGTCTGGATCAGCGGCGGCGCTTTGACCAGTAGCGCCCACGTCGGTGTCGCTGCAACCTACGGCCATAGCTGAGTCGCTCGGCGTTGAACATCGGCCATCCCCTGAGCATTGACCACGGGCGGAGCCGGTCGGTGTTGGACCAGCAATATTCGGGCGCATGCTTGAGCTTGGGTCGCACTCGGATCCACTGTTGCCACCAGGAGGGGCCACCGATGACCCTCGTGATCCTCCTGTCAGGTTCGGGATCGGAGCGACGCCAGGCAAAGGGCAGCCGCGCGGCAGGAGTTTTGTGCATAACTGCTTGCCTTCTATGCGCGTGCTGCAGGGTTGAGGAACGCCTGCGAGCATGGGTTGGAGTCGGCTAGAGGGAGACCACCGGTTCGGCGGGGCGCCTTGCGGTGGGGCTGTTGTTGGGCAGGCCCGCCTGATGCGCGTTCAGGTGCTGGGTCGGATCGGAATCCTGGCGGAGCGGGTTCGTAGCGGGTTGGCCCTGCAGGTTCCAGTACGCGTACAACAGGACCGTGATGGCGCGTTGCCGCATTGTCGGATCGTCGAGGCAGTGGTAGCCGGGGGGCGCTGACTCCTGGGCATGGTCGGCCTGGCTCGGTGCTTCGGCCAGGGCGATCAGGGGTGTGTCGGCGGGAAGGTCGGCAAGCGAGCTGAGGATGTAGGGGCCGAGTTGGGCGACGATGGTGGGAGCGTCGGCGAGTTGTTCTCGCCGACGCACCGCAGCTGGGTCGTTGAGGGCGTCACGGTTTGCCCAGCCGGTGACCCACCAGCCGGTGCGGCCGGTTTCAGTGACGCGGTACGGCGCCCAGGCGATCGCGCCGATCGAGGTGACGTGGCCGAGTGCGTCGCGCTGGTAGATCGGCTCGGGTAGGACGAGGACACCGGCGTCGCTGGGTGCGCTGTCGGAGTCGACGACGCGGCCAGTGAGGTCCAGAGCCCGTGCGGCAGTGGCGAGCGTCGCCGTCAGTTCGGGTGCGAGAGCGTACGGCTGTCCGCTACGCCATGGCTCGTGTGCGAGCCGGTCGAGCACTGCGGTGACGGCGGCAACCCGGGCCGCGTCTTCAGAGGTGGGGTCGTTGGCGCGGGCATGGAACGCCTGGATGTACTGCCGGGCGAAGCCGCTGCTGGCGTACTGGAGCATGCTCTTGAGCACGTCGGGCACCACTGGGCCGTCGTCGGCCGGGGTGAAATCGCGGTGGAAACTCAAGAATGCCTCCTATGCATTCAGGCGGATTGACGGATCTGGGCCGGCGCGATTGGCCATGCGCCGGCCAACGGACGGCGCCCGCGGCCGGCGGGAGGATCGCCGCCGTCGGGTCCGCTGTGGGCGGCGGCCGACGTCCAGTGACGCTCGACGACCCGTGTTGATCAAGTCGATCCGCTCTACTGCCTGCCATGCTCGGACAGGCAGTTAAGGGCTTCGAAGCCGCGCGCGGAGGCTGTCGTGACTCGATGAGCCGATCGACGGATGTCGAGTGTGCAGATCGCCGGCCGATCGCGTGAGAGGTGCGTCGCGCGTGTCTTCCGCCTCCAGGCTTGCGCTCGTCACACACTGCTTGGGTGAGCAGTGACGGTGAGATGCCCCTAGCGGCCGTGATCCGGGTTCAACGGCGCGATGATCCAGTCGGGGCGGTAACCGAGCAAGATGCCGTCCTCAGCGCGGTGGCGTACCCGCTCATGCGGATCGGAGCACCGCTGTTCGGACACGCCGTCGATCTCGGCGACGGGCAGTGGCAGGTGCACGGCTTGACCGAATTCAGCCCGCAGGCTGCTCGCGATGAGATGGCGCATAGCTTTCGCGAGCGACTCGTCGAGACCAGTAATCCGGTGCTGGCCGCCGAGCTGACCACCGTGATCGGGTTGTTGGGCCGGGAGAGGGTCGACGAGATCGTCGCCGACGGCCGGAGGCACCGGATCGTTCGGGCGGACACGTTCGCCCGATTCGGCGACGAGGGGCCGGAGCCGCCGCGGCCCACAGACCTCGATCCACGTCAGGTCACCGCTGACGTGAGCTTGCACGACGAGTCAGTACTCGTCGACCCGAGCGAGCCGACCGACGTCGGAGAGGCCCTGCTGAAGGTGGAACTGCTCAGCGCGCATTACCCTCGCGGCCAGGTGCCGGCCGCCGTCTACGACGACAGCGTCGAGGCCACGCGTTCACACCCGAACGGGGTTCTGCTGCCAACCCGTTACGCCGCGGCGGAGTGGGCGAACGGAGTGTGGCGACCCTTCAGCCGACCGGTGGCAACCCCACAGGAGGCACGTGAGGAAATCGCGTTCGCCTTCCGCTACATCGAGCCGCGGATCGCCCAGCTCAGCGAAGACGACACCGCGACGTACCGGCGAGCTGCCGACGATCTCGACGCCAGCCGCACGAATGAAACCGCAGTGCTGGGGCGCCGCTTCCGGGTCGCTCGCATCGAGGCGTTTTTACGCTTCTCACCCGGCGGCCCTGAACGGCCGCGCCCGTCGGACCACGAGCCCGACACTCCGTCGGAGGACCAGGGCGCCCGGCTGCCCGAGTAGAGCGAACTTCCAGACCCACTACCCGGCAGCCCAGCGACCCGTGCCCGCCTGCCGGGCTGGTGAGCGGTGCGCTTCCTGAGGAGGCAGAGCGCATGAGGGCCTGTGATCGCTGGACGGGAATCGCAGCGCCGCCCACCTGACCACGTTCGAACATGCGTACGATCAGGTTGTGGAGGAAGTAGCGCGGAGGTGGTGGAACGGATTATGGGGTCGCCTCGCGCGCCGTGATGTTTGGCTGATCCGCCAGACACGCTGGAAGGTCGTCGCCCGGACCGGAGACAGCGAGACAGGCAAGGTGCTGCGTTGGGAATTCGAGACACAAGCCGAAGCCCAAGAGATCGTGGACCGCCTGCTGCGTGCACACTCGCCCGGGTCGTGGCGGGAACACGTGACGCCCGATTGATCGGGCGGTTCAGCGGGGATGGCCAAGGGTCAAGGGTGAGCAGTGCTTTCTCGGCCACCGGGTCGTCAGCGGCATGACGTCGGCGTGGACGAAGAACGTCTCGACGCTGGCGTGGTGCAGATGTCCGGCAGTTCACACTCACCTCGACCAGCTTGTCGGTCTGCTCAACCCTGGTGCCCTCTATCTCGGCGATGATCTGCTGCGACAACCGACCTGGCCTGACGACCACCAATGCCGGGTCGACGCGTTCCTCGAAGACACTCCACACCAGCGCGATCTGCGGCCGGTCGTCCCGCGATGGGCGCGCCCGAGGCCTACCTGACGACCAATGCGCAACGCGGTCACGGGCCGAGGACCGCGACCGAGGCGAGGGCGCCGGCGAGCAAATACGGGCCGAAGGCGATGTCAGGATCGCCGCGCAGCGCGAGGCGGGTCAGCGCCTCGGGAGCGGCGAGCGCGTAGGGCAACACCGCTCCCACGAACACCGCGCGCCAACCGAAGGGTCCCAGCGCCGCGCCGAGCAACGCGGCCAGCCGGACGTCGCCGAGCCCCAACCCGCTGCCGCCGACGACGGCCAGGAGCAGGAAGGCGCTACCAACCGCTGCGGCTGCCAGCGTCGCGCTGATCACCTTCTGCGCCTCGCCGATGGCGACGGCGTGGCCGGTGAGCAATCCGGCCACGGCGAGCGCGGCCACCCCGATGACAGGTGTGGGCAGCCGCCGCAGTGCTAGATCGACGCTGGCTAGCAGTGTGCCGGCATAGAGCATGACGAGCCACACCCCGACCATCCACAGCCCTCCCAGGCCGGCGCTTATACGCCAGGTGAGGCCCGCGGAGATGGCGGCCAGTCCGAGACCGCTCAGACAGGCGCGTGCGGCCCGCCAGAGGTAGCGGCACGGGGCACTCGCCTGCGTCGCCATCGGTGCCTCGCCGTTGTGGCACCCGCCCAGGTGCGTCACGAGCCGGACGCACACGTCCGGCAGGGCGGCACCCATCAGCGCGCCGAGCAGGGCAGCGGCCCAGTACAAAGCCCCATCCGTCACGCCAAACCTCACCTCCTGCCACGCGTCGCTCACGGGTGATCACCGAGCCGCGCCCAGCACTCGGAGCGGACCTTCAGCCCTTTCTCCGCGGCGCTCAACAGCGAGGGGCCCCGCCTCCGACCACGCTAGCGCTGGTCAACCCTACTTGCGCAAAGGGCAAACTGTGGTTGACGCCTCTCAAGGTTGTGTGCTTAGCTCGCAAAGTCGCAACACAACTGTGGTTTCGGATTTAGTCAACCACAGTTGCCGACGACCGGATGGTGCCCGGTCGAGTAGCCGATGAGTCCACATCGGGGGTTGGACCAGCCCACCGCGAACGTCGGGAGAAGGTGAGGCCCCGTTCCCGGCGTGACGTTGAGGGCCGAGGGTGAGTTCCTGCAGCTTCTGGAGGCGCGGTTAACCATGACAGTCCACGCAAGACGGCGAACCATCGCTAGTTCAGCGTCGGCCCTCGGGTTCGCGAGATTGGCTGGCCTGGCCATCGCCGTGTGCGTCAGTACTGGGGGCTGCGGCGCAAGTGAGCCTGAGGATCCTGCTCCGACGGCGTCTGTCACCTCCCCGGCATCAGCTCGGCCGTCGCCGGCATCCGCCAACGATGCCGCACTACTCGCCTACGGGCAGATGTGGGCGGCGTACGCGCGGGCGGGCATGACGGCGACCCGGACGATCCCGAGCTGACGAGATACGCCACCGGTCAGGCGCTCTCGACACTGAGGGCCGGATTGGCGAAGCTGCGCACCGCTGGCGAGGTCCTCAAGGGCGAATACCGGTCGACGCCGCGAATCGTCGCGGCGTCACCCTCGGCGCAACCGGCGACGATCTCCGTGCAGGACTGCTTGGACACCACGCGCTTCCTCACTTACACGGCGTCCACGGGCGAGCTGGCCAACGACATCCCGGGCGGTAACCGCGCCGTGCGAGCAACGGTGGTCCGCGACGGCGACGGCTGGAAGGTATCCAGCTTCGGCGCGCAGGAGGTGGGCACATGCTGAGGCAGTCAGTTCGCGGCGGATTCCTGATGCTCTTCGCTGCCGCCGCCGTCGTCGTGACGATGCCACCCGCTCTGGCCGACGACGGGATCGGCCATGTCAGCTGTAGCCAAAGCCCTTCGGCACCGGAATGCGAGATTGCCGCCGGTGTTCCTGGCCGCTCGGGCGGGTCGCGCGGTGCAGCGGGTAACGGCAGCGGCGAGTCAGACAAGAACAATGCGGACTCGGATGGAGCCTGCTACTGGGCGCCGGTTGAGGGCAACCGACCGCCGCCTGCGGGCAAGGGCCCGACCGGTGGCTGGTACGCGCGGACGTGCGCGGCCAACGGGCGTGGGTCGCAGGAAACGCCGGTGTGGCTCGACCAGGCACCCGGGGTGGATCTGGCCGCACTGGCGCAGACAGCACGCTCGCGGCTGCAGCTGCCCGCGCCAGGGATCCGCACGAACCCCAGCACGGCGCCGTTCCTTCTGGTCCGGGTGCCGGTGTGGCTGTGGGTGGACCCGCTGACCTGGGAAGCCCGCTCAGCCACGGCCTCGGTGCCCGGGGTGACGGTAACCGCGACGGCCACACCCACAACGGTGCGGTGGTCCTTCGGTGACGGCAGCGCGGATCTGACCTGCGCCGGCGCGGGCGAACCGTTCACACCCGGGACGGATCCACGGGCGTCCTCGCCCTGCGGACACACCTACACCCGGTCGTCGGCTGCCGCACGCAATGAGAGGTTTGCGCTGCGGGCGACAGTGACGTGGTCGGTGACCTGGTCGGGTCCCGGCGGCGCCGGCACCCTCACACCGCTGACGACGACAGCTTCGGCGGCGGTACGGGTCGCGCAGTCGCAGACCGTCGTCGAGGGTGCCCGATGAGCGTCGCGACCGAGCGCCCACAGACCACCGGCGGCAGCACCGCCCAGGCGGCGGCAGGATCGCGGCGAGGTGGGCACCGCAGTGGCCGGCGGGTGGCAGCCGGGGTGCTATTGGTGCTGGCGACGGTGGTCATCTTCTGGCAGGTCGATCTGCGTCGGCACGCGGAGGAGCGGTTCCTGGCAGTGGCGCGGCCGGTTAACGCGGGTGCGGTGATCAGCGAGACGGACCTTCGGGTGGTGCGGGTGGCGAACCCGTCGGGCCTGGCCCTGATCGCCGCGGATCGCCGCGACGAGGTGGTGGGACGCACCGCTGCGGTGCCCCTGGCCGCGGGCAGCCTGGTGGTGTCCCAGCAGGTGGGGCCGCCAGCGTGGCCAGCAGCCGGGCAGGCGGTTATCGCGGTGCCAGTCAAGGCGGGCCGAGCCCCTGCCGGCCTGGACGCGGGGGCACGGGTCGTGGTCCTCGTCGGACCGGCGGCCGGCGCGGACGCGGCGGCCGGGACCCCGGCGGGCAGCCAACCCGCAGCAGGGCCACCCCGGGCGGTCGCCACGGTGGTGGCGGCAGACGCGGATCAGGCCGGCGGTCACGTGGTGACCCTGCTGCTGGCCGCCAATGAGGCAGAAGCGATTGCCTCGTCGGCGGGGGACGTGTCACTGGTTCAGCTGGGACCGGGCCAATGAGAGACGGGACGGTGCGCAACATGTTCACGGTGGTCGCGTCGGTGTCCGGCGCTGCGGGCGTGTCGACGACGGCCCTGGGCGTGGCCGCGTTGTGGCCTAACCGCCCGGCGCTGCTGGTCGAAGCCGACCCCTGCGGCGGGGTACTCGCCGCACGGTTCGGTCTCGCGCAGGATCCCGGCCTGGCCGCGCTGGCGGCGGCAGCCCGCCACGGCGCCCCGGTCAGTGGGCCGGTGCCGTTCATGCAGTCCCTGCCGCTGGGGTTGCACGCGCTCGTCGGCCCAGGCGCCGCCGAGACCGCCGCGGGCGCGGTATCGGTCCTTGCCGGTCACCCCCAGGCCCTGGCGGGCTTGGCGCCGGCTGTGGTCGCCGACGCGGGCCGGTTGTACCCGGGCAGCCCGGCGCACGCCCTGCTGGGCTGCGCGAACGCGCTTGTCCTGGTCACGTCAGGGGCAACCGAGCACCTCGACCACCTCGACAGTCGGCTGACGGCGCTGCGGACGATCACCTCGCCGGGTGATGTCCGCGTCGCGGTGGTCGGCAAGTGCGCCTACGAGCCGCAGGAGATCAGCGAGCGGCTCGGGGTGCCGGTGGGGGCGCACCTGCCCGGCGACCGGTGGGGCGCGGCCGTGCTGGCAGGACGGATGAACGCGCCGGGCTGGACACGGACCCGGCTGGCGCAGGCGTTGCGGTCACTGGCCGCGACCGTCGCGACGTCGCCGCAGCCGCGGCACGCCCGCACGGTGCTGGAGGTCGTCCGATGAGCGCCCCCGCGCCTGGCGGCAGCACCGCCGACGTGGAGCCGGAGCTGGTGGCGCGGCTACGCGCCAGGATCAGCGATCGCCTCACCGACAACGGCGCGCAGCTGCCCGACGCGCAACGGCTTGCGCTGATCGCCGGTTATATCGCCGAGGAGCTCACCGCCCACGCCCGGGAAACCATCAGCGCGGGGCGTGCCCCATTGGGCGCGCAGGCCGAGGCCGCGCTGGCGCGGGCGTTGCACGACGCCTTCACCGGTTTGGGCGGGCTGCAGCGGCTGATCGACCACCCGGCGGTCGAGGACATTTTCGCCAACGGCTGCGACAACGTCTGGGTCCGCACCGTCGAGGGGCGGACCGTGCAGGTGCCACCAGTCGCCGCCTCGGACGAGGAGCTGATCGACCAGGTACGCGTCGCGGCGGCGCGCAGCGGGCAGGAAGAGCGGCGCTTCGACCGCGGCTCCCCCTCGGTGTCGCTGCGCCTGCCGGGCGGGCAGCGGCTCTTCGCGGTGATGGCCGTGTCGAAGCGGCCCAGCGTGTCGATCCGCCGCAATGTGCTGCACCGGGTCACCCTCGATGACCTGGAGCGCCGCGGCGAACTCACCGCCGGACTACGGCAGATGATCACGGCCTTGGTGGTAGCGCGCAAGAATTTGGTGATCTGCGGCGGTACTGGTGCCGGGAAAACGACTCTGCTGCGGGCCGCCGCCGGGGCGATCAGCCCGAGCGAGCGGATCGTCACCATCGAGGACGCGTTCGAGCTCGGCCTCGACGAGGACCGTGAGGCGCATCCGAACACCGTGGCCTACCAGCAGCGTGAACCGAATCTGGAGGGTGTCGGCGGCATCGAC
The DNA here is from genome assembly GCF_016803395.1 of Micromonospora tarensis. Taxonomy (GTDB): domain Bacteria; phylum Actinomycetota; class Actinomycetes; order Mycobacteriales; family Micromonosporaceae; genus Micromonospora; species Micromonospora tarensis. Next base: position 65,823 of record NZ_JAEVHL010000001.1, on the reverse strand, counting down.
ATGGCGACGATGGTCCGGTGGGGGCTTCGTATGCGTCCGGATCGGGTGATCGTCGGTGAGTCTCGCGGCGCTGAGGCCGTGCCCATGCTCTTGGCGATGTCACAGGGCAATGACGGGTCAATGTGCACCCTGCACGCCTCGTCGAGTAAGCAGGCGTTGGCGCGGCTCGCGTTGTATGTGATGCAGGCGCCGGAAGAGTTGACCTTCGACGCGGCGAACATGCTGATCGGTCAGGCCGTCGATTTCGTCCTGCACCTGGACGTCGCCACCGACGGCACCCGGGTGCTGTCCTCCGTCCGGGAGGTCTTGGAGACCGATGGCACTCAGGTGCCTTCGAACGAGATCTACCGCCCCGGTCCCGACCGCCGGGCGTGCCGGCTGCGCCGCTGCGCGCCGACACCCTTGATGAGCTCGTCGCCGCCGGCTTTAACCCTGGCCTTCCCGCTGGGCAGCGGTGGTGAGCGTGGACCTGTCGCCGATCCTGCTCGGGTTGGGCTGCGCCCTCGGCTTGGTGCTCGTTGCCGACGGCCTGCGCCGCCGTCCGCCCGGTGCCCCGAGCGCCCGGTCGCGTCGGCGATGGACGTCAGCCGACCGGACCCGGCTGCTGAGCGCCGCTGCGGGTGGGGTGGCGGCGGCGGCGTTGACCCGCTGGCCGGTGGCGGCGCTACTGGCCGCCGCCGCGGTGTGGGCGCTGCCCCGTGTTCTGGGGCCCGACCGCGAGCACACGCGCGCGGTCGCCCGCATCGAGGCGGTCGCCACCTGGGCGGAGCTGCTGCGCGACACCCTGTCCTCGGCCGCCGGGCTGGAGCAGGCCATCACTGTGACCGCCCCGGTCGCCCCGCAGCCGATCCGCGCTCAGGTCACGGCGCTGGCGTCCGCTGTTCGGGGTGGGGCTCGGCTGCCGACGCGCTGCGCCTGTTCGCCGCAGACCTCGCCGATCCGGTGGCCGACCTCGTGGTGCGGGCGCTGACACAGGCTGCCGGTTACCACGGCGGGCAGTTGTCGCAGTGCTTGACTAGCCTCGCCGTCACCGCCCGCGAGTTGGCCGGGATCCGGATGCGGGTGGCCACGAAGCGCGCCGCGACCCGCACGGCCGCGCGCGTCATCACCGGCACCTCGGTGGCGATGGTCGCCGGGCTGATCCTGCTCAACCGCGGGTTCCTGGCCCCCTACCGCAGCGTCACCGGACAACTGGTCCTGCTCGTCGTCGGGGCGGTCTTCGCCGGCGGTTTCTGGTGGCTGGCCCGCGCCTCCCGCGTCACCGAACCCCCGAGGGTGCTGGCCAACCCGGGGCGGACCTCATGAGCGTCGTGCTCGCCTGCGGTCTTGTCGCCGGGCTTGGTCTGGTCCTTGCCTGCTCCGGTCTGGTGCCGGCCCGGCCCGGCCTCGCCGAAGCCCTCGACCGGTTGCGCCGCGCACCCGTGGCAGTCGAGGAGGCGACGCCGGCACGTGCGCGCCTGCTGGCCGCTCCGCTGCGCGCGCTCGGCCTGCCCCGGCAGCGGATGCGCGCCGACCTGGCCGTACTGGAGCGGCCCGTCGCCCTGCACCTGGCCGACCAGAGTCTCGCGGTGCTCGCCGGGCTGGTCCTGCCGCCGGCCGCGATGGCGGTCCTCGCCGCCGGCGGGTTCAGCTTCGCCTCCGGCATGCCACTGTGGGCGTCTCTGGCCGGCGGGTGCGGCGGCTGGTGGCTGGCCGAGAGCACCGCGCACGCCGAGGCCAGCCGGCGCCGCGACGAGCTGCGCTACGCCCTGTCCGCCGTGCTCGACCTCGTCGTCATCTCCCTCGCCGGCGGTGCGGGCCTCGAACAGGCCCTCGACGACGCCTGCGCCGACAGCCACGGCTGGGCCGCGCAACGGCTACGCCGCGCGGTGGACACCGCCCACCTGCTGCGCGTGCCGCCCTGGCAGGCGCTCGGGCAACTCGGCGAGGACACCGGCGTGATCGAGCTGCACGAACTCGCCGCCACGATGAGCCTGGCCGGCACCGAAGGCGCCCGCATCCGTGACTCCCTGACGATCCGTGCCGCGACCCTGCGCGCCCACCAAGCGGCGGCCCTCGAAGCGCAAGCCAACTCTGCCACCGAACGCATGTCGATGCCGGTCATGCTTCTCGCCGCCGCCTACATGCTGTTCCTCCTCTATCCGGCCGTCACCGCCATCGACACCTTCTGACACGTAGAACAGCCCGCACCGCAGGCACCGATTCGACCCGCACAAGGAGGCAGATTCATGTGGCTGAGGAAACTGTTCGCCCTGGTGACTCTGGCACAGCTCGTCGTCACCGACCGGGTCCGTCGTCTGCGCGAGAGCGGCGACAGGGGCAGCGAGACCACCGAGAAGGTCATGTGGATCGCTCTGCTGGTCACTCTCGTCCTGACCGTCTACGGCATCTTCCGCTCCAAGATCCTCGGCAAGATCAACGGGATCAGCCTGTGACGACTAACCGACCGAGAGGCCGCAGACGGCGCCAGCGCGCTGGGGACCGCGGATCGGTGAGCACCGAGGTGGTGCTCTACGCCCCATTGCTGTTCCTGCTCGTGCTCATCGGCGTGCAACTGGCGCTGTGGGCCTTGGCCCAGCTCGGCGTCCAGCACGCCGCCAACCACGCCCTGCAGACCACTCGAGTTTCCGGCGGCACCGCTACCGCCGGGCACGCCGACGCTACCGCCGTGCTCAACCAGGTCGCCGGCCGCGTGGTCACCGAACCGCGCGTCGCGGTGCAGCGCAACCCCGAATCCGCCACCGTCGCCGTGTCCGGTCGCGCCCCCGCCGTCGTGCCGTGGCTGCGCCTTGCGGTCAGCACCCGGGTCAGCGCCCCCGTCGAGCGGTTCCGACCCGACATCGGCTAACCCCGCAACCAGCCCAGTCAAGGAGCAGCGCGGTGACCAAGCGAAACACTCACCACCATGCCCGCTCACACCGTCGACGCCGCGCGGCCCTACCCTCGGACGCAGGGTCGGTCAGCGTCGAGATGGCCCTCGGCTACATCCCGCTGATGGTCATGGCGATCCTCGCCGTCGTGGCGTGCCTGCGGCTGGCGTCGGCCGCGATCGACGTGCGCTCCGCCGCCGCGGCAGCGGCACGGCAGGCATCCCTAGCCTCCACGCCCGCCGAGGCCCGACTCACCGGCGACGACGCCGCGTCGCTCACCCTGACCGGACGCGGCCTCACCTGCCAGCCCGCGACGGTCACCATCGATGCCGGCTCGTTCTCGCCCGGCGGACAGGTCAGCGCGACCGTGGCCTGCAGCGTGCGGCTGGAAGACCTATACGGCCTGGGACTGCCCGGGGCGGTAACCATCTCCACCACCTCCCGCCAGCCCCTAGACGCGTACCGGAGCCAGCCGTGACCACCCGCCTCCCCGCTAGGGCACGTCCGGTTCGTCGCGACGACCGAGGACAGATCACCCCATGGACTGTCGTGGGAACCCTGATCGTGCTCATCCTCGCCGGCCTTGTCTTCGACCAGGGCATGGCCATGGCCACCAAGGTGTCCGCTTACGACACCGCCCAGGCCGCCGCCCGCGCCGGTGCCGACGAGATCGACCTGACTCTGCACCGCACGACCGGCGCGGTACAGCTCGACCCCGCCGCAGCAAGCACCGCCGCCAGAACCTTCCTCACCCAAGCCGGCCAGGCAGGCACCGTGTCGGCCACCACCGAGCAGGTCACCGTCACGGTCACCACTGGCCACCGCACCCAACTCCTGCACCTCGTCGGCATCACCGACATCCCGGTATCCGCCACCGCCACCGCCACGCCCGCCACCGGCGTCACCACCGCCACCGAAGCCCAGATCATGCCTACGCCTGGGGAGGTGCCCCTGTGATCGCGACACTGTCAAAGGTCGCCCGCCGCGCGGTCGGCGGAGCGACGCTGGCGCTGCTGCTCGCTGGCGTGCCGTACGCGCTGCTGCGCTACCTCGACCCGCCGCTGCCCGACCAGCCGCCTACCTGGGACACCGTCACCACCGCGCTGACTAGCCCGCTGACCGACGAGATGATCGGCGCGGTCCTGACCGCCCTGCTCTGGGCGGCCTGGGCCTCGTTCACCTGGTCGGTGCTCGCCGAACTCGCCGCCGCTCTCACCGGCCGAAGACTGCCTCAGCCCCGTGTCCTGAACCCTGGTCGTGGCCTCGCCGCGCTACTCATCGCCATGATCACCGGCGGGGTGCTGGCCACCGCCGCGCAAGCCGCCACCCCGCCCCTGACTGGTCCCGCCCACGCCCACCCGGGTGCCTCCGGCGTCGCCGCGGCCACGGCGGCTGTCGCGCACCGCGAGTCTCTCCCCGGCACCACCAGCACCCAGGTATCGCAGGCAGCCGCGACGCCGGATCGGACGCTGACCCACGGCGAGGTCACCCTCGTCGCGAACGGCCGCGAGTACGTGCACACCGTCAAGCGCGGCGACACCCTGTCGAAGATCGCCGAGCAGTGGCTCGGCGACGCGAACCGCTGGCCGGAAATCTTCGCCCTCAACAGGGGCACCCACTTCGCCGACGTCGGCGGCACCCTGCGCAACCCGAACGTGATCTACCCGGGCTGGGCGCTGGACCTGCCCGCCGACGCCACCCCGCCCGCCGGGCAGCAACCCCGGCCCTCAACCCCCACGCCGCCCGCGCCGCGCACGCCGGCACCAGAGACCACACTCGACGTCCCACCGGCCGAGGAGCCGTCGGCGAGCACCGCTCCGCAGGTTCCCGTCCCGAGCGCGCCGACTGCCATCCCGACACCCACCGGTACGGCCTCGACCCCCACCGGCGATGCCACCGCCGCCAACCCCACCTCCGACAGCAGCCGGAGCGCCCGCCCCGGCCACGGTGTGCCGCTGCCGACCGGCAGCTGGATCGATGGTGGGCTGGCGCTCGCCATCGCCGCCGCGGTGGCCATCGTGTGGGCACACCGGCAGCGCCGATACCGCGCCCGCAAACCGCCGGTCCAGCGCCCTGTGACGGACCCCGATCTGGCGCCCATGCCCCGCGTGGTCCGCCAGATCCGGCGTGGCCTGCGCGACGCGGCGACCCCAACCGACGCCCCACCCCCCGACAGCCCAGCCGATGAAGACAACGGCCGGTCACCTCGGACCGACGATGTCCTCACCGACGACGCCGACGCCGTCCATGAAGCCAGCCCCGCGCAGGCCGCCACCGCTATTGACGACGCCCCCGACAGCGGGCCGGTGGCACCGGCACTCGCCCACCCCCTGTCGGCCGTGTGGCCTGCGGCCGGCCTGGGCCTCACCGGGCCCGGCGCAGACGCCGCCGCCCGCGGCTTCCTCACCGCCGCCCTCGCCGCCGGCGCGGCGGAACACCCCGACGCCCGCACCCAAGTGGTCATCCCCGCGACCACCGCCGCGACCCTGCTTGGCGCCGCCGCCGTCAATCTGCCCCACACCCCTCGACTCACCGTCACCGCGGACCTCGACGACGCCCTGGAAATCCTCGAGGAACAAACCCTGCACCGCACCCGGCTGGCCTACCACCACGAAGTCGACACCATCGCCGAACTGCGCGCCGCCGATCCCTTCGAAGAACCCCTGGCGCCGGTGATGCTGCTCGCCGACGCGACCGGCCGCCACGAACGCGCCCGCATCGCCGCGCTCCTCGCCCAAGGCCAACGCCTGGACATCCACGGCGTACTCCTCGGCGCATGGCCCGACGGCGACACCGCCGTCGTCGCCGCCGACGGCACCGTCACCCGCGCCGACGGCGACGCCCGCCACGGCCCCCATCCCGCCGACGTCGGCCGCCTCGCCATCCTTGACCCCACCGAAACCGTCGACGTGCTCGCGACCCTCGCGGAGTCCCACACCGGCCAGATGCCGGAACCCGCACCCATCGAGACGCCACCTAAGCTCGGGCCCGCGACAGCGGCGGCCCCCGCCCCCACCGCGGTAGCGGACGCCTCGGACACGGCCGGTGACAGCACCGACCAGGAGTCCGTCGACCCCGACGAACACGGCTCGGGGACGTCGTCGGCACCGCACACTGACGCCGTCAGCGCACCGACCGCCCAGCAGCCCGTCCCCGAGGACAGCGCAGCGCCGGAAGGTTCTGACGGGCCCGCTGCCGCGGACGCCGACACCATGTCCCACGACATCGCGTCGTCATCCGGGCCGCGCGAAGACGAGGCGTCCGGCGCTGGCCCAGCGGCAGCGCCGCGTAGCCGGGTCGAGGTGACGGTGCTCGGCCCGCCGGCCATCCTCGGCGCCAACCATCCACGCGCGCTGCGCGCCAAGTCCATGGAGCTCCTCGTGTACCTCGCCGTGTGCGACGGCGACGCCGCCGCCGAAGCAATCCTCGAAGACCTCCTGCCCGACGCCCCCACCAGCAAAGCCACACACCGCCTGCACACCTACGTCTCCGACCTGCGCGCCGTGCTGCGCCAACACGCTGGGCCCGGCACCTACCTCACCCGCCCCCACCACCGCTACCAGCTCAACCCCGACTCCTTCGACATCGACCTGTGGCGACTGCGCGCCGCGCTGCGCGCCACCGACGGTCGAGCCGACCGGGCCCAGGCTCTGCGCCGCGCCGTCGAGGACTACCGGCCCCTGGCCGAAGGCTGCGACTACGAGTGGCTCGAACCTCACCGGCACGCCGTGCAACGCGAAGCCCTCGACGCCGTTTCCGCACTGATCGAGGAACTCGCCGACCAGCCCGAGCAGCAGGCCGCCGTCTACGACACCGCCCTGCCCCACCACCCCTACAACGAGGAGCTGTATCAACAGGCGATGCGCGCCCACGCCGCCCTCGGTGACCTCGACGGCATCCGTTTGCTGCGCCGGACCCTGACCCAACGACTTAGCGAGATCGACGCCGAGCCCACCGACGACACACTCACCCTCGCCGACCGTCTCATCGCCGAAGTGCGCTCACGGCGCGGCCCACGCTCCTCCGACGGTCGGCCGTCGGTGTGAGCAGCGCGTCTCATCTGGCCAGCGGTCCGGGAACACCAGTCGCCGCCGGGACCACCGACGACAAGCAGCTACGCAGGCTGCGGTGGGCGGTACGGGCAACTCTCGTCCTCGGCGTCGCCGCGTCGGTGGCCGCGAACGTCTTACACGCCCGCCCGAATCCGATCAGCCAAATCATCGCCGCGTGGCCACCACTGGCGCTCCTGCTCACCGTAGAGTTGATCTCGCGGGTGCCCCACCACCGGCGTCTGCTCGGCGCGATCCGCATCGCGGCAACCTCGGTCATCGCCGCCATCGCGACCTGGGTGAGCTACTGGCATCTTGCCGGGGTTGCGGCCCGCTACGGCGAGACCGAGCACGGCGGGGCGTACCTGCTGCCCATCTCCGTCGACGGGCTCGTCATCGTGGCCAGTGTCAGCCTCGTCGAAATCACCGCCAAGATCCGAACCACCATGCCCCCACCATCGCCACCCGCGCCCACACACACGCCGTCGCCGCCCATCAACGCATCCGCAGCAGCGCCCGCAGCACCGAGCGATGCGCGGCCTGTGGCTCGCGCATCCGACACGGCAACCACCAACGCCCCGGCCCGACTCGACCGCCCCAGCACCGTATCGGCGATGCCCTCACACGCCGCTGCACCCATCACAGCCGAACCGGACGCCGACAGCGCCAGCACCTCATCCACCCCTCGGCATCGCCCGCACGACGACAACGGCCCGCACCAGGAGAGAGCAGTCGCTACGCTGGACAACTGCGCGCCCAAACCCGAGACAGACGCGAACCTCGGCGACGTAGGCGGCCTCACGCCGCCGCAGACCTCGTCGCCGAGCGTCAGCAGCATCGAGCCGACCGCACCGGCGGGTGACGAGCGAACAGACAACGTACCGGCTGACACCGCAGCCGCAGTCGCCTACTGGCGCCGCCGCGACCCGGAGCTACCGCCCGCGGACATCGCCGCCCGCATCGGGAAATCGGAGCGCACCGTCTACCGGTACTGGTCACCGCCAATGCCGAACGACAACGGACACCCCGCCGACAGCCTCCGCCACTGACAGGAAGAAGAGTTCGAACACTCTCGCCGCTGCGGCGCCGGCAGGCAGGGCAGCCACAAGCTCGGCTCCCAGCCGCCCGACAGGCGGCACCCCGCCTGAGGCCACACCCCCGAGCCGGGCCGGCACGTCCACCCTCACCTACTGGCGAGCAAAGGGCTCCGACTCTGATGGGGTGTCGGCGCGGTCAGCCGGGACGTCGTTAAGGCGATAGCGTTCCAACGCTGCGGAACCAGGACGCCTACGCCCCGCGACCGGAGTTGATACTGCTCCACCTGGGCATGTCCCATGAAGCTTCGGAAGTTCTTCGCGACCATCGAGGCCGACTCATAGCTCCGGACGTCGTGTTCGCGCCTCCTCGCCAAACGGCCGGCGATTTGCCCACGAGTTGCGCCGCGCACGCCAGCGCCTACCTCACCAAGCGAACAACCCAGACGACTTCGAGCACGCCGGAGCACAAGACAACCCCACCCGAGACGTCGCCCCAATTCCGCAGGTTCACCCCGTAAGGCCACGAAGCTGCCGCCTCATCGAAAGGTGCCGGCGAATCTCCAGGGATTGCCCCTGCCTGGAGAGGTGGTGCTCGTCGTTTACGAGGAGGGGTATCGGCCACGAGCAGTCGCTTGTCCCGCCATCTCCAACTGGGTCCAACGAAAAAGGCCACGTCTCTTACTCATCGGGGCCGGCAAGGCGGCGAACCTACCCGAGGCATTTTGATCGGAACCGGCATAATGGGCCCGACAATGGGTGGGCGGGACGCGGTGATACCGGTCCAGCCCACCCATCATCGATGAGTACCTAAATAACACGACCGCAGGTCTACCCAACAGCAGGCGTACGCCGCGAATTGGCACGCGTACAGGCCCCAGTCGTCGGAGGCCCTGGCGCGGGCGCGGCCGTCGCCTGGTACCGCCGATCTACCGAGCTGGTCCGGGGTCAGCGCTTCCAGTGGCACTGTCCCCCGTCGGCACAGTGCCGTCGGTCGGAGTTGCGTCCTTCTCGGGCGGGTCGACTTCAAGGAACCCGAAGAGCCGTTCGATCACCTGCAGCGTCTGGGTGGAGTAGCGGTCGGCGAATCCTCGGCAAATAGCGGGTTTGACACCGGGGCGCCGATAGCCGGGCAGCGTCTCATGGCAGATGACGAAACCCTCGTCACGCCGAGCCTCGGCAACCAGATCACGTAAGCGGCCCTCGGAAAGGTGCATCAGGTTCCCGGGACGGAAGATGCACGTGTCGCACTTTCTGGACAGCAGCCGCGACTTCCGCAGCACCGGATCGCCGATGCTGAGGTCGCCGCCGTCATCCCCCACCTCGTCGCTCTCCTGCGGTGCAGTCGGGCCGGTTCTGGGCTCGTCTCGCGCGTAGGGCTCCTGCGCGTCGATGGCCAACCGACTGAGCCAGTTGAGGACCTGATCGATGTGACCTCGTTGTAGGCCCGTGACGCCGTCGACGGGCACTAGCAGAGTGGCTTTGCCACGCGCGGTGCGGTCAGCGGCCTCAGACCCATCCCGGCCGCCGAACGTGTCGTCGAGAACGGCCACCGGTCGTCCGCCGATCGCTCGGTAAAGACCGGCGAGCTTGAGCTGGCGACCGAACCGTACGCCACTTTGGCCGACGTCGATGACCTGCAGGTCAACCGGCAGGCCGAGTCGAGGTCCGATCCACGTCGCGGCGATCGCGCCCCAGCTCGTGCACCAGACCAGGTCGGCGTTGAGGGCGAGTTCTCTGAGCCAGGTGCCGTGGTCGGGGTGCAGCCACACCTCGCCGGAGACGTGCTGACCGCTGGGCGCGGGACCGTCGTAGCGGTGCGGGTGGTAGCCGAGCTGGCGGGCGGTCCTCGGATCGTCGGGGTTGAGTACCCCGTCGACGTCGATGGCGACCACCGGCCGTGCCCGGTTCGCGGCCAGAGCAGGAGCGGTACGTGGGGTGGTCATCGGACCTCGAATCCGCGGGCTCGGGTTGGGCTGGTTGAGCCTGCCGACTGCTGGGTCGCGCGGGTGAAGGCGACCCGGCCGTCACCAAACAGGCAGGCGACGATGTGCCCTTGACGAATTGCCTCGATCAGCGCGGCGTCGATGGCCAGGCTGCCGTCTCGACTTTCGGAATGGTTCCCCATCACCAGGAGACTTACCGCCTCATCGGCCGCCAGCAGCCGCCCGCCGGGCGGTATGGAGGGCAGGCCTGGCCTGTCGCGCCAATCGGCGTCGGCCTCGGGGCGATGGGCGTGACCAAGACCGTCGGCGTCGTCTGGCTCGTGCGGCGACCATTTCCACCGGTAGGCGCCGATCGCGTAGTGGTCGTCGGCGTCGGCTGGCACCCGGTCGTCCTCGATCCACAGGCTGCCCTCGTCGCTCGCGGTCTCCTCGTACTGCACGCTGACGAAGTCGCGGGCGGTATGCAGGACGGGGTGCTCGCCGGGCATGTCGCCGATCGACAGACTGTGCAGGTGCCTGCTCATGCGTTCGACCTCGTGGCGCGGGAACCGGCACAGCAGGCCACCGCGCAGAGCGGTATATCCGTCGGCGACGAGTGCCCGGTAGTAGCCTCCCCCTACGTTGTGGCAGGTGACGAGTGCCGGCACCCATAGCGCTTTGGCGGGTAGGACATCGCCCCGGCTGTGCGAGATCACGTACCGGTCGGTGCCCTCTTGGCTGGTTCGGACCGGGTTAACGCCGAACCACTGCAGGCCGTGGGCGCGGGCGAAGCGGAGCAATTCGAGCAGCGTTCGGCGCCCGTCGGAGTGTTCCAGGCGCAGAGGAAGGAACCCGTCACCGTCGTCGCCGGGATGGGGGTTACCGGTGGTGCCGGTCGCGGTGTGGGTCCAGGTCTCGGCCCGCACGCGGTACTCGGTCCCATCGGCGCTGTACCAGGTGGGGTCACCATTAGAGGACAACCAGTCGCCGTCGGCGTCGTGGGACCAGATCAGCGCGGGCACAGCAGGCCATCCGGCGCGGTTCTGCTGACGGGCCTGATGGTGATGGGGCGTGGCGGCGGCGTGCTCGGCCAAGGGCAGGATCTTGTCGGTCCGCCACCATAGTCTGCGTGTCATCGTTCGGTGTTCCTTCCGTTGGTCAGGCGAGTGGCCCGGTCCACGTGGCGGGAACCGGGCGAGATGAAGAGCGTGTGAATCGCGGGCGTCGCGGTTAGATGACCGCCCGGACGCGCCCCCGACGCGGGTACCGAAGGCGAGGGCGCGTTGCCGTAGCGGGGGCAACCGCGGGCGCTAGGCCGAGGGCCTACGGGCGGTAGGCCCGGCAGGGCCTGCATTGCTCAGCTAGCGCGGCGGCGACTGATCAGGGCTCACCGGCCGAGGACGGATACCAGTTCACCGTGCAGGAGCGGGGCTCCGTCCGGTCCCTTGATGTGGGTGTGGATCCAGATCCGGTACCGGGTGCCGTCCTTGGCGGTGAGGTGTCGCCAGTGGCCACGGACGAAAAACCGCACCCGGTAGTGCCACTTCGCGTCACCGTCAACGCCTGCCCCGACGGGGCTGGTTCGACGGAGCATGACCACGCGGGTGTTGTGCACGATCGATGACCGTGCCGCGCGGCGGCTCGTTGCGCGCGGCAGCGGTGACTCGCTGACGGTGGCGAGGGGTTGGGCTTGGATGCGCCAGAACGCGTACGTGATAGCGGCGCAGACTCTGGATGCTGTGCGATCGTCGATCACCGTGCGGCCGTCCGGCGCGCTCCGCCAGTCGATGGGCGGGGCATCGGTCTCAGGTAGTTCAAGCGCGGGCACTGGTCTGCCGACTGGCAGGGTCGTCAGGTCAGTGAGGATGTAGGGCCCGAAGGTGGCCCGGTTGCGCTGGTACTCCGCTGAGGCGAGCAGCGCCGCGATGTGAGGATCATCGGTGTCCTCGTGATCCGCCCAGCCGCAGATCAACCAGGACCTGCCGGCAGGCGTGATCATCGTGGTCCAGGTGATCGCGGCTATGCCTCGGATGGTGCCGGCGGCAGAGCGGATGAAGATTGGCTCGGGGAGGAACAGCACGCCGCTGTCAGTCGGCGCGGTGTCGGCGGTGAGTAGGTCATCGGTCAGGTCTAGGGCCTGCGCGGCGGCGGCGATGATCGCCGTCATCGCTGGGGCGACGACGAATGGCTCCCCGATGCGCCAGGCAGTTTCGAGTTGCCGTGTAAGGGTGCGGCCAGCGCTCTGCGCGGTCGCCGTCTGTGCCTGCCACTGGTGATTGTTGACTTTGACAGTCAGGGCATCCGCCATGATCACCGAGACAAGCTCGTCGGCGCCTTGTCGGGCGCAGTGCTCCGCCATGAGGGTCTTCGCGTTTACGGCGGCCCGGGCGTACCCGGCGTAGGTTGTTTCCCGTCTCAGGCCCACAGTAATTGATCCTTTCTTTGCGGTCTTCGGGAGCAGCAGGCGCAGGTATGCACCCACGAATTAGAGACGCGTGGCGGTAACGAGCTGAAGAAGGATTCGGTGGGTTGGCGTCTCCGCGTAAACTGAGCCATCGGCGTCGTACTCGTTCTCTGGAGCCGCGCCCCGCAGCCGTGCTATCCGATACAGGCCGCCATGCTCGTCCGCCGCATCAACGACCCGGGCTTCCTTGCCATCCGCAGATTGCTTGATGTAGACGAAGGCCCAGCCCACATTGCGGGTGTACGGATTGTCGTGGGAAGTAAGTACCGCCACCGCTTGGGAGGCAGGTGACCGGAACTGCGCGAGGAGCGCGTCTAGGACCTCGATCGGGCCGGCGTCGTGCCAGATCCGCCGCGGTACATCTACTGATCTCGCGGCAAGCCGCCACTCGTCGGCCGTTCCCGGCGCAGGTTCGTTCGTGATGGCGAGGAGTACCGGCGAATGATTCCAGCCGGAAGATTCGCCGAACGCCTCGATCCCAATCAGGTGCTTCAGGAGATGCTCTCGGTTTAGGTCGGGTATGCCGTTGCCAGGGCTGTTCATTGAAAGTCCGCCTTTCCTCATTGTGCTTACTTGCCGTCTCGGGCTGAGCAATAATTGTTTATTCCGGCTGGATCGCGTTCTCGGCTTGTCGTTGGTACCCCTCCAGCGTTAGTGACGGGTCGCGGGGCGGTTCGGGGATGGCGGCCAGCAGTCGCTGGACGCCCTCGTAGCACCTCTCGCACACAGGACGCCGCCGTCGAAGAAAACGGTGACTGTGCGAAGCAGTAAGGCGAGAGATAGATAGGCCCCCAGGAAAGCTCGGTGTAGGCAGGTCGCAGCGATCGACAAAGATCACATCTGACATCGACGGGATGACGGGCATAGCTATTACTTAGGCTGACCGTGAGCGCCTTACATCAGGCGGATTACTTGGCGAATCGCGTTAGAATTGACGCTCGCTTGAATAAAGACAGCAAGTCGTGTCCCGCTGAGACGTCGTCGTTTCGCTGTGATAGGACGCCCGAATGCGGGAACTGCCCCGACGCGGGTCGGGGCCGTTCCGGTTTTCTCGGAGGGGCGGGCCGGAGGCGAACGTGCGGTTCGGTCAGAGTGGACGTTGACAACTACCGGCGACGCTCACCTCGTAGGCGGTGCCGGTCACGGTGAGTTGCAGCCAGCGGTAACCCTCGGCGTGAGCCGCGCGTAGCTCTCTGATCAGTGGCGCGGCCGGGTCAGTGAGGTGTAAATGTTCGGCGAAGTCGTCGCCGCCGAGGTCAACGTCGCGGCGATAGCCGTCGGTGTTCGGGTTCCAGCCGTCGGCGTAGACCAGGAGGTTGGAGTCGGGACGGTCCGGGTCGTGGAGGCGCGGCAGGCCGCTGGACATGAGGTAGACGCCCTCGTCGTGGATCCAGACCAGCGCGCCAGGGCAGGCGATGCCGTCCTCGGTTTCTGTGTAGGACTGGGCCTGCTCGGTGCTGGAGACGGCGTGTTCAGCCAGCCGCAGCGTCTCGGTCAGGTTGAATTGAAGGTGCAGGGCCATCAGGGTGCTCATTTCTGGTCGGTTGATGGCGGGTTCTCGGCAGAGGTTGTCGGGGTGGCTTGGCTGTCAAGGGCGGCGGGTGGAATGCCGGCGCGCAGGGCGTGGTCGATCAGATGGGCGAGAGGGTCGTTGGGGTCGGCGTCCAATGCCCGGTCGATAGCGACGGAGGCGAGGGCGCCGAGTCCTGTCCGCCAGGCGATGACGGCGAGTAGGACGGCTGGTGGTGCGGCGAGGGCTGGGTCGACGCGGCGGGTGATGTCGGTCCATAAGGCGAGGTCCGATGAGTTGGCGTCGTTGGTTCGCCAGGCGGCGTCACGGACCTTGTAGTCGAGGAGGAGCACGGACAGCCAGGCCACCTCGTCGTCGGTGAGGACCCGGTCGTCGGCGTAGCGGGCGACCGCCGCTCGGAGCGCCTTCTTTCCGGCGCGGATGACTGCCGCCCGCCGGCCCGCAGCGAACAGGGTGTCGCGTCGCTCATGTGCCCGCTGGGTGGCTGTCGTGACGGCGTCGCGGGCGGCGCCGGTCGTGGGGGCGATGCTGGCCACGAGAGCAGCCCGGTCGGGCAGCGCCATCTGGCCCGCGACGATCGCGTTCACGGCGACGACGCTGCCGACGGCGTCGAACGGGACCCCGTCGACGGGGCAGCACGCTGGATCGTCGCAGAGGTAGGAGTAGTAGCGGCCGTCGGTGACCCGCAACGCGTCGCGAACGGTAATTCCGGCCTGGTCGAAGTGTGGGGTGAGGATGTCGACGATCGGGGTGACCGTGTCAGCGGGCCCGTAGCCGATGATGGTCGCGGCGGTGGCGCCGACGTTGCGCAGCATGGCGAGAGACTGTGATGTGGTGGCGTCGACCCATGAGGGGACTTCGTCACGCTTGGGCAGGTCAGCGCGGGTGGCCGCGGTGAGCATGGACTCGGTGTATCCGGCGATGACGACGCTGTGGTCAACATGAAAGCCGAACAGGTACGGCACGGCGGCAAGCAGGTCAGCAACGGAAGCCAGAGAAATATGGGGTCGGTGATCGTGGGCCATAGGAAACTCCTCGTGGGCGTGGGGAGGCACACCGGTAGGCCCCGCGGCGGAGATTGAGCCGAGGGGCCTACCGGTGTGCGGATGTGGACGCGCGCCATTCATGCGCTGGGCGCGGGTGCGGCCTCGCCGATGTGCTCGGTTGCCGTCCCCGC
This sequence comes from Micromonospora tarensis, assembly GCF_016803395.1. Classification (GTDB taxonomy): domain Bacteria; phylum Actinomycetota; class Actinomycetes; order Mycobacteriales; family Micromonosporaceae; genus Micromonospora; species Micromonospora tarensis. The sequence continues at coordinate 50,773 of NZ_JAEVHL010000001.1, read as the reverse complement.
TGTGCCCCAGGGTTGACGCGGTTTGCGTGCAGTGGGCCACGACTCGGGCTCTGGCAGGCCCGTCAGTGGCTTGGAATTGGTGAGGGGCTGTCAGAGGTTGGAGCCATCGGGGTATGTGAGGGTCATCATCTGCCGCAGCAGGTCAATGACCGGGTTGTCGCCCGGGTCGTCGATGGTCGCGAGGAGACCCGTGTCGGTGTCCGGCATGCGGGTGAGCACATAGATCGTGCCGTCGGTGGCGACCGCGTCGATGCACCGCACTTCGGTGGGTGCGTCGCTCTCGTGCTCGACAATCCTCGGGTACATGAACAGGTAGGCCAGAACGCGTTGCTGGTAGTCGCGGGTGCCGGCCTGTAAGGCGATGGCTGCCTGGTGGTCGGGGTGGTGCGCCTCGGTGGCGACCTCGCGCAGGGCCGCGACCGGCCCGTCCGGTTCGTTGTGCCATCGCTGCGGGTCGACAAGCAGCGGGACGACATCGACGGCGCGGGCGCTCGGGTCGGGTCGGGGTGATCGGGCAGTGAGGTCTCTCGGAGCCAGCCGAACACGACTGGCCCGGGCCACGGGTGCGTTGTCGCTGCGAGCCTGTCTATGCCGTGCAAGCAGTGCACGACGGCTTCGTGTTGAATCGGTGACAGCATCGGGATCCGTTCTCTAGGTGTTGCCAGGGCGTTCCGCCGTTTGGCGCGCCGCCACGGTGACGAGTCAGGCGTGACGTCAGGTCTGACTGGCTGGTGTGCCGGGCCTGTGTGGCGATGGGTCGGCACCGCCCCGTGGTGAACAGGGGCGTGGCGGTGCCGACTCAGGTGGCTGTCATTTGGCGCAGCGAAGAGCACCGGCCTGAGGAGTCAGGCCGGTGCGGGGTTGAGCGGATGCGGCCAATCGTCGAGTTGCGGCCTTCTACGGTGAGTCCGTCTCTGACGCAGGTGGGTGCAGGCCGACGACGACGCGGTCCACAGGCGGCCATCCGTCGGTGGCGGGTTGCCATGCCTGCGCGTCCGCGGGGGTGGAGAAGGGGCCGACGACAACCATCTGGGCGCGGTCGCGATCGAGCAGCACCAAGCCGACGCTTGTGGTGTCGAGCGCTCCGGTGTGGGCGGCTGCCGCGATGTCGGGTGGGATGGTCAGCCACTCGCTCGTCCCGATTGTCATGCTGTCGGGGTGGTGCAGGGCGGCTGGCGTCGTGGCGGCGATGTCCGCGTTGTGCATGGCGAGGTGGGGGGCGTAGTCAGCCGCTGCCGTCCGTCCGGCGATGGGTCCGTGCAGGGACATCGCCGCGTCGGTGGTGACAGCGAGCAGCGCGTGCGCCTGGTGGTCGTCGGCGGTGTCGATCAGGGCGAGGCTGACCGCGTCGTGGCTGGCGACGTCGACCAGGGTGAGCATGGTGGGTCGGCCAGTGGCGTTCTCCCAGGTGACAACTTCGAAGTGTTCGCCGGCGAGGGTGAGCAACCGCTGGTAGGCGCGATTGTTGGTGTCGAAGGGGTAGTCGGTGTGCAACATGATGTCGCTCTCTCTGTTCTCGTAGCGGGCACGGCTGCAAGGCGAGGCGGCGTGGTCGCCGCACGGCGTGGCAGCGGTACGTCGATCAGTTCGAGTGGGGGTCAGCGGGCGAGGACGGCGACGGTTTCGCCGAGAAGCAGGGGCGCGCCGTCGGGGCCCTTGATGTGGGAGTGGATCCAGATGCGGTAGGGCTGGTCGTTGGCGTCGGTCAGGCGTCGCCAGTGCCCACGTACGATGAACCGGACGCGGTAGTGCCATTTGGCCTCGCCGGTGGCTTCGGCGGTGGCCTGGGTGCGTCGAAGCATGACCACGCGGGTGTCGTGGCGCAGGCTGGCGCGCAGAGCCCGCCTGCGGGCGGCCCGGTCCAGGGGTGGGTGGGCGACGGTGGCGATGGGTTGTTCCTGGATGCGCCAGAACGCGTACAGCACCGCCGCTACGGCCCGCATGCTCAGTGCGGACTCGTCGATGCAGAACCGGCCGTCGGGCGCGGTTTCCCAGTCCACGTCTGCGGCTTCGGGTTGTTCGCCGTGCGCGGGGATCGGGGTGCCGATGGGGATGTTGGCGAAGGTGTTGAGGACGTAGGGGCCGAACTGCGCGGCGAGTTCGGGGGCCGCCGCGACCTGTTTGCGGCGTCGGGTGGCGGAGGGGTCGAGGGGGTCGTCGCGGTCGGCCCAGCCGAAGATCGCCCAGAAGCTGCCTCCGCTGTCGCGAAGGCGGGCCTTGATCCAGGTGATCGCGCCAATGGAGGTGACCTCACCGTGGGGGCCGCGCTCGTAAATTGGTTCGGGCAGGAACAGCACACCGGCGTCGCTGGGCGCGGTGTCGCTGCTGATGATGTCGCCGGTCAGGTCGAGCGCTTGGGCGGCGGCGGCGATGATCGCGGTCATGGCCGGAGCGAGAACGTAGGGGTCGCCGTCGCGCCACGGTTGGTGAGCGATGCGGCTGAACGTCTCATGGAGGTCGAGGTCGTGGGCGATGTCGTCGTCGAAGCGGGACTCCAACCACGCCCGCATGTACCGCTGGGCGAATCGCCCACGGCAGTAATCGGTCATACGAAGGCGCAGGTCGACTGCCGCGCGGGCGTAGCCGGCGATCGTCTTCTCGGTGTGAAAGCTCAATTGTTCTCCTTTGATAAATGGGCACCCAGGGACGGGGCGTCGCCGGGTTTGGGCCGCGTGAGGTCCGCCAGGGTGCTTGGGTGCTCAGGCCGCCCGGGGGGACGGCATGGACCGTGGCGACGATGGCGGGATCGGTCGGGTGGGTCGGAACCAGCCGGTGAACCTCGTCGCCAGGGCGGCGACCGGTGCGGTGACTCGGGCCCGGCCGCGCGCGATCAGGGTGGGCCGAGTGGCGGCCTGGCGGGCGCGCTGTGCGTCACGCGCCGGTGGGCACGGATACACCTCGTCGACGCAACGCAGGTTGGCGCAGTGACCCGGCCGGTCGGGACGGGGTGGGTGGGCGTCGGCGACATCGGCGGCGAGCAGCCACAGCAGGACGTCACTGACGTTGCGGGGTAGGGCGCGGCGGTGCGGCATGGTCGAGTTGCCTCTTTCGCAGTCGTCTCGGCAGCGGGTCGCCGCCCCTGGCCAGCGGTTGTAGGGATGCCGCTGTCGGGTACGCCGGGGCGGCGACTAGGTGCAGTCACGCTCGACTTCACGAATTGATCAAGTCACCGCGGCGGCCGAGAAACGCCTCGCAACCGACAAGTGGGACTGGCACCCGTAGTTGGTGAATTGGGCAAGCGAGGTGGCGAGAGTGCGCTGATGGCCCGGCTGCGGAGCCATCCACAGGGCTACGCCGCGCGGGGCGTGCGGGACGGCGAAGGCGCTTGAGCGCCAGCATCTCGGTCTCGACCCCCGATCTGTTCGATCAGGGGGTCAAGGCGTCATCCAGTTCGGTGTAGCTGTGGGCCGATAGCCGCGCCGTCGGGTCGCCGTTTTCTCCGATATCGGGTCAGGGTGTCGGCAGGCCGAGCCGGCTACGTTCGGCGGCCAGGAGTGTGCGGGCGGGGGTGTGCCAACTCTCGTCGTCGAACGGCGCGGGGATCGTCCCGTCGGCGAGTGCCTGCAGCGCGGGGACCTGCTCGGCGTATGGGCCGCCGAGCTTGTCGAGGTCCGCGCACGCTCGTGTGATGTCGGCTCGGGTTTTGGCGGTCCACGGTCCAGGCCGACGCCAGGTCTCGCTGCGGCGCCCTCGGATGGGGCCTTCGCACAGGTGGTAGCCCAGCCATACCACTGGCGGGTGCAGGCCGGTCGCCTCGGCGAGCAGGGCAACCTTGTCGTAGTCGCCGGCATGGTCTCCGCGATACGAGCGGTAGCCGACCGGGCGAGGATTTGTCAGGAGGCGCCAGTAGCCGGGATACACCGCGGTGGAGGCCACCAGCTCTGTGGCGGTGCGGAAGCCGCCGGCGGTGAGCGCATTCGGGAGTTGGTCGAGGAGCAGGTGCGCCAGTTCGCGGCGTACGGCGGGCACGCCCGGGTCGTCGGCCCGCCAGTTGCGGCCCCGCCCGCCCGGACCGTCGGCCTTCGAGTTCCGGCCCTGGTCGTCGGGGACCGCGGCGGCGGTATCGATCTGCGGTAGCCCGCTGCCGTCGGCCAGTAGACCGAGCAGCCGGGCGGCGAAGTCTTCGAGCATGTGCTCGAATCCACGGCTGCGGTCATGGTAGTCAGGGATCGCCGGCCAGTGGCCGCCGCCGCGATGCCCGACCCGGTGCGCGGCCTCGTGCAGCAACACCCGCAGCGTCCGGTGCCGGTCGGTGAGCTGGTCGCGGTGGATGGCCACGTCTCCGGTCAGCGGTCGGTAGAAGCCCCGGGAGCACGGCGACTCATCGCTCTGGTCGTACACCTTCACCCGGTCGAGCGCGAACGGGCCAATCGCGCGCCGCACCAACTCGCAGCATTCGTTCAACAGGGTGCGTTCCGCGTCGGTCAGTGCCTTCCGCGCGACCCAGCTGGTCCTGTTGGCATTACGGACGACGTGGCGAGTCTGGCTGGCTCTGGCCGCCTCCACACCCAGCAGGCCCATGACGGCCAGCTGTTGGTGTCCACTGAGACCGGCGGCGAGCAGCTCGGTGTAGCCCTTGTCCTTGAGATAGAGAGCGGCTTCCTCACCGCCCGGTGAGGTGTAGTACGCCCGCTCCGGCAGGTGGGTGCGGCCCCAGGAACGCCACGCAGCGCGGGGGCGGGGCATCCTCACATCGCCGAAGAACTGTTCCTGTTCCCGGAGTTTCCCGCCATCGAGCACGTGGCGAGCGAACAACTCAATGATCTGCGGGTCTTCGCTGCCGGCGAGGATGTCGCGCACTGCGGTGCGCAACGCGCCGGCCTCCACCACGGTCCGGTCCCGGTTTTGCAGCGCCTTGTGGTCCAGGGACAGGTCGTAGGAGGCAAGGAAGCCGGACATGCGGGTGACCAGCACCCCGCCAATCCACACCCGTCCCGGATCTTCGTCGCGCACGCACACCCCGGGTGCCTGCGGCGGCCGGTAGCTAGGCTCGGCCAGGGCGCGGAAACGTCCGATGGCCTCCTCTGCCAGCTTTCGGGGGCACTCGACGGTGAAGACGGTGCCGCCGGTGCGGGTGTTGGGGTGGAATCGGTAGACGAGGACCTCGCTGCCCTGCTGAGAGCGGGAGGGGATCAGCCCGCCGAGCAGCTTGCGACGCTCGACGGCGGGAATGAAGCCGTAGCCGACGGTCTCGCAGCGCACGGCGCCGATCTCCGGAGAGCGGGCCAGTACGAGGCAGGCGAGTTTTTTCCCTTCGCCGAATTGGCCGATCTGCTCGTTGGTCTTGGTGGAGACACCCAGGATCAGCCCTTCTTCGGGGATGCCGGGGCCCTCGTCGGCGATGGTCAGGACCCCGTCGGTCCAGCTGACCTGGGCGTTCGGGTCTTCGTCGATCGCGTTGGCAATCAGTTCGGACACCGCCCGCACGGGCGTCCACGACTTCACGTACTCCGGTGAGATGGGGTAGGCCAAGCTGTCGGTATTAGCCGCGGCCCCGCTTGCGGACGGGTCTGCTCCGGCGCGTGAGACGCCGATGGCGCTGTTGATGTCGGACACGAATTTCCTCCGGAAATAGCGAAATCCGCGACCGGGTTCGGTCGCGGATCGGGAATGTCGGGATAGGTACTGGTGACTCGTTCGCCGCTAAAGCCCGGCAATCGCTGGGACCCGCAGGGAGACGTCGAAGAAGTGGCGTCGCTGGTGGCAGCCTGGCGCGGTTTGCTACCTCCCGCTCAGCGACGACTCGTCGACCAGCACCCCCAGCAGGACGTCGTCGACGTTGGCGGGTAACTCGTGGCGGTACGGAATAGTTGGGGCTGCCCTCTCAGGATCGGCGTCGACGCAGCGGTCGCCGTCCAGACCAGCGGCAGGGAAACCCGCCGTCGAGCCCGTCGGAGCGGCCACCCCACTACATGGACGAAGGCAGGCAGCTTTAGCCGAGTTTTTCCACAAGCTGCCAACGTCGCGGCCTTCCGTCAACTGACGTCACCAAACCCCGCCTTTCGAGGGCATGCATAGCCGCATGCACACTGCCCTCGGTGCGGCCGACAACCTTCCTAATCTCGGCGTTTGACATTCCAGGAAGGCCCTTCAACCCAGGGATTTTCAGAATTTCCCGTTGCACGGGCCCCAACCTCGGATTCGCACGCCGGGCCTTAGCCGCGAACAACTCGTCAAGCATTGCGTCCGTCAGCTCGGGGAGTTGCTCGATTGCGGCCTGCAGATCGCTGTGCGCCCCCCTTCGCAATTCGATGTCGTCTGCCGCTTTCTTAAGAGCCGCAGCCAGAGTGCGGTAGGCCAAGACCACGCCTGCCATTGGATCACCCATAAACTGCTCCAATCCGCTAATGTCGCAACTTGCTCTTAGTCGGCAAGCGATCAATTCCGCACGATCAAGCCCTGGAAATCATGGACAGTCAAGTCGCCGTTGGGCCCGGCGGCTGACTGGGCCGCGATTGCACGTCGAAGTCTCTTGAACGTTTCCTTGACCGGCGTATTGCGCTCTGGCGTTTTAAGGCGACCTAGGCGCGGTGGATGAGGAAGCAGTCGGGCGCGGCGGGGTCGTCGTGCCGGTAGTCGTCAAGGCGCGAGTCGTAGTGGGCGGGCCGACCGCAGTGCTGACAGTGCATGGGTTGTATCGCAGGAAGGTCGGCGCCGTCGGGGCTGTGCAAGGTGGTGTGGTCGTGATCGGCGAAGGTGCAGGCTCCGTAGGTGCAGAACGGTCGGCCGGGCGTTCGCAGGCGAGCCTCGACGAGGTCCTGCACGGCGACGGTGATCTCGCTGGCGGCTTCCGTGCCGTAGGGGACGCCTTCGGCGTAGAGGTAGTCGTTGGCGTCGAGGTAGGAGTGCAGGTCGGAGAAAGAGCCGACACCGAGGGGCAGGACGCCTTCACTGATGTCGTTGTCGATCAGGATGATGATTCCGGTGGCGAAGTCCTTGATGGTGCTGTCGGAGGGTGCGCCTTGATGCGATTGGTGGGCTAGCCAGATGCGGACCACGGCGCGTAGGTGAGTGATCTGAGAGGCCCATTGCGCGGTCAGTCCGTCGCAGCGGGGCCCGAGCTGCTGCAGGGCGACGAGGCGGTGGCGGGTGACATATGAGGTGCTCGGTCCTCCGGTGACGGCACGGCGTATCTGGCTGAGGTGCCCGCTGATCGCGTCGACGCTTGTGGCGAGGTCGGCTTCGGTGGCCATGAGGGCGTGGCAAGCGTCGGTGATCGCCGAGGCGGTCGCTGCGAGTGATCCGCCTCGGGTGCGGGCGGCGGCGAGCGTGTCGTCGGCGATGGTGTGGCCGGTGTGAGTGCGTATCAGTTCTGAGATCACAGCAGGGTTCCTTTGAACGTGAGAGCGGTGACGGACCTGTGGGGACGTCACGTCGGAAGTTCGGGCGCGTCCGCGGTGGCATCGACGTCTCCGGCGGTCGCGCCGTCGCGGATGACGGGTTCCCACTCGAGGCGGGTGTCGTTCTCGCCACCGTCAAGCGCGGCGTGTATGGCGTCCTCGGCGGCTTCGAAGGCGCCATCTCGGTCGACAGCGAGCACGTCCATCGTTAGCGGCAGGGTGAGGCCGACCTGCCAGCGTCGTGGTAGCCCGGGCAGGTCCAGGGAGTGCAGGATCGCCTCGGCCGCGTCCGGGGTGAGGCGGTTATTGACGGTCGCGTCGCGCAGGGTGTGCCAGACCCGTCGGAGCAGCCGCGCCAGCTGTTCGTCGATGGCGGTGGGCGGCGTGGGTGGGATCGGGGCGGGTTGCTGGGTCCGGAGGTATTCGTGGATGCGCGCGGTGGTGTGCGTGAGCCATCCCAATGGGGCAGCGCGCCCAGGGTGAAAGCTGTCCCACGCGTCGCGCAGGATGGATTCGACAGTGTCGGGGCTGTCGGACATGACGTTCTCCCGGTTGTTGGCAGCCCGCCTGTCCCGAGCCCCAAACAGGGTTCGGGACAGGCGGCTGGGGGTGTTCAGTCGTGCTGGCGGGTGCGGGTGACGCTCACGTCGTAGGTGTCGGCGTGGACGGTCAGGCGCAGCCACTCGTAGCCGGCGGCACGGGCTTCGCGCAGCTCGTCGATCAGCGGTGTGGGCACCTCGGTGAGGTGCAGGTGCTCGACGAAGTCGTCTCCGCCGAGGTCGGGGTCGTAGCGGTGGCCGTCGGTGTCGGGATTCCAGCCGTCCGCATAGACGGTCAAATTGGCGTCGGGCCGGTCGGGGTCTTTGAGTCGGGGCAGGCCGTTGGACATGAGGTAGACGCCGTGGTCGTGGACCCACTCCAGCGCGCCCGGGCAGGGGGTGCCGGCTTCGCGCTCGGTGAAGGACGGGACGTGTTCTGCGGCGGCGACCGCGTGTTCGGCCAGTAGCAGAGCGTCCCTGAGATCGAAGTACAGGTGCAGCGCCATCAGGCTTCCTTCCTGGCTGCTTGGGTGATCGAGTAGCCGGCCGGTCGGGGTTCGGCCGGATGTCACGGGTTGCTGAGTCCGAGGTGCGCGGCGAGGACGGGACCTTGCTGCACCGCGCTGATGGCGCCGGGGAGGTGCCGCCGCTGCCAGGCGTGCAGCGCCGCGGACAGGTCGGCGCGGTGGCGGTGATGGTGGGTCAGTGCGGCGCTCAGGCCGGCGGCTTGTTCGATGCCGTTGTTCGCGCCGCGGGCGGTATGCGGGCGGACGGGGGCGAGGGCGTCGCCGAGCAGCACCGCCCATCCGTGCCCGACGGGCCACGCCATGCGCGTGGGTGCGTCGATGTCCATCACGGGCACGGCCATGCGCTCGGTGGTGGCGTGCACGGTCGCCGCGTGGGGTGCCGGCAGCAGCCGGGCGGCGTGCTCGTCGACGTGGGTACGGGCTGCCGGTCCGACGTGCTGGGGTAGGGCGAAGACTCGTCGCTCGGGTGGCGCCCCGAAGTGGTGGGCGTAGGCGGTGGGACTGCAGGGGAGGTAGAACGTCCAGTCCAGGCCGCCGGGAATTGGGGCGACGTTGTACTGGCAGCGCGGTGGTTCCAGGCGAAGGAAGTCGCGCAGCGTTGTGTTCTCTGCGGTGGTCTGGCCGCGGTGGGCGGTGTAGCCGGCGTAGCGCAGCCGGCGGTGGGGGTCGAATAGGCGGCGGCCGACTGACGAGCGGCCGTCGGCGAAGACGACCAGATCCGCGGGCTCGTGGGATCCGTCGGCGAAGGTGAGCGTCGGTTGTCCGTGGCGCACGTCGAGGCGGGTGAAGCGGCGGCCGGTGTGCAGCAGCGCGTCGGGTAGGCGGCTGGTCAGCGCGTGGTGCAGCAGCGTCCAGGTGGTGTTGCGGCCCGGATAGACCTGCTGGGCGGTGTGGATGGGTTGGCGGGCGCGGACGGTGACCTGCCAGACGGTTTCGGAGGTGTAGGCGACGATCTCGTTCTGGCCGATGCCGAGGCGGTCGAGAATGTCCAGAGCGGGGTGCTCCAAGCCGATCAACCCGCCGCCGCGCGGGGCGCTGTGCGGGGCGGCTTCGTACACGGCGATCTGGTCGAAGCCAGCGTGCAGGAGGAGCAGCGCGGCGGTGCATCCGGTGAGGGATCCGCCGATTACCGCGATGCGTGGCTGCGTGCGATGGGTCAGCAGATTCGCTTCGCGAGGTGTCGATGCGCCTGTCGGGTGTGTGAGCGTCGGCAGTGCCATCAGATTCCCTTCCGAGCATGGGGGAACCCGGGCACGGCCGTACGGCCGTGCCCGGGGGTGCGCTGGTGCGCGGTTGGCCGGGCAACGGCCTGGTGCGTGCGAGGTGTGTCAGAGCGCAGCGGCGACGGTGCGTCGCCGCTGGAGGTGCCTTTCGTGGCGCGTCGCGCCGTCGGTGGCGCCGAGGTGACCTGTGATCAGGTGCCTCGGCACCGTCGAGACATGGACGGCGGTGGTGCGGGCCTCCATTGACTTCCTATGAGCGGTAGAGGTTCTGTGCCTCGGTCAGCTGCTCTGTCAGGCGTGTTCGAGGGCGAAGACGGCGGCGTCGGCGATGGCCTCAATTGCCTGGATCGGGTCGTCGACCAGGAGGGTGGTGGTGTCAGCGAAGGTGTGCCCGGACAGGTCTGCGGGGCGTAGCCACAGCACTGGACATCCCGCACGGTGCAGGGTGGTGATGAGGCGTTGGGCGGGGTCGATGTCAGGTAGCTCGCCGTCGGAGACGACGGCGAGCATGCGCAGCCGTCCGGGCTGGCGCAGATGGAGGAGTTGGTCGGCGAGTTTGACCGCGTCGGTGAACGCGGTGCTGCCGCCGCCGAGGCCCAGTTCGAGCACGTGGGTGGGGTGTCGGTGAGGCGGGACGAGCAGGGTGACGTCGCTGCCGAAGCCGATCATGGTGGTGACGGCCTGGTTGCTGCGCGCGGCGTGGGCGAGGATCCACCCCGCCGATGACATCGGGGCGGTGTAGGGGAGCATCGAGAAGGAGGCGTCGACGATGATGCCCAGGTTCAGGTTTGGCTTCGGTGGTGGGAGTTGGGCCCGTCGCTGCCAAGGTGAGGCGGTGGGCATGGCGCCAGCGGCGATCTGCGCCTGGGCGGTGATGGCGTGGCGGGTGAGCAGCCGTCCGGGTGGTGTCAGGCTGAGTCGCTTGTCGGGTTCGGCTTGGTGGGTACGGGCGCGGCGTAGCCGCGCGGCGAGGTGCCGAGCGGCAGCGCGCTCCATCTCGGTGGGCTCGCGGTGTATCCACCCCGCCTGAGCTGAGTACCGTTTCCTGCTCGCGTTGTACTCAGTTACGGTCTGACCGGTTGCGCGGGCGAGGTAGTCAGCGAGGGCTTGGGCGAGCTGGCCGGCGAACTCGCCGGGGTCAACCTCGGGTGGCGTCGGCCGCCGAAGGGGGTCGATGCCGAGGATGTGACACCACCGCCACGCCAGGCCGATCATCGAGGCGGCGTCGTCGTCGTCGACCCGATGGGCTTCGCGCCACACGTCACGCAACTGCCACAGCCGCTTGCGGCCCAGGACGGCGGTGACGGCAGCGCGTACGCCCTTGATGTCCTTGGCGGTGACGATGCGGGCATCCACGCGGGCCAGGAGTAAGGCGGCGAGGTTGCCGGCGTGCCAGGCGTCGTCGACAGGCGCGTCGCCGGGATCGAGCAGGGTGGTGATGGTGTGGCGCAGCCACTTGCGGTCCCCGCGGCGCCTGCCGCGTTGCCGATTCTCGACGCGAGACTCTTCGAGCATGTCGGCGACGGCGGCCACGACCGGCGGGGTGTTCGGGGGTGTCGTCCACAGGCTGTGGGTGGCGTGGGCGGCTTCGTGCACGAGCAGGCCGTAGGCGGTGGGTACGAGGCGTTTGTGTCCGGCGCGGTATGGGTCGGTGATGTCGGGGTCGCCGATGTGGGTGGCGTCGATCTCGATGCGGCGGGCGTCGGGGTAGAAGCAGGCCGCGGCGCCGCCTGCGGCGTCGGGGGCGACGGTGACGCTCAGGTCTTCGCGGCCGGTCAGGATCGGGACGTGCCGGGTCCAGGCGTCGCTCCAGGCACTCCAGCCCGAGGTGTTGGCCGGTGACGTGCCGGAGCCGGAGCGCCGGTGGGTGGACGGGTTGGGCATCGAGCTGGTCCTTTCGATTGAGGGGTCAGCGCTGTTTGCCGAGGGTCAGCGGTGTGATCTCGGCACCGAACTGCGCCTTGAGGGCGGCGAGGACCTGCTCGCGGTCGTCGATGGGGGCACGGCCGACGAGGTTGGAGACTGCGGCCGCGGACCCGAGGGTCTTGGTGACCCGGGTGAAGCCGAGCAGTTCGCGCAGTTGCGGCGCCCAGCCGACGCGGCCGGCGGCGAGGTCGGTGTTCAGGGTTATCGCGGCCTCGACGGCGGGTCGGGGAACGCCGAGGTGGCGGGCGAGGTCCCAGTCGGTGGTGACCTCGATATGCACGTCGAACCGGGACGCGAGCGCCTCGGTGAGGATCGCCCCGTGCACGCCGGGGTTGTGTCCGGCGATGACGTAGAACCCTTCGGTGGCCTCGACGCGTTCGTTGCGGTACCCGGGGATGCTGATGACGCGGCGGCCGTCCATGGCCGGGTAGAGCACGGCCAGAACCTTCGGCGCGATGAGGGTGGCGTCGTCAACCAGCAGCGCCCGGCCCTCGCGCATGGCGGCGACGAGGGGTCCATAGATGAACTCGAAGCCGCCGTCGGGTAGGGGGATGAAGTTGCCGAGGAAGTCCTCGACGACGGTGTCGCCCGTGCCGGCGACGGTGAGCAGGTCGGGGAAGGCGGCCTCGACGAGGGCGGTCTTGCCGGTGCCGGGCGGGCCGTAGAGCAGGACCGGGATGCGTTTGTCGCGCAGCCGGCGCAGCACGTCCACGTCGGTGGCCCCGGCGAGTTTGCGCGGGAAGTACAGGTCTCCGTTGGGGCGGGTGACCGGCTGTCGGCGGCTTGTCCCGCGGCCCTGGCGGGGGGTGTGCGGGGCGGGCGGTGGCATCGTGCCCGCAGCGTCGATGCCGGCTTGGGTGACCTGAAAGCGGTGCGGGTTCGTCTGGTGGGTGGCGTACCCGGCCTTGGCCATCTTCTTGAGCGCCTCGAAGACCGCGCCAGTTGACGGCACGGACAGAGCCTTGGTGATCTCCCCGACCGTAAAGACTTGGTCCGGGTGGGAGCTGAGGTACGCGGCGACCATGTGGTACAGATAGCCCGGTCGCTTGCCACCGCCCGTGGTGGGCGCGGTGGCGGCTGAAGCTGTGGGATCCATGCGGGTCCTCCTGGGTCAGGGGATGGGCCCGCGCACCCGTCTCCGGGTGCGCGGGCAGAAACAGTCCGCGCAGCGGAGACAGGAACAGCTCAAACGACGTCAGCAGCCAGACGGTGGGCTTTCGCCGCGAGCTGCTGACGGGTGGGACGCAACGTTGCCGACCAGAATCGGTCGGCGTACCAGGGTCTAGGGGTGTCCGACGACCCGGTCACAGCGCCGGGGGTCTACGGGCATCCAGGGCAGACCCCAGCCGATTCGGTAGCGCCCGTCGGTGGGCTTTGCGAGGTGGACGCCGCCGCCGAAGGACAGCGGTCGGGCGATGGTGAGCACGTCGCCGTCGAAGTCGACGGTGCGCCAGTCACCGCCGACGGTCTCGGCCATCTCGGCGAAACCCCGGGCGAGCGCCCGAGCGGCGTCGGCGTCGATGCTGAGCTCGCAGGCGCCGTTCCACCAGCCGATCAGCGTCGCCGCGTAGCCCTCTTGGTAGCGGTGCGACTGGCGACTCGTCTGGTAGCGCAGCCACGGCCCGGAGAACACCGCGGCGCTGCCGCGTGGCGGCCGGTAGTCAGGAGTGGGCATCGACGACCGCCACCGACCAATTCGCCGCCCGGAACGCAGAGCGTTCCCGTTGTATTCGCCCGGGGTGCCGCGCGGGCAGGGGCCAGCCGGCCACGGTGGGTCGGCGTACGGCGGGCAGCACCGTCGGGTCGGGGTTGCGACGTCCGTTGAGCAGATCCCGGAAGACCGTCCGCAGACGCGGCGGCACGTCACCGCTGTCGCTGCCGGCGAAGTTGGCTTGCTCGGTGTCGAGCCACACAACGCCGGCCAGGTCGACCCAGGCCACCGGGGTGCGGCCCGGCGGGAACCGCCAGCCCGGATGGAGCAGCCTCGGCAGCGCCACGATGTCGCCCGGGTACCGGGCCCAATCGGTGTAGCTCCAGGGCACCACGGTGCCGGGCCGGCGGCCGGCCTGCGCGGCGTCGGCGCACATGAGACACGTCGTCCCGTCAATCTGGGTGGTGCCATGGCAGGCGCCGCAGGTGTGCCAGTTGTTCGCATCGGCGGCGGGGTCGTAGCTGCGATCCCACGCTCCGGTGACCTGCCCACCGAGCCGGTAGCCATCGATGCGGTGCTCACGGCTCACGAGCCGCATCGGCTTGACCAGGTGCGCGTCGATGCTGGCGACGGTCGCCCCGGCGCGTACCAGGACGGCGAAGATCTGATGTGCCATCAGCGTGTCCCCTGACCGGTCGTGCGGGCGGCAGCGGCGCGGTAGGCGTCGTACACCGCCGGTGGGATCGGGCCGTGCCTGCGGTACGGGGGAAGCCGCAGCGGCTGTTCGTGGGTTTTCCAGAATGCGCGGACATCGGCCGGAAGGCCGGTGGGGGCGCCTCGGCCGTGTCGCTTGGGTAGCCGGCGGGCCGCTGCGAGGTACGTATCCCGAAGCCGCTGCAGGTTGTGCGAGGACAGGTCGATTTCGTACTCGACGCCGTCGAAGGCGAGGCGATGCGTGCTGACGTCCTCGGTGCTGTTGTCCAGGTCGTCGGTGAGCACGACAACCGTCCTGGTTGCCATCAGGGTGATTCCTTTCATGAAGTGACAGAGCTGCCTCCGACGCACGGCGACGCGCGCCAGGGGCAGCTCTGTCACGAAGGATGGGTAGGGCCGTACACCTCTGCGGTGTTGATGGCCCGTCAGTCAGCCCCCATTGCCTGGGGTGATGACCCGCGGAAATACCGCTGGCCGCGGGCGACGGCGCTCGCCGTCGGGCGGCGTTCCTTCGGAAATCACCTGCGGCGACCGGAGCTGGCGTGATCGTGGTCAGCCGGCGTTCAGCCCGCGGTGTACGCCGGCCTGCCGATCGTGCGAGTTGGGCGACGCGGGGCCCTGTGGGACCGCGGCAGCACTCAGGGGCGGTTGGCAGATGGTCACCCGGCCCTCTGTCTGGGCGGGACTCGCGGTTGATCTGTGCTGCTGACGGCGGTCAGGCTCGGAAGCACCGCTTGGTGCCATCTGGCGAGCGGTTGTGGCCGCTGGCAATGGAGGTGGCGGTGCCTAGTCCTGGCAGCCGTAGCGGCAGCCATTGGGGTCGCAGGGCTGACCGGCCGCCATGCGCGCGAAGCGTCGCCGGTTGGCGTCGCCGATGATTTCTAACGGCCAACCGAGCCCGTCGGCGAAGGCCGCGATCTTCGGCGCCCCGTGGATCGGGTATGGGGCCGCGTCCATGGCCGCGACAACGTCGTCGTGGCCGAACAACCAGGCCAGTTCGGTGAGCTGGTCGACCGACCGGCTCGCCCAGCGGCGGCGATGCGTCAGGATGTCGTGCACCGCCGACCAGAGGTAAGAGCGGGCGTACACCTCGGGGTCACGGCGCCACCCCCACCGTTGATGGTCGAACAGCCGCGCGTCTACCCAGTCGGGAAGAAGCAATCGGGCGTCTTCGTAGCTGAGCGCCTGCAGGAGGATCTCTCGGCGGAACCCGAACGGATCCCTGCCGGGGACGTCGCGCAGCGCTTCTAGCCGGTTGCCGATCTCGTACACACGGCGTCTGATCATGATTTGTTCCTTTCTCGGAAGTAGCTGTCATCGCCGAAGCGGACGATGGTGCGGCATCGACTGGAGGTCGACGGCGTACGGGAGTCGGCGCGTGTCCGCGACCGGCGTGGGCGAGACGGTGACGCTTTGTCCGGGTTGCGGCGTTCGCTGACGGTCGGGTGTCCGCTGGTCAGTCACCGGCCTCCTGGGTGCGGTGGGGGCCGTGCTCGGCGTGGCCGTGCCCTGGTGGGTCGGGGATGGCACCGGCGATGCGGTCGCAGTCGTAGGGATGCACAGGCAGCCAGGTCCACGAGCGGCCCATCACGTCGTACCGGCCGTCCGTGTCCGGGCTGACTCGCTCGATGGCGTCCGGGTCGTCCTCGAGGCGGGTGAAGTCCGCGACGATGGCGTCGCCGTCGAAGGACAGCCGCGCCATGGATTGGTCCACGACGCGGTCCAGGTCCGCCTCGGGCAAACCTCCCTGTGCCAGGGACTGGCGCAGGCTGTCGCGGGCGGCCTGTTGGTCAGCGACGATCGCCTCCGCGACCTCGCGGGTGCAGGTGAACACGGCCCAGCCGTTCCACAGGTCGACCAGGATGCCGACGAACCCGACCGGGACGCGCATCTGCCCGTCGGCGTTGGGCTGCCAGGCCCAGTCGCCGGCGAACACACCCGGCCCGCCCAGGCGCACGCGGTCGGGGTGGACATGGGTGAGGTCGCGGTCGTCGCCATCGGGGTGCAGCAGCATGCGGCACTGGCGTTCGGCCTCGGCGTGCGCGGCGTCGTCGTAGCCGTCGCACCACGCCCACCGCGCCTGGTCGCGCTGCTGCGCGCTCAGGTCCTGCCAGGCTGGCGCGTCGGGCGGGGCGTGCTCGGCGTAGCGCTCAGGGTCCTCGGCGAGGTGGTACCGATCGGCTGTCGGGAGCCCGTCGAGGATCATCGGGACGATGTCCTCAATGCCGGACAAGACCCGTCGCGCGATGTCGGTGACGTCGCCGCGCGCCTGGCCGCCCAGGGTGTGTTGCGTCCACCAGCCGGCGGCGTCGCGACCGGCAGCCGCCCCCGCGGCACGCAACGCATCACGCACCTGCTGCCACAGCTCGGCGGATGAAGGGGCGGGGAGCCGACGGACACGGTCGCCCTCGCCTAGCAGAAGTGACAGTTGGGAGCCGCTGTCCCAGGCCACGTCGAGGACCTGGCCTTGTGGGTCGTAGCGGCGCACCGTGCCCTGGGCTTCGGGGCGCAGCCCGGTGTCGGAGTCGCTGGTGTGCTCCAAGGCGACCCGGTCGCCGCGGCGGTAATGATCCGCTGCGGGCTGTTCTTCGGGGTCGCTGTTGCTGGTAGGGCTTGTCATCGCAGTTGCCCTCCTCAATGGTGTCGTGCGTGCGGCCGTTGGTGTTGGCGGTCTCGGTTGCGGCGGTGTGGCTGTCCTCGCCCGTGTGCCCGTGGTGGCGTCGCGGCGGGACGCCAGGCGTGATGGGACGGTCAGCTTTCGAGGCGGATCTGATGCGGCCAGACCGCGGTGGGGATGCCAGGTCGGGGGCCGC
This sequence comes from Micromonospora tarensis, assembly GCF_016803395.1. GTDB lineage: Bacteria > Actinomycetota > Actinomycetes > Mycobacteriales > Micromonosporaceae > Micromonospora > Micromonospora tarensis. The sequence continues at coordinate 34,040 of NZ_JAEVHL010000001.1, read as the reverse complement.
GGGTGCAGTACCCAGTCAGGGTGGGCGGGTTGATCGCGCCGTAGACGGGCCGGTTGTCGGGACGCACGAGCACGCGTTGCCCGGCGGGGAAGTCCACCGGCGCGGCGGGGTCGTTGCGCCAATGGATATCGGCCACGACGCGGCCGAACACCCAGTCGGCGAAGTAGGCGTTCGTGTACTGGGGATATCTGCCGTAGTCGGAGGCGATGTCGGTAACACGCTCCCGCGCCTGCTCCAGGCTCAGCCCTTCTAGGAGGTCGTCGGGCACCGGTGGATGCGCGGCGAGGCTGACGACCTCCACATCACGACCGGCGAGCGTGCGGGGCGTGTCGCTGTCGCTGGTGATGGTGATCTGGCCGGTCTGGTGGTCAACGGCGGTGACCCGCTGTCGAGTGGCTTCGCCGACTGGTTGGACGAGGTCGCCGACGGCGATGGCGCTGCCGCTCTCGCCGCGGCCGGCCAGGCGGTATTCGACGGCGGCGCGGTCGAGGACCGTGCTGCCCGGATCGTGGCTGTAGGCGCCGAGGTCTACGGGCGCTGCCGGCGGCAGGGGCGGCAGGCGCAGGATGTAGCCGGTGGGTTCGGGTGGGGGCGGCTGAGGGGTCACCTGGGGTGGTCCTTTCGGTAAGGGGGAAACGAGATCCGGCCGCGACCCGGGTTCGGGTCGCGGCCGGTGCTGAGCCACGTGCTGGGCGGGTCGTGCCGGGGCGGGGTTACTCCTCGCATCCCCAGACGCAGCCGTCGGGGCTGCAGGGCAGGCCGGCGGCCATGCGGATGAAGGCGTCACGCCAGCCGGGGCCCTGTGCGAGGCTGTGCAGGGGCCAGCCGAGCCCATCGGCGAACACGGTGATCTTCGGGGCCCCGTACATCGGGTAGGCGGCGCTGTTCATAGCGGTCACGACGTCGTCGCGGCCGAACAGCCAGGCCAGTTCGGTGAGCTTGTCGACCGCGCGTCCTGCGGATCCACTGCGGTGATCCAGGATCTTGTGCACGGCGAACCAGAGGTAGTTGCGGCCATATTCCTCGGGGCCGTCGTGACTATCCCAACGGTGGCGGTTCCACTGCGGCGCGGTGGTGTCGGGCTGCAGGAACGGGCGGGCGTGGTCGATATCGAGGGCGTTGATCAGCAGTTCGCGGCGGAAGCCGAACATGTCCTCACGAGCGGTGGCGTGCTGGTCGATGCGGTGCAGGATCTCCTCCTGCGTGGGCAGAATCATGAGCCCTTCCTTTCGGGTTGTCGGTCTTGTCGCGGGTGCGGTGATGGCACTAAGGCGCGCGTGCTCAGGAAGTTCGCCATCGGTGATGAGGACCCCGTACTGCCGCTGGTGGGCGGCGGAGTTGGGGGGACGTGCTCATCGGGTGCCGCCCGCGTCATCCGTCGTGGGGGCATGCGGCGGCCAGGGCTTGCGGGTGATGTGGGCGCCGAACATCGGGTCGGTGGCAACCGAGGAGCCGCAGCGGGTGCAGATGGTGGCGGTGTCGTGGCCGTAGCCGGCCATGGACGGCACCTCGACGTGGTCAATTTCGTCGACCGCCCCGCAGACGGTGCACACCGTCATCACCGAGCCGCCCTCGTCGAGGGCGGGTGCGGTGACGAACAGGTCCTCGACCGGGTCGAGGTGGTGCACGCTGTGCCGCAGCCAGCGGCCGTGGACCGTCGCCTCGTACACCACCAGCAACCGCTGGTCGAGGCGCAGCAGGTACAGCCACTCGTCGAACCCGTCGAGGTCCTCCCGCAGCGACCCCTGACGGATCGTGTTGTTCTCGGTGACGGCCGGGTAGCCCAGTCCCGCTACGGGCGGCTGCCGGTGCCATCGCCGGGGCTTGGGGTCGACGGCGAGGCTCCACCAGTTACGGGCCAGCAGCGCGCCGGCCATCGCGTCGGTGTCGCGGCCGAACGTGTCGGTCCAGATCCGGCGCAGCAGCGGCACCAGGATCTCCGGGTTCTCGCCGAGCTGGATGGAGCGGGTGGTGTACCTGCCGCGGAGTGCGGCGACACCGATCAGTACGGGTGCGCTCACGTGCCTTCCTCCTCCGTGGGGAACTGTGGGTGGGGGTACGGCGGGTCGCCCGTGGTCGGGCGCCGTCGAATCGGGTGATCGTGGGTCCGCCGGCTTCGCCGCTAGGGCCCGTGCTGGGAGACGGCGTTATTCGTGGTGCGGGGTATGGGCTGCGGGGGCCATCGATCGGCGCTTCGCGATCACGGCTTTTCTCGAGCTGCCTGCGGGTTGAGCGGGTAGCCCGCTTGAGGCCAGCGTCCACGGCGCCAGCGGGGATGCTCTGGGTTTCTCGGGTAGGCATGAGGAGCGGGTCCGTCCTTACTGGACGCTCATGTGGATGTGGTTGGTGTGCCATCCGGAGGGGTCGTTGCCACCCCATGGGTTGTTGTAGGGGTGCCAGCCTTCGGACTCGGTCCATATCTGGCGAAACCAGATGACGTACTGGATGCCGAGACGGTCGGCGTTGGCGACGGCCCAGGCGGCCATCGCGTCGCCGCGGGCTTTCTGGGTGCCGGACGCTTCGCCGCCGGCGGTCATCATCCAGTCGCAGGCGCGGCCTTTCGGGTGTTCGCCGTGGTCATCGACGCGGTAGCAGCCTGGCTTTGGAAAGCCGGCAGCGGTGGTTTGTTGGACGAGATGGAGTAGGCGGGGCGTCACGCAGCCGGTGCCGGTGGTCGGATCGGGACGGATAGCGCAGTTCTCCTCCGGCCAGGAGCCGTCGGAGTTGCGCGGGGCCGGTTCGGCGGTGCCGAGTGCCATGGAGGAGCAGTCGAGCTCGACGCCATCGCTTGATGTGACCTGCTCCTGTACAAGCGATGTCGCGTCGTCCTCCCACTTCGCGTAAGCGTCGGGGTAGGCGGAGCGTTGGACTGCTTGGGCGGCCTCGGTGAGCGGCATGGTCTGCCAGCCGGTGATGGCGGCTAGCTTGTCGTAGAACTTGCCGGCGGCGTAGGTGGGGTCGCCGAGTTGGGCCGGCGTTCCCCAGCCTTGGCTGGGGCGTTGCTGGAACAGGCCGACAGAGTCGCGGTCGCCGCCGGTGAGGTTGCGGAGCCCGGACTCCTGCATGGCGGTGGCGAGCGCGATGATCCAGCCGCGAGCTGGCACCTGCTGTTCGGCGCCGACGGTGATGATCGTGCGGGCGTTGGCGAGTTGTTCGCTGTTCCAGCTCCCAGCTCCGTCAGTTGGCGGGGACGCCGCGAGGGTGGGCAGCACCGGTTGTCCGTCTGGGCCGACAGCGGTGTAGCAGGCGGCTGACGCGCTGCCGCCTCCGCCGAACAGCGCGGCGATGCCGCCGGCGCACAGCACCAGCACAGCGACCACCCCGGCGGCGACCGCACCGAGTGCGCGGGCACTCATCGCGGTGCCGATGCTGGTGGTGGTTGCGATCCGCGCCGCCGCTCAGCCGCCCCGGCGCCGTCGGTGCTCAGGCAGGTGACCAGCGGGTAGACGGAGACGCGGGTCCCGTCGCCGGTGTGCACGACGATGGTGTCGGCGGCGGCATCGATGAGGTAAATCCACTCGACGTCGAGGTGCCCGGCGTGGCAGAGCGGGAAAACCGTGACCGGTTCCGGCGGGTCCACCGTCACGCCGTCGCTGGCGGAGGCCAGGGTGATGCCGACTCCGGGCACCGGCTTCTGGCCGGCGAAGTTCGAGCTGGTGCTGGCGGTGGTGTCCTCGTCGAGCTGCTCCCAGTCGTTGGCGAGGATCGTGGTGATCAGCGCGGCGGTGTCCTGATGGGCGTGGGCGGCCCAGATCGCGGCCAGGGTCGGCAGCACGTTGGACGGGTATCCGTCGTAGTGCACGATCCGTGCGCGCACGAGAGTTGAGTTGTCGGGGTCGATGGCGCCGATGCAGCAGGTGGTACTCACGGACAGGCTCCTTCGCACGCAGGTGTGGTAGCGCTTTCACGTGGGGCACGGTCTGGGGCAGGCGGGGTGCTGGGCCTGGCGCGCCAGCCGTACACCGGGTCGTTGGTCTCGCTCGACCCGCAGCGCAAGCAGCGCGCAGTGGTGTTCTCGCCGCAGGCGGCCATCGCCGCCGGAAGTTCCGTGACGACGACCTCGTCGACGGCCAAGCAGACCCGGCACCGGATGGACCCGCCGTCGGGTCCGCACCGGCTGAAGATCGGCTCGTCTGCGCTGGCGTCGGCTGCGGTGGCCGGGATCATGCCTTCGCCCCGGCGGACGCGGGTTGGGCGTAGCGGGCGGTGGCGGCCAGCAACGCGACCAGGCCGGGGTAGGTGGCGGGCAGGTCGCGGGGGTCGGGGGTGTCGTCGACGAGCACCAGGGGGTGCTCCTCGCCGGTAAGGTGGGTGAGCTGGTAGAGCCTTCCGTCGATGTCGACAGCATCGACGCGGCGGATCTGACGGGGTTCGCCGTCGAGCGTGTCGAGGTCCCCGTAGCAGGCGGCCCAGGCCAGAAGGCGCGTGTCCGGGGCGGCATCACGGATCCGGGTCATGATCGTGTCGAGGGTGCGGTTGTAGGGCGTGCCCCTCGGAGTGCTGTGCAGGGTGGCCGCGAGGCGGTGCAGGAGAGCGGGTAGTCCGGCCGGGTTGTCGAGCATGTCGTCGGGGTGCGCCGGGAACTCCAGACTCCGCATCGCCGGGCCCCGCGGTGTAGCGGCGGTGATCAGCGGCCAGTCGTGGACGAGCAACAGCGTTGGCGGCTGGTTCCATGCGAATCGGGTTGAGTCGGTGGAAGCCTCGATGAGGCAGGTGCAGAGGTTGTGGACGGCGGTGAAGGACAGCACGGGGTCTCCCATCTCAGGGGTGCACGACGGCAAGGACCCCGCGGCCGGATTGGCTGCGGGGTCCTTGGCGCGTGAGGTTCGGGCGGGGCGAGGTTCAGTGGCGCTGGCGGTCGCGGCTGCGCACCGTCGCGGTGCGGTGGGGCAGGTACTCGCGGACCCGACCGTCGGCGGTCTTGGCCTCGTACATCGCGCTGTCGGCTTCGGTCAGCAGCTGCCGTGGGCTGACGTTGGGGTGGTGGGTGTGGGTGTAGCCGACCGACGCTGTCACGGGCAGGTCGCCGTTGACCACGAGGATCGTGCCGGCGGCGATCGCTTGCCAGGCGGCGTGGGCCGCGGCGGCGGTGTCCTCGCGAGTACCACGGACGAGCAACGCGAATTCGTCGCCGGAGAGCCTCGCGGCGATCCCCACGCTCCCGGGGAGGCTGGTCAGGCGGCGGCCGACCTGGTCGAGCAGGTCGTTGCCGACTTCGTGACCGAGGGCGTCGTTGACGCTTTTGAAGTTGTTGAGGTCCAGCAGCACCACCCCGACCGGTGTGTTGTCGGCCAGGGCGGCGCGCAGGTGGGTGAGGAACAGCCGCCGGTTGGGCAGGCTGGTGATGTCGTCGTGGTTCGCCGCCCAGCGGGCCCTGATCAGGGCCCGCTGCTGCCACGACAGCAGGGGCGCGGCGACGGCGAGACCGGCGAGAATTCCGCCGGCGCAGGTGAGCATCTGTTGCACGGTTTGCGACACTGGCATGGCTCCTTGTCTGAGAAGGAGCACCAGGGGCGGGCGAGCAGCGGCCAAACTTCACGCCCGCCCCTGGGCTACCTGACGAATGGGTGCAGCCGCTACTGGGCGGCGGGGGCGAGTTGGAAGGTCGCGGGCTTCTCGACGGTCTGCACGACCTTGCCCGCGGCGACCAACTTGACCGCCGCGTTCACGACCGCGCCCGGGCGGGCCTTCAGCACGCCGGTGCCGGCTTCGGCGGCGTCGATGAGCTTGCACAACTCGCCGGTCTTGTAGGCCCGGTCGGGGTGCGCTTCGAGGATGTCCAGCACCGCCGCGCGCAGCGAGCCCTTCGCCCGGTGGCTGCGCCCAGGTGCCGTGCTCGCCGCGTCCGGGGTGGCGACAGCCTCCGCTTCGCTGTCGTCGAGCGTGCCGGCCTGCGGTGGGTCGTCGTCGACCGTCGGTGTGGGGTTGTCGTCGCCTGCGGTCGGCTCGTCAGCGCGAGCGTGCGGGTCGGCGGCGGGAGGTTCGCCGTCGGCGGCATTGTCGGGCGTCGGCGTGGTGGGCTGTTCGCCGGACTGCTCGGTGTCGCTGGTTGCGCCGGGATCGTCGTCAACGGCATCGCCGGTGCTTGGCGAGTCGTCGGGCGGCGACTCGGGCCCGGAGGACGAGTCCGTTGGTGAGGAGGTGCGGCCGGCGCCGACGGTGGCGTGGCCGGAGTCGGTCAGCCGCCACACGGCGCGCTTGTCGTCGCCTTGAACGCGTTCGGTTTGTCCGGTCCCTTCCCAGACGCGCAGCTTGGCCGTGGCGGTGGAGTCGCCGAGGTCGGCGTGCTCGGCCACGGCGGCGGCGGTGGCGTCGCCGAGATCAGCGAGGGCGGCGAGCACCTTGAATAGGGCGTGCGGTGGCACGGTCTCCGGTTGGTCGGGCATGGCATCTCCCTTGTCATGTGAGGTCAGCACTGATCCACGCTTCAATCGCGGGACGAATCAAGTGCGATGGCCGGACCTGCGGGCGAGCGAGATCCGGCCGGGCAGGGGGGCGGGGCGCCGCCGGTTAGAACGGCGGATCGGTGACCGCGGCGGGTTCCTGCCGAGGCGGCAGGTGGGTGGCGGTTCTGGTGCGCAGCCGACCGGCCAGAGCGGTCAGGTGCAGGCGCATCCGGGCGCGCGGCGGCATGGGGGTCCAGGTGTCGGCGGTCCAGAACCAGCGGTGGGCGCCGATGCTGTAGTAGCCGTCCCGATCGGGGTGGCAGCGCTCGTCGAGATCGAGGACGATGTCGCCGCCGCCGGTGTCGCGTTCCTCCAGTAGCGCCGCGATGTCGCCGTCGAAGCGCAGCAGCGGGTATTCCCCGGGCATGCTGCCCATCCGCCATCGGCCGGTCAGGTCGTCGGCGATCCGTCGGGCGGTGATCGGGTCGAAACGGCAGATGAGACCGCGGGCGTCCGTGCTGCAGTCGTCGGCTACCAGGGCGGGATAGCTGTGATTGCGCACTTGCCGCGAGGAGACCATCACGGGCCGCCAGCGCGCGTCGGGTGGCGCGATGTCGCCGCGGTAGTCGAAGGACTGCAGGTGGATCGCGTCGAGAGCCGCGCCGGGCCACACCGGGGTGTTGATTGCCAGCCAGTTGTGCTCGAGGTGGCGCGCGCCGCGCAGGACATCGATCAGCCGCCGCTCGGCGGCGGTGGACGAGCCCAGCGGCAGGTACAGGTGTTGTACCCGCTCGCGTCCGAGGCTCGCGGTGGTGGTGCGGCGCCAGGAGGCGCTGAAGGCGATGTGCTCGTCGCCGTCGCGGGTGTACCAGACGGGGACGCCGTTGGACCGGATGTGTGCGCGCTCGCCGTAGCGGGTGAGGCTCAGCGCCGGGCCGTTGAGCTCGCCGGCGGCGATCTGCCCTGCGGTGAGGCGGTGGGTGGGGCTGGCGAGGGCATGTTCCGCCAGGGGCAGGACGTCCTCGATGCGGAACCACAGTCGGGACATGGTGAAGAAACCTCCGTGAGGGTGTGTTGGGCGGGAAGAGGAACAGGGCGGCCTGTCTTAGGCCGGTGCTGCGAAAGCCCCATGCCCGGGGCGCCTGGCGCAGCGGGGCGTGAGCGTCGGCGCTACTGGTGCGAGAAGCACGGCCCGGGCCTGCCGGTGGCGGCGCGCTGAGGCGTGGGATAAAGGCCCGCCGGTCGGTGAGCGATACCGGGCGCGGGGCCACGTGGCGCGTTCGCGTTGACTGCGATTGCCTCGGCCTGCGGTGCGAGGGTCTGGCGTGGTTCTCTGCCGAACGCGGCCGGGGTGCGGGCCCGAACGGCTGGCGTGCGTTGGTAGTGGAGCGGTCGAGGGTCCGCGCTGGGGTGGTTGGCCGCGCAGGTTAGGCGCGGATGGTGCTGAGTACACGGCGCACATCGGCCGAGATCCCGCGGTCTCGGATCTCAGCTGGTGGGTCGTCCAGCACGACGCTGGTGATGGTGGCCGCGCCGCGGTAGCGCAGGAACTGGTAGTGGCGCCCGTCGACGTCGCAGGCGGTCAGTGCCCGTACCGGGATGCCGTCGTCGGGGCTCGGTAGTCCGAGGGCGGAGGCGTCGCGACCGGACTCGCTGGTGTCGAGTCCTTCACCAAGGAATGCCAGGGCGAGAACGGGCCCGATCTGGGCGCGGGTCCACGCCCGCAGTTCGGGGGCCTTGGCGGTGGTCAACACTGCGGTGATGGCGCGAAGGCCGATCCAGTAGGGTGCCGTCGCGCGGGCGCCGGGCATCGCGTGCATCCGCCAAATCGATGAGTCGATGGGCAGTTCGTCGACGTAGAGGCTTCCCACGCGGGTGTGAGAGGTGGATTCGAACACGCCGAGCAGCGCGGGGACAGCGTCCCAGCCTCGCGCGTCGGCGAGGGCTTCGACACCGGTCAGCGCGGCCGTGATAGCGGCGGCGCGACGTTCTGGGTTCATGGTGTGCCTCCTTGGCATAGGTGGGTGGGGCAAGAACCGGCCCTTGCGAGGAAACCGGCACCGCCGGGCGGCGCGCCTGGAATCCCCTGGGTGCGGGGATCAGGGCGCGCGTCCGGACGGGTGTCATGCGGTGGTGTCGAGGGCTACCGCGAGGAGCCGTTGGCCGGGCTCGAGGGTGTCGAGGTGGCGCAGGGCTTGCTCGAGGTAGGTCACCCGGTGGGTGAGTGAGTCGCTGACCGGGGCCAGTTTGTGGCCGTCGATGGTGAGCATCGCGTCGCCGACGACGGCGCTGGCTGCTCGGTGGTGCTGGTAGGCCATCTGGCCTGCCTGGTACATCTCCAGTTCTCCGACGCCGGGTTGGCCGGGGCCGGGGGTGACGGCCGCGTGCAGACGCATGGCGTTGACACGGGGTTGGGCGTGAAAGTCCGCCACCGCGGTGTCGTACGGGTACTTCTGCGGGTCGGTGAGGTGGCGGGTTTCGAAGGTCGGCCACGGGGTGGCCGCCCGGGTGCCATGCACCGCCTGCTCCCAGATCTGGTAGCGAATGGCGGCGCCGATGGCGGCGGCGTGACGCATGCCGTGCAGGTCGAGCAGCCGCACCGGTCCTCCCGCGCAGGGGATGGGACGGCCCTTACGCAGGCCGATCATCTGGTGGCGCTGCCACAGCCGCAGCTGCGGTACCGCCCAGAACAGCGGGGTGAGGGTGCCGGTGACACCGAAGTGGGTGCGCAGCTGGTGCGCGGTGAGCGCTTCGGCGGGCAACTCGTCGGGCAGGCAGATGACCATCGTGGCGATGGTCGGCGCCGGCGTGACCGTCGCGGGCACGATGGTGATGGTGGCCTTCGCGGGGGCCTGTGGGCGCGGCTGCGCCTGGGCGGCCTTCGTGGGGGCCTGTCGGATGGGGGTGGCGGGCACACGGCTGCCGTGAGCGGTCAGTGGGGTGCCATTGGCAGCGGACATGGTGAGGTCCTCCTTTGAGTGGGGTGATGAGGTGTCGGGGCGCGCGGATCTGACCGGCTCACCGGGATCGTGGGTCGGAGTCAGGTCGGCGGGCAGGTCGCGCGTGGGCGCGGAGGTGACCAGGCCACTGGGTTCGTGGGTGAGGTCGGTGGTGCGGGGCGCGTGGTGCGCTGGTGCGGGTGGTTGGGTGCGACCGTGGGGGTCGCCGCGGGCGCGCGTGCCGACCGGCGTAGGCGGGTGGGCGTGGCGTACCGGATGTGCGGCGGGGATCCCTGCGGTGGGACCGAACCGGGTGGAGATATGTGGGGTTGTGTAGTGCCGTGAACGGTAGCCCGGGGCACTCACAGCGGCGGCGGGCCGCCGCAGCCATCGGCAGGCGGGTTGACCTGCACTGTGAGAGATCAACAGCCGCTGCGGGTGTTTCTGGTGTGAGTGGCTGTGAGTCGCTGTGAGTGGCGGGCCCGCTCACAGACGCCGCGCTGAGACCAGAGCGCCCCAGCCGCCGATGGAGGTGCGGGTGGGGCGGTGACCTGCGCTGTGAGCGGCTGTGAGCGAGCCGGCGAGCTGTCAGACGTCGTCGGGGCGGTGGGTTGTCAGCGGGTGAGTGGGGGTGGGGATCCGGGTCGGCCAGGCGAGGTCGACGATCTGGTCGACGTCGGGTGCGGGTTCGCCGAGGTCGGCCAGGTCCAGCAGCCGGCGCGGCGCGTCGTCCGCACCGACGACCAGCCAGACGGCATCGGCCGCGCAGGCCCCGTTAGGCACGCTGTCGCGGGCAGCGGTGGCCACCGGCACCGAGGTGCGCAAACCCGTCAGCAGGTCGTGCAGAGCGCGTTCTTGGGCGGTGTTGGGCAGCCAGAACAGCACCGGCCAGGCGGGGCCGCCCATGGCGGCGTGGACGGTGTAGCTGCTCACCTTGTTCAGCAGCACGCGGGGCCGCTCGAGGCCACTGTCGAACTCGGCGAAGAACGCCACTCGGCGATCTCCTTCGCTGAACACGCCGTGTCCGTCCGGACGAACCGGAGAGAGCAGTGTGGTGTCGAACGCGCCTGGCTCTGCGCACCGTTGCTCCGACCACCACCGCTCTAGCTGCGCCTGCGGGGCAGTACGTGCCCGCCCGGCGAGGTCGGTGAAGAACTGGTTGACCCCCAGCAGGTGATCCAGTGTCCGGCTGGCGGCCAGTCGGCGCTTGCGCACCACCGTTTGCCCGGGTCGAGGCGGTGTGTGGTCTCGGGTGGCGGCGACGCATTCCGCGCCGATCTGGTCGAGGACGTAGTGCCAGGGATACGAGCCGCCGCCGGCTCGCAGCGGCCGGAACCGGTCCACGAGGCCGAGTTGGTGCAGCTTCAGCAGCCGCCGCTGGGCGAAGTCGAGCGACCCGAACAGGGCATGGCTGATCTGGAACGTGGTGAGGACCTTGTGATCGGATAGCCAGTCGAGAAGCAGGCGATCACGATCGGTGAGTTGAGCTTGGACACGCAGAACACGGTCTTGGCTTTTACGCATGGCGATTACCCCCACAGGAGAGACCCCTGAGGGTCTTTTGCAGCAGAGCGGATTGGTCGGCACACCGGCGGTGCGCTGCGGATGTGGCCCGTCGGGACGGTCGGTGTCGGTATCCGCCTCTACACGCACACCCACACCGCCCCCAAGCCGTGGCGCGGCACCGACGCCAACACGGAGGCCGCAGGCGGCCCACTGACAGCGACGGGCCGAGGTCGTCGCGGTCCTGGGTGGTGGCGGGGTGCCGAGGTCTGGGGTGCGGACCTGCGGTCGGTGACGTGGCGGGTGTGGTTCTGCCCGTCGCGGCGGCGGCGTCGTGCTGGCCGCTGTCGACGCCGGCGACGGTGGTGAAAGCCCCTCGTGCGGTGGGTCGTTGTGGGGCGAGGTGTTGCCTCGCTGCGCCCTCCGCCGGGTGCGGCAGGTGGGTTGTCCTCGGCCGGTGAGGGTGCCGGGACAGTCGGTGGACGGTGAGCGGTCGGCCGGCCCTGTACAGGTGGGTCGGCGGTGTCCAGTGTGGCTCGGATGGCTGGCATTCGGGAGTCGATGATCGCGCTGACATGTGAGTGTCCTCGGGAGAGAGTCGATGAGGCCCCTCGGGTGAGGGACCTGTAATTGCGTAGTAGTGCTGTCTGGGCCAGGGACGTGTGTCCTCCTTTCGCGAAGCTGGGTGCGCTGGGCGTCGGCGACGAGGAACCGAGATCCGTCATCGGCCCGCTGGGTGCCCGTGGTCGCGTCTGCGGGGCAGGGGTGCGCCCGTCAGGGGCGGCGCGAGGGGTGGCCGGCTGTTTTGTCGTTGCGGGTGTCGCCGCCGCGTCGCCGGCTGTCGTCCTTGGTCGGCTGCGACAGCTGCTCGACGAGGTCGTCGATGGCGCTGGTGTCCTGTGGCTCGACCTTCTTCGCAGCGGTCTGCCGGATGGCGGTGGCGGCGCCGACGATGGGTTTCGGGGGGCGGGTGCGCATGGTGAACGCCGGGGCCTGGCGCCCATCGGTGATCAGGCGGGCCACGGCGGTGTAGGCGTCGAGGTGGGTCAGGTCGTGCTCGTCGAGTTCGGGCAGGGTGTGCCTGGCCAGCACGGCGGCGTCCTCTGGCGCGCAGGAGAAGTAGATCTTGTTTCGGGCGTTCGCTGACGCGGCGGCGAGGAGGTCCTTGGGGAACTGGGCGAGGTCCTGGTGGGACAGGACCAGCGACAGCCGGTACTTGCGGGCCTCGGCGAGCATCGTGTCCAGGCTGTTGGCGAGGGTGAGGAAGTTCTGCGCCTCGTCGATGATCAGGGTGGCGTCGCGGCGTTGGTCGGGTGCGATGCGGGCGCGGGCGGTGGCGGCCTGCCACACCTGCGCCAGGATCAGCGATCCCAGCAGTTTGCTGGTGTCCTCTCCTAGTTGGCCCTTGGGGATGCGCACCAGCAGCGCCCCGCCGTCGAGGATCTGGCCGATGTCGAAGCTCGATTGGGGGAATCCCATGGTGCGTTTGACGAAGTCCCGGAGCAGGAAGGCGCGCAGGCGGGCGAGGACGGGGCCGATGACCTGGGCGCGTAGGGCGGGGTTGAGTTCGTCGTACCACTGCCAGAAGCCCCTGAGCCCGGCTGGGTCGTCGAGCTGGACGGTCATGGCGGAGCGGAACTGCGGCGAGTTGAGCAGCGGTGGGATGTGCTGCAGGGTGACGTTGGCGTGCCGCAGCAGAGTGAGGCAGGCCACTCGCATGACGTCGTCCATGCGTGGTCCCCACGCCTTGGAGAAGATGCTCCCGAAGATCGACACGAGGTTGTCGACGACCAGGTCGGGATCGTCGCCCGATAGGGGGTTGATCGTCGGCGGGTTGGGCTGGTCGGGGTCGAAGAGCACCACCCGGTCCGCGACCTCGGCGGGTAGCCGATCGAGGATGTCCAGGACCAGGTCGCCGTGCGGGTCGATGACGACGGTGCCGCGACCGGCGATGATGTCGTCGACGGCCATGTTGACCAGCAGCGTTGTTTTGCCGCTGCCCGTCGATCCGATCACATGTGTGTGGTACCGGGCGTCCGGCACGGCGAGGGCCACGGCGTGGCCGTCGATCTCCGCGTCGCCGAGGACCTTCTCACCGCGACCGCCGGAAGACACCGCGACCGGTGCCGGCATCGACTTGGCCCGTGCGCGGTCCAAGCCTGGCACCGCCAGGTCGCGGGGAAGAGCGGCGAGCGTGGCCAGCTCCGGGGTGCAGGTGAGAAAGCCTGCCCCGAGGCGCCGTTGGGCGATAACCGCAGCTGGCGACGACATGCGCACGCGGTGGGTGACCCGGTTGCGGCCGGAGTACACGGCGAACGCCGCCGCGATCGTGTCCGCTGTGCCCCGCAGTCGCGGACGCTGGTCGGTGTTGGCGCGGTGGGTGTCCTTACCGACGGCGTACCGCACGGCGGTCTCCCACAGCGGGTGGGCGATCTTGTCGAGGATGGCGCGCACATCGCGTTCCACGCTCGGATCCCGGCGGGCCGTCGGCGTGGCGCGGGTGGTGCTGGCGGAGCGCCCGGGTAGGAACGCCTCGATGAGCCAGAGCAGCGGGGCGGCCGGGTTGATGGTGGGCAGGGCGGTCGTGCCGTCGCGCAGCCGGCTCGCGGCGCGGCGGGCCCGTTGAACGCGGCGGGCGGTGGCAGGGCGGGTGAGGATCTGCACGCAGGCGTGCTCGTCGGCGCGCAGGCTGGAGCCGGCGGACATCAGGGCGCGCAGCGGGTCGTTGTCGTGGTCGGTGCGCAGCGGCAGCCACTCGGCGGCGACGGGCAGCAGGTGCCCGCCCACCGCCGTCGTGTCGGCCGGGATCGGCGGGCCGGGGTTGTCATCGGTGGTGCAGGCGGCGCCGGGCCACGCGGCGCGCACGGCGGCTTCAACGGCGCCGGGTGGGACGGTGCCGGGCACCCACACGCCGATCAGCAGCCGCCGCCCAGTCCAGGTGTACTGCCACACGACGTGCGGGCTGCCGTAGAGCAGCCGGCGCCGCCGCGAGGGGGTGAGGGTGCCGGCCAGGTTGGACCACAGCGCGGCGCTGCTGTGCGGGTCCACCTCGGGTGGCGGGGCGATGGTCACCAGGCGCGCGCCGTCGGCGTGATGGCGGTGTCGCCAGATGGCGAGGAGGTTGCGGGCCGCCACGAAGGCGACCAGCGCGCTCGCGGCGACCGCGAGGAGCCACGGTCGCTGCGCCGCCCACTCGGCGGCGTCGAGCAGCCATCGAGTCGCGCCCGTGGGGGGCGCGATGCTTGTGGGCGGGGCGATACCTGTGGGGGGTGCGCTGGGTGCGGGAACGGTGGCGAGGTGGGCGGTGGGGTTCACAGGTCCTCCTCGTCGTCGAGGCCGGCCAGGTCGCCGGGGCGGGTGGTGGCGAGTTGGTGTTCGGTGTTGGAGGCGATCGCCTCGAAGCTGGTGCGGTTGGTGCCGGAGATCAGCAGGCCGGTGCCGACGCGGGCGGCGAGCAGCAGCCGGCGTTCGCCGGCGGTGAGGCCAAACGCGTCGCCGATGGCGTCGATGGCCTGCGGGGCCTGCTTGAGCAGCACCTGTGTGGCGGCGTTGGCGACGACGGCTTGCCCGAGGTCGGTGCCGAGGACGTCGGCGACGTCTTGGGTGATCACGGCCAGGCCGGCGTGACGTTTCCGCGCGGCTTTCGACATTCGGAACAGAAAGCGGGCGCCTTCGCCGTCGCGCATGAGCAGCCACGCCTCGTCGACCACGACCAGGCGCCGGGTCGCTGACCGGCCGGGGGCGTCGACCTGCCGCCAGATCGCGTCGAGGGCCAGGAGGGTGCCGACGGTGCGCAGTTCGTCGGGCAGCTGCCGCAGCGACCACACGACCAGGTGCCCGTCGAGGCGGGTGGTGGACGGGCCGTCGAACAGCTGGGAGAACGATCCCTGCACCCACGGTGCGAGGCGGGCGGCGAGCTGCCCGGCGGCCGGATCGCTGTCGTCGTCCAGGCGGGCGGCGAGGTCGCGCAGCAGCGGCGCGGGCCGGTGGTGGGTCGCCGGGTCGGCGGTGATGCCGGCGTGGCGGTAGACGGCGAGGATCGCCCGGTCGAGCGCCGCGCGTTCGGCCGGTGGCGGTTGGTGGCCGAGGAGCACGGCGATCAGGGTGTGCAGGAACAGCCCGCGGCGGGTCAGCACGTCGGGTCGGGTGTCCCCGGCGGGCAGGTCGAGGGGGTTGATCTTCACGCCGGTGGCGCCGAGGCGTACCACGGTGCCGCCGACGGCGTCGGCGAGCCTGAGGTATTCGTCTTCGGGGTCGATGACGGCGATCTGCACCTGCTGGTAGAGGTTGCGCAGGATCTCCAGCTTGACGAAGTAGCTCTTGCCGGCGCCGGAGCGCGCGAGGACGACGGAGTTGTGGTTTTCCTGCGCCCAGCGGTCCCACCACACGATGCCCTGCGAGTCGGGGTTGACCCCGTAGAGCACGCCGCCTTCGGCGGGTGGGTCGCCGGGTAGCGGTGCGGGCAGGTCGGCCGAGGCGAGGGGGAACGCGGCGGCGAGGGCTTGGGTGTCCATGGTGCGGCGCATCTGCAGCGAGTCCGTGCACAGGGGCAGGGTGGTGGTCCAGCCGGCGAGGTGGCGCCAGGTCGCGGGCTGCACCTCGATGAGCGTGGACGCGGCGGCGGCCTTCACCTGCGCGCAGGCCTGCAGAAGTTCGTCCTCGGTGCGGGCGTGCACGGTCAGGTACAGCCCGACGCGGAACAGTTTCGCCGCACCACGGGCCAGGCGCTGGGCCAGGTCGGCGGCGTCCTCGGCCGCCGCCTCGACGTAGGGGTCGGGCAGCTTTCCACTCTCGGCGCCAGCGCGGCGGCTGGACTCGAAGCGGGCGCGCTGGTTGCGCAGCCGAGACGCCGCGATCGGTGCGGGCAGCGGGTCGATGTGCAGGGCCAGGTCGAGGCGGCCCGGCCACGACAGGAGCGGCTCCAGCCAGGCGTGGCCGACCTCGGCGGGGTAGCCGGTGACGACGAGGGTCGCGGCGTACCCGTCGCCGACGCGCAGCATCCGCGGGGTCACCTCGACTGAGGCGGGCGTGACGGCGCCCGCCAGCGACGACGGCGGGCGGAGGCCGCCAGTAGCCGTGCGGGAGCGTTTACGGGGTTTCATCAGCGTGCCTTCTTCCTGGTGTCGGAGTGGGTGTGTGGGCCGGTGATGACGGCGTCGGGGGCGGCGAGCCCGCCAGGGCGTGAGGGCCGGTACGGGTCGGCCGCTGCGGCGATCGCCGCGGTGACCGCCGCCCCGTCCAGGGCGCGGGTGGTGACCCCCAGACCAGACAGAGACCGGACGGTGTCGTCGGCGCGTCGGCGCGCCGCGTGGTCTCCGCGTTCGCCCGCGCTGCTGCGGGTGACGATGAGAACCTGTCGGCGCAGCGGATCCCGCCGGGTGGCGAGGTCGTCGAGGAAGCGGGCGTGGTCAGCTGCCGCGTCCACCAGCGCCGGGTGAGGCAGCGACTCCACGGCCTGCGACAGCGTGGTGGCGGCGGAGTGCAGATCGACCGGCTGCGCCGACACGACGATCTGCGTCGGCGTGGACAGGCTGTTGAGCCACCGGCCGAACGTGTCGACCAGGGCGGCCTGTTCGTCGGCGGTGCGCAGCGCCAGGTTGACGCTGGTCGCGGCGACCATCGCCGCCCGCGCCCCGCCCAGGCGGATTTCTCCCTCGTCGTCGATCGCGTCGGCGGGCAGCTTCAGCGGCGCCGGCACCATGACCCTGCTCTTCGGTGCCTGGACCCAGTCCGGCGTCGTCGACGTCGTGTCCGTCGTCGACAGCGCACGCGGCGCCCGGGCGTGCCGGACGGCGGCGAGCAGCCACACGTCCAGCGGCAGGCCGTCGCGGCGGCCGACGGCGACACCGAACACGAGGCCGCCGAGGACCACGGCGGCGCCGACGAGAACCAGCGCCGGCACGAGGTGGTGCAGGGCACGCCACGCGCCGTAGAAGGCCAGGGCGGCGACGGCGAGGATCGCCAGCTGACGGAAGGTCAGCCCATAGAGCACCTTGTCCGGGGCGTCCACGTCTGACGGCATCCGCGCACGGCCTGCCTCGGTGCGGTCGATGGCGGTCATCGGCTCACCGCCCGCAGTCCGCGGCCGAGGCCGGGAATCGAGCGGGTGGCCTGCTGCACCACGACCACCCGCACCGCGGCGCCGATCATGTTCGCGCCGCGGCCGTTGCCGGTGGAGACGAAGCTTTTCATCATCGCGGGCACCCGCAGGGTGGTCCACAGCATGACCATCACGACGAACAGGTTGATCACCCCGCCCGGGTCCACCGGCAGCCCGAGCACGGGCAGCAGGTTGTCGGGGTCGGTGAGCATCCACTGCCCGGCGTACAGGGTGAAGCCCTGCACGATCGGCACCGCGAGGGTCCCGGCGTAGGCCTTCCACCACATCCGGGCGATCGGATCGGTTTGCGGAAGGGCGTGACACGCCAGCGCCAACGGCGCGAACGCCGTCAGGACCAGCACTGTCGCGAAGCGAACGATCACACTGAACGCGGTCGAGGCGAGTAGCACCGCGATGATCGCCACGCAGACCACGAACAACAGCACCGCGGTCTTGTCCTGCCCCGCACTGATGTGTGTTTTGATCGCCCGCAACGCGCCGTCGCTGTCCCCGTCGGGGGTGGTCAGGGCTGCGGTGAGGGCGTTGGCGAGGTCGATGAGCATGCGGCACCACAGCTGCGAGAAGTGCGCGGCGACGAACCCGACGATCAGCCGCGGCATGAGGTCCTTGACGGTGTACTGGGAGGCTTCGCCGCCGCCGGCGGTCATGGTGAGCACGCCGGCGGCGACGAACGCGAGGACGAAGGCGGTGTCGACGACCCAGATCGAGCGGCCGGTCAGGGCCTGCACCTGCGGCAGGACCGTGACGTCCGGGGTGATCAGCAGCGCGCTGCTGATCACCCCGATCAGCGCGTCGAGGGTCGCGAGGATCGCCGCCGCCATCCAGTCGAGGATTTGGCCCAGCAGATAACTCATTCCCATAGCGGCGTCAGCCTCCGACGATGCCCTGGACGATCCCGAGCAGGATCGGAGCCAGCACGGCGAGGCCGTAGCCGATCAGGGCGTTCTTCAGCGCGCTCTTGGCCTTGTCAACCTGCGCTGGGTCTCCTCCGGCGGTGGCCCAGTAGACGCCGGCCAGGACGAGGAACAGGGTGGCGACGGCCGCGAGGATGCCGATCAACCACATCTGCAGGTTGAGGATGACGACCGGGAGGGAGTTCGCCGCCAGCACGGGCACGCCGGTGTCGGCGTACGCGGCGGCGGGCACGGACAGAAACAGCAGCACCTCGCCGGTCACGGCGGCGACGCGGCCGACCTGACGGGCGGTGCGGGAGCGGGTGAGGGCACGAAGACGTGCCGGAATGCGGGACATTGAGCGTTCACCTCCGGCCCCGGCCGGGTAAGGGCGGGGCGGTTGTCGGCGGTCCGGGTGGGTGGACCGCCGCCAGAGGGGCGCGGGCGCGGACAGCGCCTCGAAGCACGACCGTCCCCGGGAGGAGCACGTCCTCCCTTGTCGGGTAGCGATCTGTTCGGTGTGGTGTCAGCGCACCAAATTGCGCGGCACCCGGAGACGTCCGGTGCGTGGGGCGGCCCGGTGTGGGCCCGGCCCTCTGGCGGCGGGCGGGACCGTCACGCCCGCTCGATGGCGGGTGAAGTGGTCTCGCACTTGTAAACCGCCGCCTGTGTGCTCTGGTGAACGCCTGTCGTTCTCACAGCGACTCACAAGGACTCACAGCCGCTCACACACAGCCCGTCTTCTCGCGCCTGACCTGCACTTTGTCGGTTTCGGCTCCGAGGGGTTCTCTCTGAGCCGAGATGATCTTGTCGCCGGTGCTTCGTCCTCGGCGCTACGTTTGGTGGCAGCGTTCCCGCGACAGGTTCGTCAGCCCTCCCCGGGGGATGCCGTCGGCGAGCGGCGTGGACAAGGCCGCGGCGCCCGAACCGGAATTCCGGTGCGGCGCCGCGGGATCGCGTGCGGGTCGGGTCTCAGGCGGCGGCTGCCGCCTGGCTCGTGTCCTGACGGGCAGGGCGGCGGGCGGCGCGCAGTTTGCTGCGTCGTTCAGCCTGTAGAGCGAGGGCCTCGGCGGCCTGCGGGGATGCCGTCCCTGTGAGCAGGCCCGAGGCGAGGGCTTCGGCGATGCGGGTGTCGATGCGCCCCAGGCGCATCCGTAGGGCATCGGTGCTCAGGCCCCGCCGGGCGGCGATCGGTTCGATCGCCCGACGACCGAGTCGCACGTCGATGTAGGACTGCTCGTCGTCGGCGTCGAGGATGCCGAGCCGCACGGCGCGGTTGACCAGCACGTCGGGATGCCCGTAGGGAATCTGCGGGGTGCGGGGCCCGATGACGTGCTCGACGTCCTCCACCGGCGTGACCTCCGCCGCCTGCTGGCGCAGCTTGAACCCGGCGCGCCAGCCGGCGCGGCACAGCCCGGCGTAGGGGGCGGGCCGGGCGAGATCCACGTGATCGCGCAGCGCTACCAAGAACCCGGAGAGGACCTCCGCCTCGATGTCGTCGGGGTCGCCGGGGTAGCCGTTGCACAGCTGACGGGTGTAGCGGCGCAGCGCTGGCAGGGCCATGCCGACCGCGCCGATGACCCACTGCGGCCCGTCCAGGCGGGCACGGCGGATCATCTCGACCCACACCGCGTCGCGTGCCTCGAAGGACGTGCGATGCGCCAGCAGCCAGTCGCGCACCGCCAGCACCGTCATGACACCCGCCGGTAGGCCGACGTCTGGGCCGAGCTGGTCGAGGTCGATTGACAAGGGCGCGGGGTCGCAGGTCAACGCCGCGAACGCCACCTCGGCGGCGTCCAGCGGGGACTGCGGCCACTGCGTTGAAGTCGTGCTCATGATTGCCACTCCTCGGAGTCGATCTCGGTGTCGCCGCCGACCTGGGCGACGTCTGAGCAACCGATTAGGACAGGCGTGGCTCACAGACGCTCACAGCGCAGGTCAGCGCGCCTCTGCCGCTGTCAGAGGTGCTCCTCACTCCGGTGGGGGTGGCTGCGCGTCGGTGCCACCTTCGGTGGTGGCGCTCGTTGCCGCGCGACCCGCTGACCAGGACTGTGAGCGACAATCCAACCCACACGGCCCCGGTTTCGCCGCGCTTCTCACAACGGCCTGTCGTGCCGCTCACAGCCGCTCACAGCGGCCCGTCGTGCCGCTCACAACGGCTCACAGCGGCTCACAGCGGCTCACAGCGGCCTGTCCGTGCCGCTCACAGACGCTCACAGCGGCCCGTCGTGCCGCTCGCAGCGGCTCACAGCCGCGCGCAGCGGCTCACAGCCGCGCGCAGCGGCTCACAGCCGCGCGCAGCGGCTCACAGCCGCGCGCAGCGGCCTGCCGAGACGTGTGTATGACGACGGAGTCCTCGACCCGTCGTCGCGCCGCGTCCGGGCGCCGGCCGAACGGCTTCGCGGCGGTTCCCGCAATCCTGTCCGGCGAGGACGTCGGCGTGGCCGAAGTGACATGACGACCGCGCGCTGGGCGCGCCATCGTGGCCGTCTTCCGGGTGCCGCCGACGTGTCCGGCACCCCCTGCCACAATGACAATGTCAACGGTCTGCTTCGATGCCTTGGACAGATTGGCAACGCTCGCGGCTAACAGGTTGCCGCAGCGGCGCCGCCACCGTCGGCGATGACACCGCCCCGTGGCAAGCGGTCATCCTGGCATTGAACCTTGTCGTTGACATCATGTCCGCAGGTGCTCGTGAGCAGGACGTTGACATCGGTCACGAATGCGCGCGGCAGGCATCGGCGTGGTACCTGACGCGGTCGCGGCCACGCCGCCGCCGGCCGGCGATGACGCCGCCTGTGACGCTGCGGCGCGTCGGCCCGGCCACTTTGTCGGACAGGACAAGGACGGCTTTAGGGCTGTCACCACGAGTCGCATCAGCGCGCTGCGGACAGTTTGTCATCGGCTCGCGTCATCGCCGGCTGTCGATGACCAGGCGCCCCGCGGTGCGGCTGTGCTGTCCTGTGCCTCGCTGCCGACGTCCACGGGGCTTCTCTTCGGTGAGCGGGGAGGTATCCACCGACTGCGCACAGCACGGTCGCCGCCATGTTGTGAGCGGCTGTGAGTTTGACAGGCGTTCGCCAGAGCACACAGGCGCGGGTTTACAAGTGTCAGCGCACTGCATGCGCGGCGTGGAGCCGACACCACATGAGCGAGCACACGCCGCAGCACCACCAGCACCCCATCCACCCCGTCGACCCGCGCGCGGTCGACCCGACCCTGATCGACGTGATCGCCGGCGACCCGCCGGTGCCCGTGACCGTGTGGCGCACCGCCCACGGCCCGGCTGACGCCGGGCGTAGCCTTGGCGCCCGCCTGGCCTACCGGCTCGTCGCCGCCTATACCCGCCCCGGCGAGGTCGTGGTCGACCTCACCGCCGATCACGCCCTGAGCGCCGTGTGCGCCGCGGGCGCCGGCGACACCACCCGGGCTGGTTCACCGACGCGTCCAGCCTGATCATCGGACCAGCCACCCCGCCGGCGCGACCCGATCCCGCCGCCCTCGACGACAGCGACGACGGCGACGAGGGCGAGGGCGACGGCCTTCCGGACATGACCGCATGGTTCGGCGACGACCTCACCGACGGGCAACCGCCCACCGATCGCACCACCGCAGCAGACGGTCCCACGTCCCTCGGCGAGGCGACGAGCCTGGTCGTGGCCTGCTGGCCGCTTGACCCCGACGGCACCACCAACCGGGTCCGGCTGGCGTGGCTGCTGAGCGAGTGCGCGCGGCTGCTGCGCCTCGGCGGCTGCCTCGTCCTGGTCGTCACCGTTCCCACCGCAGCTGGCGGCCTGGAGGACTTCACCCCGGTGGCCACCGCCGCCGCGCAGGTGGGTTTGGGCTACCTGCAGCACATCGTCGCCGTCGGCGCCGACACCGACGGCGACGCGTTCGTCTACCACGTCACCGACGAGGAACTGCTCACCCTGACCCATCCGCACTGGGTGGCGCACGTTCGGGTCCACGCGGACCTGCTCGTGTTCTCGCCCGCGAACAAGGCGCGCGCGCAGCGCCACATCGGCGGTGAGAGCCGTGGCTGAGCACACCGCTTCTCCCGCCGAGTCTCAGGAGCCGACCCAGGACTCCACCCTGGGCGACAGCGCTCGGCGCCACTCCGCGCAGCCGGAAGGTCTGTCGGTGTGGGCGACCGCCCAGCGCACCGGGCCAGTGCAGCGCCGCGGCCGGTACGTGCCTGAGTCGGTCAAGCACCCGGCCCGGATGCTCCCGGCCATCGCCGCGCACGCGGTGCACGCCTACACCCATCCTGGGGACCTGGTCCTCGACCCGATGTGCGGGATCGGCACCACCCTCGTCGAGGCCATCCATGCCGGCCGCGACGCCATCGGCGTGGAGTACGAGCCGCGCTGGTCCAACATCGCCGACGCCAACATCACCCACGCCCACCACCACGGCGCGACCGGCAGGGCGTCGGTGGTCCGCGGCGACGCCACCCGCCTGTCCACCCTCCTGCCCGCCGCTCTGGCGGGACAGGTCGCTCTCGTGGTCACCTCGCCGCCGTACGGGCCGACCGTGCACGGTCTGGTCCGACCCGGCGAGGACGGGGTGGCGAAGTTCGACAACGCCTACAACGACGGCGCCGACCGCGGGAACCTCGCCTACCGTGACCTCACCGGACTCGCCGACGGGTTCGAGCGGATCCTGCGCGGCTGCGCGGGCCTGCTGCGGCCCGGCGGCACCGTCGTGGTTACTGCCCGGCCGTGGCGCAAGCACGGGCAACTGGTCGACCTGCCCAGCGCCGTGATCGCCGCCGGCGTCCGCGCCGGCCTGGTGCCCACCGAACGGTGCGTGGCGCTACTCGCGGCGGTACGCGACGGGCAGCTCGTCGCCCGGCCGTCGTTCTTCCAACTCCAAGCCGTGCGCAAGGCCCGCGCCGGCGGCATCCCGCTGCACCTGATCACCCATGAGGACGTGCTGATCTTCCGCCAGCCGGGCGGCGACCCGGGTTCACCGATCCTGAACACCCCCGAGGGCGGGGTGATCGCGTGAAGATACCCACCCACCGATACCTGAGCCTCGGCGCCGGCGTGCAGAGCTCCACTCTGCTGCTGCTCGCGGCGCATGGCAAGGTCCCTACGTTCGACGCGGCGATCTTCGCGAACACCGGCTGGGAACCGGCCGCGGTCTACGCCCATCTGCGCCGACTGGAGCAGCTGGCCGCCGTATCGGGGATTCCGGTCGTGCGGGTCGCGGCGGGTGACATCCGCCGCGACGCCCTCGATCCGGACCACCGCTTCGCCTCAATGCCCCTGTTCACCCTGGGACCCAACGGCGAGCGGGGCATGGCACGCCGCCAGTGCACGGGCGAGTACAAGATCAAACCGATCAAGGTGGAGGTGCGGCGCCGCCTCGGCTACCCGCACCCCGCCCGGGTCCCCGCTGGTGTGATCGCCGAGATGGCAATCGGAATCAGCCTGGACGAGATCGGCCGGGCCCGTGACGCCGACGTCGCCTACATGCGCAACGTCTTCCCGCTGCTCGATCTCGGCTGGCGGCGCAAGGACTGCCTCGCCTACCTCGCCGCGCACGGGTGGGCGGACACCCCGCGCAGCGCGTGCGTGGGATGCCCGTTCCGCACCGACGCGGAGTGGGTGCGGTTGCGCCATGACGACCCAACCGGATGGGTCGACGCAGTGGCGTTCGACGCGGCGATCCGCCACGGGTCGGCGCGGGCCAACGCCGCCGGGCAGCCTTTGCGGGGGCAGTTCTTTTTGCACCGCCAGCGCGTCCCCCTCGACCAGGTCACCCTCCGCCCCAGGACTGAGGCGCAGACGGATGTGCCGGGGTGCGGGCCGTGGACCTGTCCCCACCCAGACACGGCCACCGAGCCAACGCCCGACTCATCGGTCGCGCCGGGGCGGGAGGTGCGCGATTGACCGGCACCTCCCACCCCGCATCGGATCGCTGTGCACCGGCTACGGCGGCCTCGACATGGCCGTCGAGCTGGTGCTCGGCGGCCAGCTCACCTGGTACGCCGAGACCGACCGACACGCCGCCACCGTCTGCGCCCACCACTGGCCCGACGTCCCGAACCTCGGCGACATCCGTGCCGTCGACTGGAGCACCGTCGCACCCGTCGACATCCTCACCGCCGGCTTCCCCTGCCAGGACATCTCCAACGCCGGCAAACGAGCCGGCATCACCGGTGCGCACTCCAGCCTGTGGAGCGCTGTCGCCGACGCCGTTCGCCACCTTCGACCGCCGCTCGTTTTCGTGGAAAACGTCGCCGCGCTCCTCCGCCGCGGCTTCGACGTCGTCGAAGCGACCTGGCCACGCTCGGGTACGACACGAGCTGGACGTGCCTACGCGCATCCGACATCGGCGCCGCGCACCGCCGCGACCGACTGTTCCTGCTGGCCACACCCGCAGAACCTCACCGAGGGGGTGCGGACGTTGCCGACACCGTGCGCCCGTGACGGAAAGGGCCCCGGGCACCAGTACGGGCTACCCGACCTGATCGAACCGTCCGGCTCCACCCACGGCCTGCTGCCCACCCCCACCGCGGTGGCATACGGGTCGAACAAGTCCCCGTCCGCCGGGGCGACCCGCCGGCCGAGCCTGGCTGGCGTCGCCGGGCAGCTCATGCCAACGCCGACGGTGGCGGACAGCCGATCCTCGGCCAACGTCACCGCCGGCCGCGTCACGCCGATCGATCACCAGGGCCGGACGCTGACCGACGCCACCCGGCTGCTGCCCACCCCGAGGGCCAGCGACACCGGCACCCCCGGACGTAAGGCGGGGGCCGGGTTCCGGCCCCCGCTGTCGCAGGTGCTGCTGCCCACCCCCAGGGCCACCGACGGAGCGAAAGGTTGCCCGGGGCAGCGCGGCTCGCATGGCGATCTCACCCTGCCGTCGGCGGCGGTGCGGGTACCCACCCGCACCCTGCCCACACCCCGCGCGTCCGACGGGCGCGGCCCGGGACGCCACGGCGACGGCGGGGCGGACTTGCGCACCACCGTCGCCGGCCTCGGCGACCTCGACGAGCACCGGTGGGGCGGTTACGCCGCCGCCATCGCCCGGTGGGAGCTGCTACTCGGCCGAGGCGCACCGGAACCGACCCAGGCCGGGCAGCACGGCAAGCCCGTGCTCGCCCCACCGTTCGTGGAATGGCTGATGGGCCTCAACCAGGGCCACGTCACCGACCCCACGCTGGGCTTGCCGCGCACCCTCGCGCTGCGGGTCTTGGGTAACGGCGTCGTCCCCCAGCAGGCAGCAGCCGCGCTGCGGCTGCTGCTGTGCCCGCACCGCTGGCAGGCACCGTCATGACCGAAGATCACCGCCCGGTGGGTCTGGCTGAATACCAGTACCACCAGGAAGGGCCAATCACCCTCTACCTCGGCGACACCCGGCAGGTGCTGACCGCCATGTCCGAGGCGTCCGTCGACTGCGTCGTCACCTCACCCCCGTTCTGGGGGCTGCGCGACTACGGCACCGGCCGCTGGAGCGGCGGCAACTCCTACTGCCCGCACGACGCAAGCCGTCGGGTCGACGGCGCCACCTGCCGGCGATGCCCCGCCCGATGGTCCGATCCGCAGTACGGACTCGAACCCACCCTCGACAAATACATAGACCGGCTGGTCGACGTATTCCGCCAAGTGCGCAGGGTGCTCACACCCACCGGCACCTGCTGGCTCAACCTCGGCGACAGCTACAGCAGCGCCTCCGGCGGCGCACCCCAAGCAGGCCGGCCACAGCCAGGAGGCCGACGACCGGCGAACCCCCGCGCGCAGGACACCCTTGCGGCGAAAAACCTCATCGGCGTGCCCTGGCGGGTCGCGTTCGCGCTGCAAGCCGACGGCTGGTGGCTGCGCAACGCGATCATCTGGTCCAAGACCAACCCGATGCCCGAGTCTGTCCGCGACCGCCTATCCACCACCTACGAACTGCTGTTCCTGCTCACCCCATCACCCACCTACTTTTTCGACCTCGACCCCATCCGGATACCGCTGGCGCACCCAGCGGCGGCCGACGGCAGCCGAGTCATCGGCGCGCCCGCAAGGGCGCCACCGGCGGGATCGGAGCGACCGCCCGCCGCCGAGGCGCCACCGCCTACGGCAGCAAGTACGCCGCCACCAACACCGCCGAGCCACGCGCCTCGGCGGGCAACCTCAAACCGCTCGGGCACGCCCACACCGCCGCACACGTCCGGGGCCGCAACCCCGGTGACGTGTGGCGCATCGCCACCCGCCCCTACCGCGGCTCCCACATCGCGCCGTTCCCCATCGACCTGCCACTACGGGCGATCGCCGCCGGCTGCCCAGCCAGCGGCGTGGTCCTCGACCCGTTCTCCGGCGCCAGCACCACCGGCCTTGCCGCGATGCACCTCGGCCGGCGCTACCTCGGCATCGACATCGCCGAGCAGTTCCACCACGAGGCCATCACCCGGCTACGTCCACACCTGGCGCAGGACACGACATGAGCCTGCGCCTCGTTCCAGTCACCTTCGCTCAGGCCGGCGAATTCATCACCGACTGGCATCGCCACCACCGCCCGCCCCGAGGACACAAGTTCTCCCTCGGCATCGCCCAGGACGACGTTCTCGTCGGGGTGGCGGTGGTCGGCCGGCCCGTCGCGCGGATGCTCGACGACGGCCACACCCTCGAAGTCACCCGCGTCGCCGTCGCCGACACCGCTCGGAACGGCTGCAGCATGCTCTACGGCGCCGCCTGGCGAGCCGCGAAAGCGCTCGGCTACCGACGGTTGGTCACCTACACCCAACAGGGCGAGTCCGGGGCCAGCCTGCGGGCGGCCGGGTGGCGCGTCGTCGCCACCCGGCCGCCTACACCCGGCTGGTCCCGCGCTGCCCGACCCCGCAGCGACCACGGCGTCGACCACATCGCCCGCCTCCGCTGGCAACCGCCGCGCTGACGCCCGCCCCTCGTCACCTCGACACCGAAGCCAGCCCTCAGGGTGGGCGCCCATCAAGTTACGTCGTGCGCCCACCCGCTGCTGCCGACACAACCCACCCCACTACCGAAGGAATGTCCGTTGTCACCCTTGATCTCTGCCGGTTGCACTCGTCGGCGGCTAGCGCGGCGTGTTCTCACCGCGCGGCCTGTGGGTGCAAAGCACTTACGCGGCTTGCAGCAGCTACAGCACCGGACACGCACAGAGCCCGACCTCGAAGCCGCCAACAGGGGCGCCTACGTAACGACCGACTTCGCGTCGACATCGGCTGTGGAGCTGGACCCGACACCACGATGCTCACGAAGGACGAGAAATGTCTAAGACCGACCGCCCCGACGACCTGCCGCCCACGACCGGATCATCGGCGCGTCACGCGTCGCGCAACCCGCGCCAACGGGACAACCTCAGCTGGCCGGTCGTCACCGTACGACCGGCGACGATCAACCTCCCCACCCTCACGGTCACCCAACGACACCGACGGCGGGTAGCGGACCAACTCGCCACCGGGCTGACCGTTGCCGCCCGGACCGGCCGGCCGAGCCTTTTCCCAGTTCTGGCCCTGACCGCACCGGTCGACGAAATCCCCCGGATAACCACGATCATCGACGAGGCCTTACAACTCGTCGCCGCACCGACGCCCGCTGCTATACGTGTAGGCCGGAACCTGCGCGGCGAACGCGCTGCGGTCGTACTCCACGGCGACCGGTGGAGCCTCGTCATAGAGACCCATCAAGCGGCGGCGCGCCAACCAACGGTCACCTACGCCTTCATCGACGGCTCTGGCGGACATTGTCTCGCGCTCTGCTTCGACGACCATCCCAACGCGCTCGGCGTCGCTTGGACCGAGATGACCCACCACGTCCTGGCGATGACAACCTAACCGCCCCACCGGCCGCACTAACCCGGCTACGCCGCCCGCCACCAGCTTCACAGCGCGCCCACAGACAGGCGCTTGAAGCCGGTCACGCGGCCAGCGCGGGCTGCCGCAGAGGCGCTCGTCACCGCTCTCATTGATCTACACATCGGATTTCTGCAAGCCCCGCAGCCCCTACCGCGGGCGGCCGACCGTCCGGTCGTTAAGGCGAATCACCACGCCGCGGATCGTCGGCGACCTGCCGCATCCCCGGATCAGCGGGAAGCGCATCTACGCGTCGCCCCAATCGTCCTGATCGGCGTCGCCCTCACCGCGCCGGACCGCGACCGCGCTCGCACCACCGCCCAGCGGCGGCTACGCGCAGAGCTGCTTTCGCGGCAGCCTAAGGACGGTCACCTGCACACAGCACCTCACCGTCAACTGGGTGCGGAAGCGGAGCTATCTCTCCATACGCGAGCCTGCCTTAAGGCTGACCGCCGACGGCCCGCACTTTCGAGTGATCGCACCTCACCAAGTCCGGCACCCCCACGGAGGGCAACCGGCTCCACCCCCACCGGCAACTGATCGCCTCATGAAAGGCACACCACGATGACTTCCCAGCCCTCACCAGCCAGCCCGTCGACCCCCGATCACCTCAACTGGACCATCGATCAAATCCGAGCGCTCGGCACCGTCACCGACATCGCCACCGTCGGGCAGATCTTCGGACTGCCCCGCTCCACCGCCTATGCCATGGCGCAAGCCGACACTCTGCCGGTGCCGGTCATCAAAATCGGCTCCCGCTACCGGGTATCCGTGACCGCGATCATCGCCGTCCTCACCGCCACCCACCCAAACCGCCGACCGCCGGCGACTTGACCGTTGCGCCGTGACGAGCGTCGATCAACCACGCGCGACGCCCGATAATCAGATGCTGCCACCGGCGGCATCCCCGTTCGAGGGAGGCACCTTCCATGGCCGACGGCTCGATCACCAAGCAGTGCGGCTGCCGCAAGGACGGCAAGCGGCTCGGAGCGAAGTGCCCCAAGCTGCGCCGCGGCGACGGCTGGAACCCCCACCACGGCAATTGGGCATACCAACTCGAACTGCCCACCGACGCCGGCAACAAGCGCCGGCAAATACGCCGCTCCGGCTTCACCAACCGCGAGCATGCAGCCAGCGAACGCGACAACGCCCGCGCGCTGCTCGACCTCGCCGGCACCAACGCGCTGATGCGCCAACACATCGCCGACCTCCTGCACAGCCTCAAAGCCGGCGAGGCACTCCCCGAGCGCGACACCATCACCCACCGAATCCACACCGGCGAAACCGCTGCCGGCAAGGCCATCACCCTCGGCGTGTACCTCGACACCTGGATCGCCAACCGCACGGGGCTCGCACCGGCCACCCTGCGCAGCTACCGCGACCACATCACCAACTACTGGAAACCGAAGATCGGCCACGTACCGCTGAACACGCTCACCCCCGGACACATCCAAACCGTCTTCGTCGCTATCGAAGAGCGCAACGCCGAAATCCTCGCGCTAAAGGCCAGCACCGACAAGGCGGTCCGAGACACGGTCAAGGGTGTACGCACCGTCGGCCCGGCCAGCATGCATCGCATCCTGGCAACCCTGCGCAAGGCACTCAACGACGCCCGGCGCCTCTACCGCCACCAACTCGTCGAGAACAACCCCGCCGAGTCGGTTCACCTCAAGTCCGGCGCCGCGCCCAAGCCACGGCTGTGGACCGCCTCTGCCGTCAACCGCTGGCGGCAAACCGGGCGCCGCCCCAGCGCCGTCATGGTCTGGACGCCCGCCCAGGCCGGCGAGTTCTTGGACTACGTCGAGAGCGCCGATCCCGAACTGTCCGCACTGTTCGACCTCGCCGTTCACCGGGGCCCCGCCGAGGCGAACTCGCAGGCCTGCACAACTACGACGTCGACCTTGGCAACGGTGAGATCACCATCACCGAACAACGCACCAGCGTCGGCTACAAGATCATTACGAAGGAAGTGAAGTCCGCCGCCGGCGACCGTGCCGTACCGCTCGCCGACGACACCGTCAACGTACTGCGGGCCTACCTTGCTCGACGCGCTACATGGAAACTCACCGCCGGGGCGAAGTGGCACAATAGTGATATTTTTTTCGTCCGCCGCGACGGCCGACCTTGGCATCCCGAGCTGATCACTGACCGCTTCGATCGTCACCTCGCCGCAAGCGGTCTGCCGCCCGTCAGGTTCCACGACCTTCGGCACACCGCCGCGACTCTCATGCTCGCCGCCGGCGCCAGCATCAAGGAAATCCAAGACACCCTCGGCCACGCCAACTACAAACTCACCGCCGACACCTACACGTCCGTCCTGCAGGAACTCAAGCGCTCCACCGCCGAGGCCGCCACCAAACTCGTTCCCCGCAAGCACCGAAAAGCGGCATAGTTCACGTCCCCCTCAGCAACACGGCAGTCCCACGATGGCGATACAGGCCCCTCCGACAATGGGAGGAGCCTGTATCGCTCGTCAGGGAGACAGGGGCTGGCGCGATGACTTCGGCTTCCTGGGCCAGCGCCGCAGTGCACCCGAATATTGCTGATAGCCCGCCACCGCACCCCTGGATAGCCTCGAGCCCGGAGAGCCGCTGCCCGAGCGTGAGGTCATCGCCCACAGCCCCCGATCCTCCCCACCAGGAGGGCGGTCCTTCCCTTGCAGGACGGACCGGCCTCGCAGTCGTTGCAAAGTGGCGGCCGGGCGTGGGGGTCCGTGCCGGCCGCTGCAGCGCTGAACGCTACACCCGACGGTTCGGATAGGGGCGCTGGCCAACGCCGTTGTCGGCCCCTAGAAGGAGCGGTATCCCTGGTCTGCCACCTCCTGCGGCGACGAGGGATAAAGCTAGTACAAGCTCGGCGTCGTATCGCCTGGCGCCAATTCCGAGGCAACACCAGGCGACACCCCCGGGCCTGAGGTCCGAAGGCTCCGGGAGGTGAAAGGGTAGGGCTGCCCCCGGCTAGCGGAGTCCGTGCACTGCGGCCGGCCCGTCTACCCCAACCCGTGGCGCAGCGGAGGCCCGGCGCCGCGTCTGCTGGGGGCGTTAGACGAGGCGGTCGCTCTCGCAGGGTCGGCTGCTAGCCCTGAGCGGTGAGAGAGAGGACAGCGACATGCGGCGACGGACGTTGGTGACCGGGACGCTCGGCGGTGTCGTGCTGGGCGCGTCCGCGCCGGCAATCGGATCGGCAGCCGTAGTTGGTCATGACCGGCTGCTGTTTGAGCCCGCCGCCCCAGGCGCGGCACCCGTCACCATCGACGCCCTGCGAACAACGATGTCGCAAGCGTCAGCCAACTTCCACGCGGTCCGCTATCAGCAGCTCGCACGACAACTGCCGGAGTTGCTGCGCGCCGCCGAGGCGACCCGTGACGCGGCACCGACCGACCGGGCAGGCTCAGTGCAGACAGTGCTCGCTGAGGTTTATGGCCTGGCGACGCGCCTCAGCGTGAAATTGCACGATCCTGGCGTGGCGTGGTCGATGGCGGACCGGGCGGTGCAGGCGGCGCGAGCGTGCGACGACCTCCACACGCTCGCGGAGACATACCGGACGGCCGCCGTGGTGTTGCGCCGATCAGGCCGCCACGATGAGGCGCAGCGAATGGTCATTCAAGCTGCGGCTCACCTCCGGGAGCACACCCGTTTGAAAGCCGGCAGGGATGTGTCCCTGTACGCGTCGATGCTGGCGACGGCCGCCTACACCGCTGCTCGCGCAGACCGACGCGACGATGCGTGGACACTGGCTGCGGAGGCAGGAGATGCGTTGACTTCCGGCACGGCGTCCGGATTTGGACCAAACGATCTTGAGCTGTACCGGTCGGGAATCGCACGGGCGCTCGGCGACTTCGGCGCAGCCGTCGATCATGCTTCCCGAGTGCGGATCGAACTGTTCACGACGCCGGAGCGTCGGGCCCGCTACTGGGAAGACGTCGCGCTGGCATGGATGGGTCGCGGCCGGGCCGCGGAGGCGTGGGTGGCGTTGCAGGAGGCCGAGGCGACGGCCCCCCAAGAGGTGCGGTATCGGCCTTGGGCGCAGGATCTGACCGCTGACCTCCTTGCCCGCGATCGAGGGGTAATGCTGCCCGGGATCCGTCCGTTCGCCGCCCGCATCCAGGCGGCTGGACCAGCCTAGCGCTGGCCATGTCGTCGGAAGGCTATGCCTGATGTCCAACGCGTGGCGTGCCGCCTCGGTGCAGGAGTCTCTCTTCGGGGAGGGTGACCCTTTAGCCGGCCCTGAGCCCGTCCTGATGGCCCTGAATCCGGATTACTATGAACTCTTTTGGCGGCATGCGAAGGTTCACGAATTCCGTCGTAGGTTCATCCAAGGTCAAGCGACACGTTGGTTCGTTTACCTCACCGCGCCCGTGAGTCGGTTAGGTGTCTGTCATCGACCTTGCGCCAGCGATCGTGGATTCTCCCGAGCGCATCGCCGAGATCGCTGAGCGGGTTCGCCAGGGCAACGGTTCAACCGTCCTCGAGTACGTCGAAGGCCTTGATCAGGCTTTCGCCATGCCGGTTCGGCGGATCCGTGAGTATCCGGGCCTCTCCGTGGCGGAAGTGCGCGCCGAACTCGGCCGCTTCCATCCGCCACAGGGGTATGTGCGCCTGCGTCAGCATCCTGGTCTGCTGCGGCTTTGCGAGAGGATCGCGGCTGGTGAGCCGGTTCGGGAGATGGCGATCGATGGCGAACATAGGCGTTGTGCTTAAACAGCGGTGCGTCCCGCCCCTCGTAGCGGCGGGGGCAGCACGGCGGAGCGACGGGTGGCGGGCCTCGTCCTTGGGGCGGGTCCGAGCTGCACCCCGCGGTCCAGGCCTAGAGACCGGCGGTCATCACTCATAGCCAGAATCCAGGAAGCCGTCGCCGCCGCGCTCGTCGCTCGCGCGGGTGGACTCGGACGAGTTCGATCGGAGAAGGCTCAGCAGCCTGCACCCGTGGTCGGTGTACGGAAGATGTGGTGCCTCGCCACTGGTCCATCTCTATGTCAGACGTGGTACTGCCAGCTACAGCGAGACCAGCAACGAGCTGTTGGCCCGGCAAGACACCTAGCTTGGCAGGTCCGCGGTCGGTTTGCTTGCCCGGCCGTCGACCTGCACGGGGCGATGAGGAGCGGAAGCCCTCACGCGTCAGGGCGCAGTGGCGGGTGCCCGCCACGGTGGAACTCGAACCGCTCCTGCACCAACCCGTACTGCTCGAACGTGCCGGCGAATACCGCGCCCGCCCGCGACAGCAACCGCTTGGATCGATCGTTCGCTCGTTGAGTCGTGGCTATCAGCAGGTTCTCGTCGAGGTTCTCGAAGAACCAGACGCGGATCAGCTCGACCGCTTCGCCGGCCAGCCCGTGCCCCCAGTACGCGCGCCGGAGCTGGTAGGACACCTCCCACGGGCCACGCTTCCGCGCGAGGCTTCCGCTTCCAACGACCTCGCCGCTCACGCGCCCGACGATCACGAACTGGCCCCACGCCTGGGCGCTGATTTTTTGCATCGCGTTGGCTGCCGCGACCGTCGGATCGATCGGACCGCCGATGTATGAACGAACGTGCGGGTCGGTTGCCATCTCGATCAAAGCTGGCTCATCGCCGTAACCCGGTGGCCTCAGCCTCACCCGTTCTCCTTCAGGCGAGAACGACAGCCATTCGGTCATCGGACAAGCGTGACAGACGCACCGCTTGAGCACGATGCCGACAGGCCAGAACCGACATCATCGATGCGGCGGTTCGTTTGGGAATCACGGTGTCAGCACCGCGTGCAGGTGTTGCCGGTCCTCGACGGGCAACCCGAGTGCGTGATCAATGTTGGCCAGCAGTCGGCTGCTACGCGCGGGTCGCGTCGGGTCCAATCGACGCGCATTTCACGCCGTTGGCCCGCCGCGAGCCGCAGCGCTTGACTGGATCTACGGACGGCACCGGGCCTCGGTCGTCAGGCCGCACCCGGCGGTCCGGTAGAGCAGAGCCTGAAACAGGCCGATTTCGGACAACGGTCTCTTCAAGTATCGGTTGCTGTTCGGGGTGGGCAGGGACCCGTCATTAGCCGGGCTACCTCAGGGTTGCGTGGAAGGTGTTCCGGTGTCGTTGGTGGCGTGGCCACGCTCGAGGATCAGCACGCAGGAGAACAGGCCCGGCCGGGTGCCGGACACTTGTTCGCGCGCGGAGAGGAGTTCACCGGTGCCGGGGTTGATGATGAGCTGCGTCGTGGAGCCGTCGGCGGTCACCGTGAAGCCGAGGCCGGCCCGTCCGGCGAGGTCTGTTTGCTCGCCTTGATAGGCGATGTTCGGTACGGCGGCTAGTAGTGCTTTGTTAGGTTCTGTGGCGTTTGTTGCGGTGTAAGGGTTTCACGGGTCGGTGGCAGGTGAGGCAGGCGCCGGTCCAGGTCGCGAGGAGC